>NZ_JBDOQQ010000050.1:0-1431 GCF_039839775.1 Roseomonas sp. CAU 1739
CGTCGATCCGCCGCACGCCGATGCTCTACCGTCCACACCATCATCCGCCCCACGAATCGTCCGCAGGATCAGCGAATCACATCCGATTCAGCCGATTCAATTCCTTTCCGGATGGGCTCTGAGAGAGAAGAATGGAGCAGCGGTGGGAACCGGGGAACGAAATTCTCTGGAGGGGGACGGCAGACGCGCAGGCTGTTCCCCTTCGTCGAGCGCATCATCGGCGACGCAGGCTATCAGGGACCGAAAATGGCCGCCGCCGTGGCCCGAACTGGCACGTGGAATATGGAGATCGCG
Source organism: Roseomonas sp. CAU 1739 (assembly GCF_039839775.1). Classification (NCBI taxonomy): domain Bacteria; kingdom Pseudomonadati; phylum Pseudomonadota; class Alphaproteobacteria; order Acetobacterales; family Roseomonadaceae; genus Roseomonas; species Roseomonas sp. CAU 1739. The sequence continues at coordinate 295 of NZ_JBDOQQ010000050.1, forward strand.
CGCCGCTGCGATCGCCATCGCTTCGTTGTCCTGCCGAAGCGCTGGATCGTGGAACGCACCATCGCATGGATCAGCCACAACCGCCGCCTCGCCCGCGACTTCGAGCGGCATTGCCGCATCGCCACCGCCTTCGTCCGCACGGCCATGATCCGCCACCTCACAGCAGGGCTCTCATCATAACTAAAAATTCTCTACTCATATATTTTGAATAGGTGTCGGTATTTTATCAATCAAGCTCAGGAAATAGAACTCCTTTCAAGCATGAGAACCATATTGCCGCTCTCATCTTTCGTATGCTTAACGTTTACTGGAGCATTGTTCCCGATGCTAAACGTGTCACCATCATTAAGAACCATTCCCTTCGCGATCAGATACGCGGCGACGTTCTTCAATTTCGTATCGATTGTATCGGCGTCCTCGCCTGTCGGGGGATAGTCAAGTTCCGGTAGACCTAAAGCCCGGAGCCCCTCGGTGCGCGCGCCGAGACCTGACGGAGGGCGGCCTCGCCAATGGCAGCGTACGACGACGTCCGGCGGCAGCGAACTATATGCGACCGCTCTACTGAAGAGAGCGGAATCGTGGAACAAGAGGTTTCCCGACCACGCCACAGCATCGGTGCTTGCGCCTGCGCAATTGCCGCAGAAACAGCGAACAGGGTAGCAGCTGTGACCCGTGGCGCCTCTGGCGCATCGGAACGCAGGGGCGTTGCCGAAACAATGAGGTGGCTCTGCCAGCGCCCGCTACCCGCCTTCCAGTCCGGCCACGCGGCATACTGAGCCGGGTCGGCTAACAGTGGCGAAGGACATGAGAACGACATGCGCACGATGACTAGCCTCGCCGCCTTGGTCGCGCCGACAAGGCCCGCGGGTGTATCCACAAATGGGCCTTGGATCATCGGCGCCGGGCCGGCGGTTAGCGCGCGCTTGATCGCATCCGTTTCTGGAGCAGCGGCTGAAAAGCAGAGGTAGGTCAGTTGAGGTTCGACCATCGTCCGAAGCGCTCTCGCGGGTCATGTGAGAGCCCATCCGGAAAGGAATTGAATCGGCTGAATCGGATGTGATTCGCTGATCCTGCGGACGATTCGTGGGGCGGATGATGGTGTGGACGGTAGAGCATCGGCGTGCGGCGGATCGACGT
>NZ_JBDOQQ010000051.1:0-1386 GCF_039839775.1 Roseomonas sp. CAU 1739
GTGCGGATGATGCAGTCGAGCAGCGCCTCGCCGGCCTCGTCCATGTTCATCTGCTTCTGCAGTAGCCCGGTCACGTCCACATCGACGTGCTCGGACATGGTGCGCATGGTGCGCGGATTGGCCGTCAGCTTGATGACCGGCAGGATCGGGTTGCCGATGACGTTGCCCTGGCCGGTCGGGAAGGTATGCACCGCGAAGCCGGAGGCCGCGCAGAGCGTCACCATCTCCGCCGCCGCGGAGGACGAATCCATGAACCACAGCCCCGGATGCGTCGGCTCCTCGGCCTTGTCCAACACGCCATCGACCGTGCATTTCTTGCCGATCTTCTGGATGTTGCCGAGCGCCTTCTCCTCGATGGTGGTCAACCCACCTTCGATGTTGCCCTTGGTGGGCTGGCTGTCGGACAGGTCGGACGTCTTGTTGGCCTCGACGATCGCCTGGTAGCGGTCGAACATCCGCATGAATTCGGCGCGGATCTCGGGCGTCTTGCAGCGCGCGGCGACCAGGTGTTCGCCACCCGTCAGTTCGGTGGTTTCGCCGAACACCAGCGTATTGCCGTTGGCCCACAGCTTGTCGAAGGAATCGCCGACAGTGGGGCAGGAAGCCAGGCCCGAGGTCGTGTCGGATTCACCGCATTTGGTGGACACCCACAGATCGACCATCGGCGCGCGCGTCTTCTTCAGCGCGGTCGCGTACTTCACCATGCGATAGGCAGCGCGGGAGGCGGCGGCGATGGTGTTGATGTCGCCGTTCTGCTCGATGGCGAAGTATTCGACCGGCTTGCCGGTCTTGGCGATGCCCTCGGCGACCTTCGACGCCCAGCCGAGCTCGATGCCGATCACCACCACTGCCGCGACGTTGGGGTTGCAGCCGGTGCCGATGATGGTGCGGAAATGCAGGTCGAGGTCGGCGCCGAACTGCAGCCGCCCATAGGCGTGCGGGATCGCCAGCGTGCCCTGGATGTTGCGCGCGACACCCTCGGCCGCGGCGTTGGAGATGTCGTCCACCGGCAGGATCAGCACATGGTTGCGCACGCCCATGCGACCATTGTCGCGGCGCCAGCCTTCGAAGGTGGCCGCTTTGAGATTGATGCCCATGGCGCTTACCACCGCTTCGTCTTGACGTTGTGGACGTGCAGATGTTCGCCCGCGCCGATGTCGGCGACGGCCTTCCCGATATCCACGCCGTATTTGATGATGGTGTCGCCCTTGGCGATCGCCTTGATGGCGACCTTGTGGCCGATCGGGATGTCGGACTTGGCCGGGAATTCGATCATCCGGTCCTGGTCCATGATCCAGCCATTCAGCGTCTGGCCGGACTTGATCCCCTCGACGACCACGACGCCGGCGGAATCGCCTTCGTCGTGTACGCAGAAATGCACGGTCA
>NZ_JBDOQQ010000052.1:0-1254 GCF_039839775.1 Roseomonas sp. CAU 1739
TGGAGTGCGCCCCTTGGGGTGGACAGGATCAGGCGGCGGCTTTGACCGTCTGCCGGGCGTGTTGTGCCTCGAACTGCACGGGGCTGAGGTAGCCGAGCGCTGAGTGTAGGCGTCGCGTATTGTAGACCTCGTCGATGAAACGCGGGAGGTCGGCGGTGACATCCTCGAACGTCTCGTAGGCGGCCAGATACACGGCCTCGACCTTCAGGGTCTTCATGAAGCTCTCGGCCTTGGCATTGTCATATGGATTGCCGCGGCGCCCCATTGATCCTGCCAAGCCATGGGCCTGCAATAAAGCGCGGTAGCTCTCCGACGCATATTGCGAGCCGCGATCGGAATGGTGGATGCAGCCGTCGGCTGGATTGCGGTTCCGGATTGCGGCCTTGAGGGCTGCGACGGCAATCCGGGTATCGATAGATCGGCTGATGGCATAGCCGACCACCTTGCGCGACCAGGCGTCGAGGATCGCCGCGAGGTAGACGAAGCCGCCAGGGATGGCGACGTAGGTCAGATCAGCGACCCAGAGCTGGTCGGGCCGGTCAGGGACCATGCCCTTGGCCAGGTTCGGAAAGATCGGACCCGCATGATCGCTGTCGGTCGTGGCGACGTATCGCCTGCGCCGCTTGGGCTGCAGGCCCTGTTCACGCATCAGGCGGCGGAGTTTCTTGCCGTTCACGACGATGCCCTGATGGCGCAGTGCCGCGCCCACGCGCCGATAGCCGTAGCATTCGAACTCATCACAGATCGCGCTGATCCGGGCGAGGGTGTCATCCACCGTGGCAACGGCAGACGGTGCGTCATAGAAGGTCGATCGCGCCAAGCCCATCAACTCGCACCCTCTGCTGACAGTGATGCCGTAGGGCCGGTGACGACGGAGGGACTCGCGCTTCGCGGCCGGCGTGCGTGCTGCAGCGCCCCCTTTAGAAACTCGAGCTCCAGCGCCTGCTTGCCGACCAATCGCTCGAGAGCGGCGATCCGGGCCTCGTATTCCTGGATCAGATCGGCGGCCTGCACATCATCATCCAGAGCACCGGCCTCGAGCTTGCCGACCCAGATCCGGATCAGCTGCCGCGAGATATCGTGCCGCTTCGACAGGGCGTGCAACGTCTCGCCCGCGATGAACTCCTCGGCTACCTGCCGCTTGAACGCGGCGCTGTGTGATCGATGCTTCGTCATAGCTTCCATCCTTCGGAAGCCCAGCAAGGCCCGTCAATTTCAATCGCTCAATCTGTCCACCCCAAGGGGCGCACTCCA
>NZ_JBDOQQ010000053.1:0-1151 GCF_039839775.1 Roseomonas sp. CAU 1739
CGATCCGCCGCACGCCGATGCTCTACCGTCCACACCATCATCCGCCCCACGAATCGTCCGCAGGATCAGCGAATCACATCCGATTCAGCCGATTCAATTCCTTTCCGGATGGGCTCTGAGAGAATCGCGATTTCCATGACGCCGACGCCGCCGCACCCGATGACGCCGTTTCCGGTGATATGGCAGACGCAAGCTCAAGGGCCTCGCTGCTATTGATGAAGCAGCCTACCGTGAAACTTTGCCAACTGCCGAACCTTAGTTGGTCACCAAGCCGCATCTACCGATGAGAAGCTCGGGCGACGCTGCTCCTACGTGGAGAGCATAAGCTCTGCATCAACTCGAGGACCTGTGTGCGGAGTCTCGCATCTGGAATCGCGAAGTAGGCTCGCAACAGGTCGCGTACCTCCTGCGAGTCGTTGGTGTCGTGATTGCGAACCGTCTCTCGGAGAGAGTCGGACGTGCGCTGCTCGACATCTGTCCCGGCGCCGGAGTCCGTCGTGCCGAAAAAGAAGGAAATCGGCACTTTCAGAGCGATGGATATGTCGTGCAGTCGAGTAGCTCGGGCACGGGTGTGGCCAGACTCCAGCGTCTGAATTTGCGAGACCGGAACTCCGATCGCACTCGCTAGGCCTTCCTGACTCAAACCCACGCGGAGCCGTTGCTTGCGCACTCTGCCACCGACATGGATATCGATAGATTTATGGTCAGGCGTGTGCGTTGGGAAAATTCGCACCTGGCTCGTTGATTCCATTCGGGAGGCGTCGCCGCCGAGGTTCGATTGATCAGCTTGGCTCTGGTCGTTTTTCATGGGATCCCCACTGGCATTGGGATGAACGAGCAATTTCTCAACCGTTGAGGTCGCTGGCGGCTGCACCTAACGGGCCACTCAGCTCTGGGGCGACATGATCGCTGGTCAGTACGCACTGAATGGCCTCCGCGAGCTCCGTCGGGTGGTACGGTTTCTCGATAGCTACCGAGCCCGGCGACGTCGCATACGCACTGCAATCCTCCCCACTAACGAAGGCATCCGGCACGAAGCCGGATCGGATGATCTCTCTGACTGCCGAGATGCCACTACCATCACGCAGATGCGCATCGACGATCATGAGGTCGGGGCGAGATCGCTCGACGGCCACGAGCGCGCGGGCCAC
>NZ_JBDOQQ010000054.1:0-1107 GCF_039839775.1 Roseomonas sp. CAU 1739
GGTGGTGGCGTGCAGGGCGCCGTGCCAGACATAGGCGACATCGCCGGGGAACAGCGCCCAGGCCTCCCGCCAATCGGCACGGTCGTCGTTCTCGACCTTGCCGGTGCGCCGGGTGGTGCTGACACCCGCACGGTTCCGCCACTCGGGGTCGTAGGCGACGCCATAGGGCGGGTCAGTGACCATCAGGTGGGGGAGGACACCGCCCAGCGCCGCGCCGACCACGGCAGGGTCGGTGCAGTCGCCACAGGCGAGGCGGTGCCGACCCAGCAGCCAGACGTCGCCCAACTGGCTGACCGGCGCCTCCGGCAGCGGCGGGATGTCGTCGGGGTCGGTCAGGCCGGTGGTGGGATCGGCGAGGAACCCGGCGATCTCGTCAGGGTCGAAGCCGGTCAGATCCAGGTCGAAGCCCAACTCCTGCAGCTCGGCCAGTTCCAGCCGCAGCAGGTCCTCGTCCCAGCCAGCGTTCAACGCCAGCTTGTTGTCGGCAAGGATGTACGCCTTGCGCTGCGCGGGCGAGAGATGTCCCAACTCGATCACGGGGATCTCGTCCAGACCCAGCTTGCGCGCCGCCAGCACGCGGCCGTGGCCGGCGATGATGCCGTTCGCGCCATCGGTCAGCACCGGGTTGGTGAAGCCGAACTCCCGGATGCTCGCTGAGATCTGCGTCACCTGGGCGTCGCTGTGCGTCCGCGCGGCGTGGTGAGCAGCGCCACGCGCCGACAAGGCGCTCGACGAATGGAACGTTATCCCCCGGTTGCCGCAGCAGACCGGTGACGGGGTCGACCTCGAGTTGCAACGGCTGTGGCGCGTCAGGTGCGTCCTCGGCGAGTCGTGCCAGTAGCGGACGAATACTCAAACCATCATAGTCGGACGCCTTGCGCGTCATTGTCACCTCCGGAGCCGTGCTGCCGCACTCCGGCAGCCCGGACCGGCGATGAAATAAGATACGGCGATCGTCTCAATCCTGTCTGCGATTCGTTGCACCCTAAGAGCCCATCCGGGAAGTTTGGATTCACATTGAGGGCGTTGCGGCGAGGCGCCGCAGCATGATGCGGATCATGGCCATGCGGACAAAGGCGGCAGCGATGCGGCAATGCCGCTCGAAAT
>NZ_JBDOQQ010000055.1:0-1055 GCF_039839775.1 Roseomonas sp. CAU 1739
TAGAGCGTTTTTCGATCAACTTGATCGATAGCCGGCGTTGCGGAAGAAATTGGTGCATTCGGTTAGATTGAAGGCGTCGATCAATCTGCCGATGGAAGACCAAAGCCCTTCGATGGTTCGCTCGGCTGCCTTGCGCAGCATGGCCTTGAGCTTGGCGAAGGCGTTCTCGATGGGGTTGAGGTCGGGGCTGTAGGGCGGCAGGTACAACAGGCTGGCACCTGCCGCTTCGATCGCGGCGCGGACGCCGACGCCCTTGTGGCTGCCAAGGTTGTCCATGATCACGATATCGCCGGGGCGCAGGTCAGGCACGAGCACCTGATCGACATAGGCCTGGAAGGCGATGCCGTTGATCGGCCCGTCGAGCACCATGGGCGCGACCATGCCGCTGTTGCGCAGGCCAGCGACGAAGGTCGTGGTCTTCCAGTGCCCGTGCGGGATGGCCATGCGCAGACGCTCACCGCGCGGGGCTCGCCCGCGGATGCGGGCCATGGATGTCGAGGCCCAGGTCTCGTCGATGAACACCAGGCGATCGGGCTCGAAGTCACGCTGTGCTTCGCGCCACTCAGCGCGCCGCATCACGACGTCGGGGCGTTCCTGTTCGGCCGCATGCGCCGACTTTTTTTGACCGTCAGCCCGCGCCGGTCGAAGAACCGCCATACCGACGCGATGCTCACCGCCACATCAGCCTTGGCCAGTTCCTCGCGGATCTCCGCCAGCGTGATGTCCTTGCGGCTTCCATACAGCGACAGGATCAGCGCTGCATGCGCCTCGATCCGCCCCGACCGCCGATCTCCGCCCAGCCGCCCCGGCACCACCGTCCCGGTCGAGCGCCTCAACAGGCCCCACCGGCTCACGCTCGCCGCGCTCACCTCAAACCGCTCCGACGCCTGGCGATGCGTCGCTCCCGCATCCACCGCCGCCATCACCCTCTCCCGAAGATCCTCCGACAGCGCCTTGGTCATGACCGTCGGCCTCCACTCCGACCGTCAGCTTGAATCAGATCCCTCCCGCGTCGCGGAAGAACAAAGATTCAGGCAGGTCGGAAAACGCTCTAG
>NZ_JBDOQQ010000056.1:0-1045 GCF_039839775.1 Roseomonas sp. CAU 1739
TAGAGCGTGCTGTGTTTATGTGGAAGCATATCCTGAGTTGATGAGGTAGTTGGCGCATTCGGTTGGGCTGACGAGGTCGAGGAGTGCGCCGGCCTTGCGCCAAGTGGTCTCGACGGTCCGCTGCTCTGCGGCGCGCATCAAGTGCTTGAGCTTGGCGAAGAGTTGCTCGATCGGGTTCAGGTCCGGGCTGTAGGGCGGCAGGAACAGCAGATGCGCGCCGGCCTGGCGGATGGCGCGGCGCGCGCGGTGTCCCTTATGGCTGCCGAGGTTGTCGAGGATGACGATGTTGCCTGGTGCCAGCGTCGGCACCAGCACCTGCTCGACATAGGCGGTGAACAGGTCGCCGTTGATCGGTCCGTCGATCACGCAGGGCGCATCGACACGGTCGTGCCGCAGGGCGGCGATGAAGGTCAGCGTCTTCCAGTGGCCATGCGGCACGCGTGCATCCAGCCGTTGCCCGCGCAGGCCCCACCCGCGCAGCGGCGCCATGTTGGTCTTGATCCAGGTCTCGTCGATGAAGACCAGCCGGCGCGGATCGATCTTGCCCTGGTGGGCCTGCCAGCGGGCGCGCTTGAAGGCGATGTCAGGGCGCGACTGCTCGGCGGGCAGCACGGTTTTTTTTGAAGCTCAGCCCTTCGGCGTGCAGGAACACCCACACCGCGCGCCGGTCGGTCTTGATGCCACGCGCAGCCAACTCCGCTGTCAGGCCGCGCGTGGTGAACGGGCCTTCTGCGACCCGCGCCCGCAACCACTCGGCATGCTCGCCCACCAGGGTCGGTGGCTTGTGTCCGCCCACTTGGCCAGGCGCCAGCGAACCCGTCTCGCGTTGCCGCTTGCGCCACTTCGACACGCAAGAAGGGCTGATCCGCAACGCCGCTGCGATCTCGCGGATCGTCTCGCCAGCCTCGGCGCGCTGCACCGCGCGCTCACGCAGATCCTCGGAGTACGGCCGCATCAGCGCTGGCCTCCATCGCCCAGCCCAACGCTTGAATCAGATCCCGCCCCGTTTCGGAACCCCGATTCCAACGAATAGCAGCGTGCTCTA
>NZ_JBDOQQ010000006.1:0-283091 GCF_039839775.1 Roseomonas sp. CAU 1739
GCCCAGGCTCTCGGGGCTCGCCGCATAGGTCATGCGGTCGACGTTCACCACCACCTCATCCGTGGTCGACAACAGCCGCCGCAGCACCGCCGAGCCAATGAAGCCCAGGCCACCAGTGATCAGAAGGGTCATGCGGGATTCGATCCGTCCCTCGGGGACATCATTGTCATCGCGGATGTACCGAAGGAAAACGGCAGCATCTAGACGGCCCCGCGCCGCGTCGCGCGGCCCCGCCAATGCCCTGGCAGAACAGCCAGGAACCGCGCCAGCCAGGCCATGTCGGCTGCGAAGCCCGCCCGCATTGTCGCCAGTGCCGGTCCCAGCGCCCCCTGCCGGGCCTGCACCAGCATGCGGTAGCCGGTCGCCCAGCCATGCCAGCGGCGATACGCTGCCCGTGCGGCGGAACCGGGCGGCGTTTCCGGCAACCGGGTCCGCGCCGTCGCCAGGTTGTGGCGTGACAGCTTCTCCCGCAGGTCGCCGGCGGCGAAGGTCAACGACCCGGCATGCGACCGGTAGCGGATGATCGTCGCCTCGGTCCTGGCCAGGCGCGGCGCCAGCAGCACCAGGCGCAGCCAGAAATCCTTGTCGGCCGAAAGCGGGAAGCGGTCGTCGAAGGGGCCGACGCGCTCGATCAGGGTGCGGTGGTAGAAGGCTGCGTTCATGGTGGTGATGCCACCGATGACATTGGCCTCGGCCAGGTCGTTGGCGGCACCGGTGAGGAGCTGCTGCACCACCTCCCGCCCGTCCTGCTCGGAGAAGAACTCTGCGGCGCCGAGCACCATCTCGACCGCCGGGTCGGTGAAACCCGCCTCGGCCGCGGCGAAGGCGCCGGGGGCGAACAGGTCGTCGCTGTTCAGCAGGCCGACGATCTCGCCATGCACGCTTCGCAGCCCCTTGTTGATGGCGTCGTAGAGATTGCGGTCGGCTTCCCGGATCACTGTCAGGTGCGGGTAGCGGGCCAGCACCTCGGCGGTGCCGTCGGTCGATCCTCCATCGACGATGATGTGCTCGAAGGAGGGATGGCCCTGCGCCAGCACGCTGTCGATCGCCGCGCCGATCGTTGTGGCGCGGTTCAGGCACGGCGTGACGATGGAAAAGCGCGGCGCTGTCATCGCCGGACCAGCCCGCGCAGGCGTCGCAGCCCACCGCCGAGGATGAAGGATTCCGCCGTCCGGCCGAGTGCCGGTGAGAGCCGGTCGCACAGCGCGATCAGGCGGATCGCCAGCCGCGCCGGCCGGGCGTCGCCATGGGCGGCCTCGGCCGCCGCGGCGCTGTCGTCCAGCGCCGCCAGGGCGCGCGCGGCCGCCGCCGCTCCCGCCTCGGCGGCAACCAGTTGGTACCAGGCGCGGCGCTGCGCCGGCCAATCCTCGGGAAGGTTGCGGCAGGCCAGGACATCTTCCACGTCGTGGATCGCGGCACCCGCGACGCCCGCCCGCAGCAGCAGCGCCACCAATTGCTGCGCGGTCTGCGGTGCCGCGGCGTCCAGGCGATGCAGCAGGCTGTCGCGGATCAGCGTCGCTTCCGGCACGCCAAGGCCGCGCGGACCCTTAGGCCCGACATCGCCGGCCAACAGGCGCGCCCAGGCAGCCTCGAAATCGCCGATGCGGTGCAGCGTCTCGCGGCCTTGCAGATCGCGGGCGACGTGGTGGCCGCGGATGACTTGCGCCTCCGGCGGCGCTTCGGTGATGGCGCGGTGCAGGGCGGCGGCATCGTGGTCGACGCCCTCACCATCGAGGAGTTGCCAGCCATCGGGCGGTGCGGGCGGGCTCACGATGCTCGCACCCCGCCCGGCGATCGTGGCTTTTGGCGTGGTGAGGAAGTCGAGCAGCGCGGGAATGCCGGCCTCCCACCGGGCGCGGCCGCGCACGATGCTGTCGCGTGCCCGCGCGCCGATTGCGCGCGCATGCGCGAAGCCGAGCGGTGCGCGGTTGCCCGGCGCATGCAGCAGGCCGTTGGTGCCGTGGGAGATGTATTCGTTCATCGTCGGCGCGTCCGGGGACACGACGCACAGGCCGCGTGCCATGGCCTCGAGGAACGCCATACCGATCCCTTCCAGCGGCCGGGGGGCGAAGAACACGTTCGCGTCCGACAAGACATCCGCGAATGCCGCGCCATCCGCCGACCATGTGGTGCGGATCAAGCGGCCGATATGCGCCGGCGCGGTGTCAGGGAAGGGTGCCTCATGGCCTGGGTCGGGGGCATCGTGGATGGCCAGCGACGCGAAAGGCGTGCCCGCCGTCAGCGCGAAGGCCGCCTCGGGCGGGATGTCGCGGCGGCGGTACCACAGGACGCCGCGTAGCGTGTCGAAATCCGTCACCGGCGGCGCGGCCGACGGGTCGGGGAAATACTGAACGCGGGTATGGACCGGGGCACGGCACATCACCTCGGCTGCCAGCGCCCAGGAGAAGCACAGGATCTTCGCCGCGCTGAAGGATGGCTTCCACGTGAAGGCGCCGCCGCGCCACATCGCGTCATACATCGGCGCGAAGGTGACGTTGGGATGCCGGCCGGACAGCAGCGCGAAGGCTTCGTGCAACTGCCAGATCACGATGGCGTCGTAGGCGCTTTCATCGAAGCCGGGTGCGGCGCGGCGCACCGCGGCGGCATCGGCCTCGGCGAAGAAGGCATCTACGGTCGCGTGGCGTTCGAGGAGGTCGAGCAGGAAGCGGCTCGACCCGGTCTTCGCATGGTAGCCGAGGCCGAAGAAGGCGACGCGCATCCGCGCGCCTGTCAGGTGCGCAGCGCGGGCTGCTCGAGGAACCAGCGATAGGTCGCTTCCAGCCCCTCGGCGAACCCGATCCGCGCCTGCCAGCCCAGCGTGCCGATGCGCGAGACATCCATGCGCTTCAGCATGGTCCCGTCGGGCTTGGTGGTGTCCCAGGCGATCTCGCCCTTGAAACCGGTGACGCGGGCGATCGTCTCGGCCAGTTCGCGGATGGTGAAGTCGGTGCCGGTGCCGATGTTCAGATGGCTTTCGCCCGAATAGTGGCGCAGCAGGAAGGAACAGGCTTCCGCCACATCCGTCACATGCATGAATTCGCGCCGCGGCGTCCCACTTCCCCAGCAGGTGACGGTCGGCACCTTGTTCTGCGCCGCGTCATGAAACCGCTGCAGCAGCGCGGGAATGACGTGGCTGCGCGTGGGGTGGAAGTAGTCCCCCGGGCCGTACAGGTTGCACGGCATGGCCGAGATGTAGTCGCGCCCGTACTGCCGGCGATAGGCCTGGCACAGCTTGATGCCGGCGATCTTGGCGATGGCGTACCACTCATTGGTCTTCTCGAGCGGGCCGGTCAGCAGCGCGTCCTCGTTGATCGGATTCGGCGCCTCACGCGGATAGATGCAGGAGGATCCGAGGAACAGCGCCCGGTTCACGTCGCTGCGGTGCGCCGCCTCGATGAGGTTCGCCTCGATCATCAGGTTTTCGTAGAGGAACTCAGCCGGATAGGTGTCGTTGGCGAGGATGCCGCCGACCTTGGCCGCGGCGACGACCATGGCATCCGGCTTCGCCTTGGCCATGAAGGCCTCGACCTGGTCCTGCCGGCGCAGATCGACCGTCGCGCGGTCGGAGGTGATGACCTCCGCCCCTTCCGCCGCCAATTGCCGCGCGCAGGCCGAGCCCACCATGCCGCGATGGCCGGCGACGTAGATTCGCTTGCCGCGCAGCGGGAAGATCTCGGCCAGTGGCGCGTCAGCCATTGGACTTCAGTTCCGCGACGTCGGCGGCGACCATCTCGGCGGCCAGTTCCGGCAGCTTCACGGTGTGCGACCAGCCGAGCACGCGCTTCGCCTTGGCCGCGCTGCCGATCAGCAGGTCGACCTCGGTGGGGCGGAAATAGGCGGGATCGACGCGCACGAGCTCACGCCCTGTCGCCTTGCAGACGCCGACCTCGTTGACGCCTTCGCCGCGCCATTCAAGCGCGATGCCGACCTCGGAGAAGGACAGGTCGCAGAAGTGGCGGACCGTGTAGGTCTCGCCGGTCGCGAGCACATAGTCGTCCGGCGTGTCGTGCTGGACGATGCGCCACATGCCCTCGACATAGTCGCGCGCATGGCCCCAGTCGCGCTGCGCATCCAGATTGCCGAGCCAGAGCGCTTCCTGCCTGCCGAGGCTGATCGCGGCCACCGCGCGGGTGATCTTGCGGGTGACGAATGTTTCGCCGCGGCGGGGGCTTTCGTGATTGAACAACACGCCGTTCGAGGCGTGCAGGCCATAGGCCTCGCGGTAGTTCACCACGATCCAGTAGCCATACAGCTTGGCGGCGGCGTAGGGGCTGCGTGGGTAGAAGGGCGTCGTCTCGTCCTGCGGCACGGCCTGGACCTTGCCGTACAGTTCGCTGGTCGAGGCCTGGTAGAAGCGCGTGGTCTTCTCCATGCCGAGGATGCGGATGGCCTCCAGCAGCCGCAGCGTGCCGAGCGCGTCGGAATTGGCGGTGTATTCCGGCGTCTCGAAGGATACGGCGACGTGGGACTGGGCGCCGAGGTTGTAGATCTCGGTCGGCTGCACCTGCGACATCACGCGGATCAGGTTGGTGGCGTCCGTCAGGTCGCCGTAATGCAACTTGAAGCTCGCGCCCGGCACGTGGCGGTCGTGGTACAGGTGATCGACGCGGCCGGTGTTGAAGGAGGAGGAGCGGCGCTTGATGCCGTGCACCTCATATCCCTTCGCGAGCAGCAGTTCCGCGAGATAGGAGCCGTCCTGCCCGGTGATGCCGGTGACGAGGGCGACCTTGCGACGATCCGACATCCTGATCCTTCCGTGGTCGGGTGGCCCGCGCGACGATGGGCGGCGGCCGGGCGGCCGACTGTCTGAGGCCTGTGGCAATGGAACGGCGCCGACCCGGACGCCCCAAGGCCAACCATCACGACGTCGGACGCTGGATGGCCGGATGGGATGCGGGTCGGTGCATTTCCGCATTGGCGGAACGCTCTAGCAGCCAAGGCGGCGCTCCGAAAGGGCCGGGCGACGGTCACCGGTCCGGATTGCCCGCAACGGCGGCGTGTGCCCTGGCCGGACGCGTGTCCGCCCACGCCCCGCATCGGGCCGGGATCGCGTGGCGCCACCGCGCCCCACCCTGCCGCTGGCGCCGGCGCGACTTCGCGCGGCGCGGAGGCCGGGCGCATGGAAGCCCGTGCCGGCGCCCCGGGTCGGACAGGAGCCTTCGGTCCCTGGGATCAGTCGCCCGGCCCGGGGCCGGCCAGGCGGCGCTTCGCGTCGCGGATCGCCCTTACCAACGGCGCCGGAAGCACCGCGGCCAGGCGCGCCTTCCACGACAGGCCTGGCAGGGCGGGCGCCGTGGCGCCGCCCCCCGCCCGTGCCGCCTCGCGCAGGCTGGCGCTTTCCAGCCGGGCGGCGAGCCAGGCCTTCTGGAACATGTCGATCCGCCGCCGGTCCCATTCCGCATTGCTGTAGAGCGGCGAGGCGTTCTGGATGGCGAACACCTCCGGCTGGCCCTTGGCGAGGTCGGAGGAGGCGCCACCCAGCGCGAAGCAGGCCACGACCGTGTCGATCTGGCGCAGTCGGATGGCCGGATCGGCCAGCACCTTGAGCCACCAATCGTAGTCGGCGTGCCGCCGCCAGCGCAGGTCGAATGGGCCGGTGCGCGCGAACACCGCGCGGCGCGCCAGGGTCGCCTGGTGGGGCAGGCAGCCGAGCACCATCTCCTGCGCGGCCTGGTCCGGCGGTGGCGGGACATGGCGATGGCGGTGGCCATCCATCGTGACATCCAGGGCACCGTAGTAGACATCGCCATCGGGCCGCCTGGCGATCTCGCGCATCGCGTCGCGCAGCGCGTCGGGGCCGGCGAAGACGTCATCGGCATTGAGGAAGATGACGAATTGGCCGCTGGCCCGCGCCAGGCCCTTGTTCATGGCGTCGTAGAGCCCACGATCCGGTTCCGAGACGACAACCGCCAGGCCGGTGCGGTGGCGTTCCAGGATCGCCGCGGTGTCGTCGGTCGAGGCGCCGTCTATGACGATATGCTCGACCCGCTGGCAACTCTGGGAGGCGACGCTGGCGAGGCAGGACTCGAGCGTTGCCGCGGCGTTGCGGCAGACGGTGATGACGCTGACCAGCGGCTGGCCGCCCGCTCCCGCCGCCGGCATGCTGTCCTCGTTCATGGTCATCGGGCCCTTGGCAACCTCGCCCGCGATGGCGGGCCGGGGGCGGTTCATAGACGCTCCCTCGCCCTTTCCAAGCCGAATTTGTGCGGGCCGGGGCTTGCATCGCATCGCCTTGCATGGCCTGTCCTGCGGCGAAGGAGCGTATTCCTGCTACTGAACGCTTCGTTGGGGACAGGGCGGGCATGTTCAATCCGTTGGCGCGGCTGAAGGCGATCCTGGGGGAACTGCGGCTGAACGGGCAGCAGGCCGTGACGTTCGGCCGCCTGCAGGCGGACCGCCTCGAAGCCCTCGAACGGGCTGTCTCCATCATGGGCAGCACCATGGGCCGCGAGGTCGACCGGATCGACGCCCGGGTCGAGGCCGCCCACAAGGCCCTGGTCCGGACCGTGCAGCAGGAATTCGTCCGCTCGGCGACGATGCTGCAGGAACAGCTCGCGACGGGCGGGCAGGGTGCGGCTGCCTTCGAGGCGCTGGCGACACCCGAGAGCGGCCGCCGTTTGCGGTCGCTGGCTGCGCTGATCGTTCCGCAGCGCGTGCCCGGCTTGGCCAAATGCCGCGTCGGGCCTGCCCATGACGGCGGCTACGTCATGCTCGACGACTGGGCCGGGATCGCCGGGGCGTTGTCGATCGGGATCGGCAACGACGATGGCTGGGACCGCGACCTGGTCGGCCGGGGCATCCCCGTGGCTCAATACGACCATACCATCACCGCCCCGCCCTTCGCAGGGCCCGGCTTGGCCTGGCAGCCGCTCGGCATCGCTGCCGAGGATGTGAACAACCTGCGGTCGCTGCGGTCGCTGATCTCGCTGTCCGGGCTGCCGCAAACAGGCGACCTGCTGCTCAAGCTCGATGCCGAATCGGCGGAATGGGCTGCCCTTGGCGCCGGCGAGACCGCCGCTCCGCTCGGCCGGTTCCGGCAGATCGTCGTCGAATTCCATTGGTTCGAACGCATTGCCGAGGATGACTGGTTCGCCGCGGCCGAACAGGCCCTCACGCATCTGCATCGCAGCCACGCCATGGTCCATGTCCACGCCAACAACTGGGGTGGCGTTGTCCTGCTGGGCGGCATCGCGTTTCCGCGAGTGCTCGAGCTGACCTTCGCCCGGCGCGATGCCTATGCGTTCGAGGATGAAACCGGCCTGTTTCCGACCGCGTTCGATGCCCCGTGCAACGAAAACCGGCCCGACCTCTATCTCGGGACCTTCCGCTTCCCTCCGCCGGGCGGCTGAACGGGGCCTTGCGGCTGTCTGGCTTGACGCACTGCAATACGTGATCTAGCGCCCCTGCTTCATTGACGGTCCAGAGGTGCGCGCCGTGCACGCGCCCCGGTGCCATGCAACTCCGGAGTCCCCGATGACCGAAGCCACGCCGGCGGCGACCTCCGACCTCGATCGGATCATCCCGCCCGAGATCAAGGACGACGCATTCTACACGTTGATCCGCGAGCTCGCGGCCACCGAGAAGCTGCGCCACGTCCTCGAGATCGGCTCGTCCGCCGGCGGTGGCAGCACCGAGGCCTTCGTCGCCGGGCTGTCGCAGAACAAGGGCAGCCCCAGGCTATTCTGCATCGAGGTGTCGAAGCCGCGCTTCGAGGTGCTGCGCCAGACCTATGCCGACCGGCCCTTCGTGCAGTGCTACAACATGTCCTCGGTTGCGCCGGAGGAATTCCCCACCGAGCAGCAGGTCACCGACTTCTACAACACCGAGGCGTCGGGCCTCGCCAAGTTTCCGCTGCCGGAAGTTCTGCGCTGGCTGGCGCAGGACATCGCCTATGTGCGCGACGCCGGCGTCGATGCCGGCGCGGTCGAACGCATCAAGGCCGAGCACGGCATCGATGCCTTCGACATGGTGCTGATCGACGGGTCGGAGTTCACCGGGGAGGTCGAGCTGGCCAAGGTGATCGGCGCCAGGCTCATCCTGCTCGACGATACCAACACCTTCAAATGCTTCCGTGCCCGCCAGATCCTGCTCGCCCATCCGGACTATGAGGTGATTGCCGACGACCAGGAGCTGCGCAACGGCTTCTCCGCCTTCCGCCGCCTGCCGCGCGCCGAGGACCTGCCGGTCCACTTCTTCACCATCGTTCTGAACGGCGAACCCTTCATCCGCTATCATGAAACGATGCTGGCGAAGCTGCCCTTCCGCTGGCACTGGCACGTGGTCGAGGGCGTGGCGGCGCTGCGCCACGACACCGCCTGGTCCACCGCAAGCGGCGGCCATGTCGCCGACGACATCCACCGCGACGGCCGCAGCAACGACGGCACCAGCGAATACCTGGATGACCTGGCGCGCCGCTTCCCCGGCCAGGTGACCATCCACCGCAAGCCGCCCGGCGTCTTCTGGGATGGCAAGAAGGAGATGGTGAACGCGCCCCTGCCCGACATCCAGGAAGGCTGCCTGCTCTGGCAGATGGATGCCGATGAGCTGTGGACGGTTGACCAGGTCGTCGAGATGCGCCGCCTGTTCATCGCGGCCCCCGAGCGCGGCGCCGCCTACTACTGGTGCTGGTACTTCGTCGGCCCCCGCCAGTTGATCAGCACGCGCTACAACTACGCGCAGAATCCCGGGCAGGATTGGCTGCGCACCTGGCGTTTCGAACCCGGCGACCATTGGGCGGCGCATGAGCCACCCACACTGGTGCGCCCGCGCGCCGAGGGCGGCGAGCCGGTGAACATCGCCACCCTGTCGCCCTTCATGCACGATGAGACGGAAGCCCATGGCGCCGTCTTCCAGCACTTCGCCTACGTCACCGAAGCCCAGCTCGGCTTCAAGGAATCCTACTACGGCTATGCCGGTGCGACGGCGCGCTGGCGCGAACTTCTCACGCACAAGGGTTCGGGGCTGCTGGCCGACTATTTCGGCTGGGTGACCGACCGGACGATGTTCGACGACGCGGAGGCGCATCGCGTGGAACCGATTGCGCGGCGCGATGCGGCCGGCGGCTGGAGCTTCACCGCGCCGACCGGCGTCAAGGATCGCGGCCCGCTGCCCGCCAGCCCGCGCATCGTCGTCGATGGCGTCTACTGGCAGTATCTCTCTTCCGGCATCGGCCGCGTCTGGCAAAGCATGCTCGAGGAGTGGGTCAAGGATGGCCTGACGGATCACTTCGTCGTGCTCGATCGCGCCGGTTCAGCGCCGCGCATCCCGGGCGTCCACTACCATACCATCGGCGCGCATGATTATGGTCGCTGCGGCGCCGACAGCCTGTATCTCGAACGCGTGTGCCGCGATCTCGGCGCCGACCTGTTCGTCTCGACCTATTACTCGACGCCGACGACGACGCCCTCCTTCTTCTTCGGCTACGACATGATCCCCGAGGTCACCGGCCTCGACCTGACCGATGAGGGCTGGCAGGAGAAGGCGCGGGCCATCCGCCACGCCGCGGGCCATGCGATGATCTCGCGCTCCTCGGCGCGCGACCTCGCGCGCCTGTTCCCCGAGGTCGCGGAGGAGAAGGTCGCCCTCACCTATTGCGGCCTGCCGCCCATCTTCACGCCGGCGTCCGAGGCGGAACTGGCGGCCGCCCGCACCGAGTTGAACCTCACCCGGCCATACCTGCTGATGGTCGGCGACCGCAGCGGGGCCGGCGGCTACAAGAACGGCATCCTCGCCTTCCGCGCCGCCGAGATCGCGGCCAAGCGCGGTCAGGTCTTCGAGATCGTCTGCGTCGGCGGGCTGGCCGATATCGAGCCCGCCTACCGTGCCGCGGCGCCTTCCGTGCCGATGCGGCGGGTCAAGGTCGATGATGCGGCGCTGCGGCTGCTCTATGCCGGTGCGCAGGCGCTGGTTTATCCGTCCCGCTACGAAGGCTTCGGCATGCCGGTGCTGGAAGCCATGGCCTGCGGCTGTCCTGTCATCACCTGCGCCAATTCCTCGCTGATCGAGGTCGGCGGCGATGCGGCAATCTTCGTCGACCCCGACGATGCGGGGGCGGTGGCCGACGCCATCACATCCCTGTCGGACCCCGCCACCCGCGCCATCCGCGCGGCGGCGGGCATTGCCCAGGCGGCGCGGTTCACCACGGCGGGTCAGGCACGCGACGCGCTGGCGGCCTTCCGTGCCACCATCGATGACCTGGCCGCCGACAAGCGGGCGGTGCCGGGGAATGGCTGGCGCGAGTTCCGCACCTATCAGGCGGCCATCCAGGACTGGCTGCAGCGGCGGCCCGACCTTGCCATGGAGGCGCTGGCGAGCACCGGCGGCGGTGGCGGTCCCGCGGCTCCGGCGATGCCTTCGGGCGAATTGCTCCGGGCACTGGCCGAGATCGAAGCCATGAAGAAGAGCCCCTTCTGGCGGCTTCGCGGCCTTGTCGTCCGCCTGCTGCGCGGCAGCGGGCTGCGCCACCGCGGGTGACCCGGCCGACGCCCCCTGGCGGCCGTGCCTGCTGGCCGCCCTCCGTTCCAAGGGGGGCGTGAGCGGTGCGGCTGCTGCTGTGGTACTGGGGGCGCCGCGGCGCCGGCGGGCAGCAGACGCTTGCCCTCGCCTCGGCATTGGCGCGGCGCAGCGATGTCGCGGTGGCGCTGTCCCTGTCGGCGCAATCCGACCTGATCGAGGAGGTCCGCAGCCTCGGCCTGCCGGTCGATGTGGTGGATACCTATCGGTCGGCGGCGGGGTTCGCGACGGGTTTCCTGCGCGTTCCCTCGCTGGCTCGCCGCCTGCGCCGCCAGGCGCGGGCGTTCCAGGCCGATGCCGTGGTCTCGGTGATGACGCATCTGTGGACGCCGCTGGTCGCGCCAGGGCTGAAGCAGGCCGGATTGCGCTTCGTGCCCATGGTACATGACGCGGATCCGCATCCGGGCGACGCCGGCCTGCTGTGGGAATGGCGGCTGACGCGGGAATTGGATGCGGCGGAATCGGCGATCGCCTTTTCCGACAACGTCGCTGCGGGGATCCATCGGCGCCGCCCGGGATTGCCCGTGCACCGGATGACGCTGGGTGCTGCCCTGTCCGGGGCGCCGGACACCGCGGCGCGTCCTGCGGGGTCGGGGCTGCGCTTCGTCAATCCTGGGCGGCTGCGCGCCTACAAGGGCCTCGACCTGTTGCGCGACGCCTGGCGGCTGTTCCAGCCGCGCTTCCCCACCGCCCGGCTGCTGGTGGCCGGGGAGGGCGATGCCGAGGCGCTCGCGCCCGGCCTGTCGGCGCTGCCCGGTGTCGAGGTACGCGCGGCCTGGCTGGCGGAGCCGGAACTGGCGCGGCTGATCGCCGAGGCCGATGTCGTGGTGTTGCCGTATCGGGAGGCGAGTCAGAGCGGCGTCGCCCCGATCGCCCATGGCTTCGGGGTGCCGGTGGTGGCCACGCCGGTCGGCGGGCTGACCGAGCAGCTGCGCGACGGCGTGGATGGCGTGCTGGCGAAGGCAGTGACGGCCGAAGCCTTCGCCGAGGCGATGGCGATGCTGTGCGACCCCACCCGGCGCGCCGCGCTCGCCGAGGGCGCATGCGAGACGGGGCGTCGCCTCAACGACTGGGATGCGATGGCGGGGCAACTGCTCGCGGTGCTGGAACCGCCGACGGCGTAGAGGGCATTGACCCGGACGTGGTCTGATACCAACGGCCGAATTCTTCGACCGTTGGTATCGGCTTCGGCCTGCCCTCGGACGCGTCGTGCCGAAGGCACGCCCATGGCGTGATGCGCAAACCTCCGATTTGCTTGGCTTTCGCCGGACGACCGGCGGGCCGCCCTCGCGGCCTCGGCACGAGTCAATGACTCGTGCCGTTGGTATGACCGATGGGTGGCTTACCGCCTGGGGCCCGGTGAGGTCCGGATCCGGTGAGTGAGGCGAGCGAGGAGGCCGGGCAGCCGGACCTGGAAGTCGCCCGAGTCGAAATCGGCCGGCTCGCCTTCCCGCTGGAATTCGAGGAGGAAGGGCTCGCCCGCCGGCACCGCGTCGACATTCGCCTCCACCAGCGTCCAGACCGGGCCGATCGTGGCCCTGCCCACCGGCCGCGCGTTGACGCGCAAAGTGATCGCGGCTGGGATGCTGCTGCGCATCTGGAAGAGCAGCACGCGTGCTGCGCCGCGCGTGCGGAACAGACGGGCGCGGCGATGCGCGGTGCGCGTCCTTGCGGTGGATTGCTTCACGCGCCAGCCATTGATCAGGTCGAATTTCGCCGGTGGGCCGGGGAACGGTGTGTCGAGCAGCGCGCGCGGGACGATACGCGCCAATTCGGCCACCGCCTTCACCGGATCGTCGAGCCAGCCGGCGAAGGTGGCCGGTGACAGGACGCCGTCGCGCTGCATGGCGCGGTCCTCCAGCCAGGCGGCCAACAGCCGCACGCGCATCGCCAGCGTGCCGGACCGCGCCTTCAGCAGTGCCGCGTCGGCATCGAAATCCCACGCCGTCCAGTCCGTCAGTGCGGGGTCATCGCCCGAGCGGCCGCCATACAGAACCTGGGTGAACAGTTCCGGCGCGAGGATGGCGCGATGGGCTTCCAGCGTCGCCAGGAAGTCGCCGGCGCGCGGGATCTGCTCATTGATGCCGAGCAGCACCGCTTCATGCCGGTCGAAGATGTCGAACTCGAGCGACTGGTCCGCGCCATCGGCACGGAACGGGTCGCCAGTGGTGATCAGGGTTCCGCCCGGGCGCAGCACGCGCAGCGCCTCGGCGATCGTCGCCGGGATGTCGCGCATATGGTGCAGCGCCGCATTGACGAAGACGTGATCGAAGGCGGCGGCGCGGAACGGAAGCGCGTGGCCGAAGCCACCGACCCAGCGCAGCGAGGGGAAGCCCGTCGACCCCGCCTCGGCGACGACCGGGCTGAACTCCAGCGCCGTCACGCGGGCGCCACGCAGGGCGAGGCGCCACGCGTCGAAGCCCTGCCCGGCGCCGATATCGAGGACATCCTTGCCGGTGAGGTCGATCCCCGTGAGCAGCGTCTCGACCGCTTGCCATTCGGCGTAGCGATGGCTGAACCACGGCGCCTGGGCTTCAGCGTGGGTCGCGCGGAAGGCATCCTTGTCCCCGGCTGCATGGAAGCCCGCGCACAGCGCGTCGATCTGCTCGACCACGCCGGCGGCGATGACGAGGCTGGCGCGGTTCGGCGCATTGGCGACGATCTCGATCAGGCCGAGCGCGTCGGCGGCCTCGAAATCGCCGATGAAGGGCACGCCGAGCACGCGGGAGTAGGCAGCGCCGCAGCCCGTGCAGGTCAGCGCCTCCAGCGCCGCCCCGCAGCGCGGGCATTGAAGGTCGGAGTCGCGATCCGCCATGGGGCATGCCGCTGGCGGGGAGGGGGTCGCGCGTGAAGATGCATCCCTCATGAACCAGGCGTAACGCAGCGTAACAGCCGAGTCACGAGATCCTTGCAGGACGCGGTGGCCGGCGGCGCCCTTCGCCCCGAAGGACGCCCTACAGCCCCGCGGCCGCCAGCACGTCCTTGACCGGGCCATCGGCGGTGATGCGGCCACCCTCCAGCCGGATCGCGCGGGTGCACCATTTGCGCACGATGCCCATGTCGTGCGTCGCGATCATCAGGATCTCCGCCCCGCTGACCAGGTGCGTCAGCCGTTCCTCGGCCTTCTTCATGAAGTCCGCATCGCCGGCGAGGAACCATTCGTCCATCAGCAGGATGTCGGGCGTCATGGCCGTGGCCATGGCGAAGGCCAGGCGGACATTCATGCCGGCGGAATAGCCGCGGATCGGCACGTCGAGAAAGTCGCCCAGGCCCGCGAAGCCGGCCACGTCCTCGGCCAAGGCGCGGCCCTGCGCCTCGGTCATGCCGCGGAACAGGGCGCGGAGGACGACGTTCTCCCGTCCGGTCAGCAACTGGTCCATGCCGGCGGCCGGGTCGATCAGCGAACCGATCTCCCCTTCCACGCGCAGCCGGCCGGCAACGGGTTCATAGACCCCGGCGATGGTGCGCAGCAGGGTGGTCTTGCCCGCGCCGTTGGGCCCCACCAGGGCGACGCGCTCACCCTTGCCGATGGTGAAGGCCAGGTCGCGAAGCGCCGCGACGACGATGCGGTTGTCCTCGTCCTTCTTCAGCCGCAGGCCGGAGGAGGCGAGGATGCGCTGCTTCAGCGACCGCGCATTGTGGTGATAAAGCGGGAACTCGATGGCGAGCCCCGCCGCGTCGATGCCGGCCATGCGATCAAACCCAGAAGGCGATGCGCCCGCGGAAGCGGACGAAGAAGGCCCAGGAGACCGCGACCAGGATCGCGGTCCAGGCGATGGCCGCGAACCACAGCACCAGGCTGCCGGTGTCGCCCATGATCGGCGCCCGTACCGTTTCCATCACCGCGAAGATCGGATTGATGGGCAGATAGGGTTCCCAATACCCGACCTGGCTGGGTTTCCAGATCACCGCCGAGACGAAGAACGCCACCTGCATCAGCGAGCCGATGATCGGCGGGATGTCGCGGAAGCGGGCGCAGACCATGCCCAGGAAGATCGAGGCCGCGAAGCCGCCGATCGCCAGGAGCACGAAGCCCGGCACCGCGAGCACCATCGTCCAGTGCGGCGCCACGCCGAAGATGAAGAAGATCACCGCGATCAGCGGCAGATTGTGCGCTGCGATTATGGCGTTGCGCATCACCACGCGCAGCGCATGGACCGAATAGGGCAGGGGCATCTGGCGGATGATGCCCTCTGCCCCGGTCAGGCAGCCGCTGGCGTCGGTGACCGTCTGGTTCAGCGTGTTCCACACGATCAGGCTGACCGTGAGCCAGGGCAGGTAGTCGGTCATGTCGATGCGGAACAGCTTGGCATACAGGAAGCCCAGCGCGCCCAGCATCACCGCGGTGGACAGCGTCAGCCACAGCGGGCCGAGGATGGAACCGCGATAGCGATGGGTGATGTCCCCGCGCGCCAGCGCCCAGGCGAGCCGCCAGCGGGCGAGGCCGCCTTCCAGATCCTCGAGCGCGAGCTCCCGCCGCCGCGGATTCGCGGCGTCGAAGCCATGGACGGGGGTGACGGTGGCATGCATGGGCGCGGGCTCTACACCCTGGCTGACCGCACCGGAAGGGCGGGCGGCGGAAAGGCAATGATCGGTCGTGGCGACAAGGGGGGACCGGAAAGGGGCTTTGCCCCTCTCCGGACCTCACCCCACCAGAGGCCTAAGGGCCTCTGGACACCTTGAATTGGCGCTGGGCGGCAGGGCTAGGTAGGAGCGGTCTGGTCGGCCGTGGGGCAGGATTTCGGGTACCCGGCCCGATGGTTCCGCTTGGGGCGGCGACCGGACCGCGGTGCGGGGCGCCAGAAGCCTGTGGTCCAGGGGCCCGCTGGCCGCTGGCGGGGTGGTCTGGAGGAGCGGCACCCCTGCATACCGAACAGCCATTGGGCGCCGCTGAGAACCCTTGAGCCGCGATTGCCGGTTCCAATCGGGGATACGCAAGCGTCTTGATTTGCTGCTCACCGGGTAGCCCGATGCCCCAAGACGCCGGCGCGCTTTCTTACATCGACCTCGGCTCACCCATGCGTCCCGACCCGGCCCATGTCGCCCACTCCACCGAAGCACGGTGACCTTGCGAGCAGGTCCTGCTCGCTTGAAGCGGCATCAGCGCGGCGGGATCTGTCTGAAATATCGCTCGGCCCGAGAGCAGCGAGCCGCCGCAGCCTGGCTGCAATGTTTTGTCATGATCAGGAAACCCACGGGACGTTCGCGACCGGCAAATCTCTTTTTTGCGTCGAGGAGAGAAACGGGTGGGTCGCCCATTCAGCATACTGACGATTCTTCTTGCTTCGCTGACCTTCGCGTTCGTTGCCGGCCAGTTCGCGCCGGCCACCGCGCATGAGGGCCACGACCACGGCGCAGCCCCGCCGCCACCTGCGGCAGCGGCTCCGCGCGCGGAGACCCACTCTGACCTCTTTGAGATCGTTGCGGTCCTCGAGCCAGACGGACGCCTTCGCGTTCACCTGGATCGCTACCCGACGGCCGAGCCCGTGCCCGGTGCGACCATCACCGTTACCGTGGACGGGAACTCGGCGGAGGTCGCGACGACCGGTTCCTACACCCACCTCGCCACCCATCCGGCACTCGCGCAGCCAGGAAGCCGCAACCTGCTGTTCACCGTGACGGCTGGGAACGAGATGGACCTGCTGCCGGCAACGCTGGAAGTGCCCGCCCCGGTGACGGCCGGCGGCAATGCCTCGGCCGCAACGGACTGGCGCGAACTCATGCAACAGCCGCTCGCCTGGGCCGCTGGCCTCCTGCTTCTCCTCCTCGGTGTCACGATCGGCCGCTTCGCCGCGCCGAGACTGCTGCCGCCGCACGCCGCCCCTATCCCCTTGCCCACGAGCGACGACATCGTCCGCCCCCTGCGACCGGAACGCGCGGTGGCACGGTCGACGGCACTGGCCCTGCTGCTGCTGCTGCCGGCGCTGGCTCAGGCACAGCCGATCGATGCGCCACGCCGCCAGCCGGATGGCAGCGTCTTCGTCCCCAAGCCGACGCAGCACCTCCTCGGCCTGCGCGCCATGGCGGTGGAGCGGAGCGACGCGTCGGTTTCCCTGCAACTCGTCGGCTAGATCATCGCCGATCCCAACGCCTCCGGCCGCGTCCAAGCCGCCGAGGCGAGCCGGATCGAAGCCCCCGAGGACGGCTTCCCCGTCATCGGCCAGCGGGTCGAGCGCGGGCAACTCCTCGCCTACGCCGTGCCTGTCATCGCCGCCCAGGACCGCGCCGGCGTGCGCGCCAGCATCGCCGACATCGAGGCGCAGATCGTCATCACCGAAGCCCGCGTCCGCCGCCTGACGGCGCTCGCCGGTACGGTCGCGGCGCGGGAGATCAGCGACGCGCGGGCGGAACTCGAAGGCCTCCGTCAGCGCCGCGCCGCGAACCTGCCGGCCGTGGTTGGGCGGGAACCGATCCTGGCACCCGCCTCCGGGGTGGTCAGCGTGGTCCGTGTCGCGGCGGGCCAGGTGGTCGATGCACGTGAGCCGCTTTTCGACATCGTCGACCCTGCGCGCCTCTGGGTGGAGGCGATCGCCTTCGACCCCGCAGCCGTCGCGGACATCACCGGCGCCGCGGCCGTCACGGTCGGCGGCCAGCCCCTCCGCCTCGCCTTCGTCGGCCGCGGCCTGGCGCTGCGGCAACAGGCCCTGCCGCTGCAGTTCCGCATCGAGGACGTGCCCGCCGGCCTCGTCGTCGGCCAGCCGGTGACCGTCTCGGTGCAGACCCCCCGGCGCCTGGCCGGGATCGTGTTGCCCGCCGAGGCCGTGGTGCGCAGCGCCGAAGGCCCGCCCATCGTCTTCGAGATGCCGGGCGCGGAACGCTTCGTGCCGCGCCCCGTGCGGGTGCAGCCGCTCGATGGCCGCCGCGTGCTGGTCACCGCCGGGCTCGAGCCGGGCATGCGCGTGGTGACGGAGGCCGCGGGCCTCGTCGCCCAGGTGCGCTGACCCCGTGTTCAACCTGATCGTCACCGCGAGCCTGCGGAACAGGCTCTTCGTGCTCGCGGCGGCCGTGGCGCTGACGGTCTATGGCGTCCTCACGCTGCAGCGCCTGCCGGTCGATGTCTTCCCCGACCTCAACCGCCCCGTCGTCACGCTGATGACGGAAGCGGAGGGCCTGGCACCGGAGGAGGTCGAGCTTCTCGTCACCTTCCCGATCGAGACGGCGATGAACGGCATGCCAGGCGTGGCGCGGGTGCGCTCCGTCTCGGGCGTCGGCCTGTCCATCGTCTATGTCGAGTTCGAGTGGGGGACCGACATTTGGATCAACCGCCAGCAGGTGGCCGAGCGGCTTTCCCTCGTGCGGGCGCAATTGCCTGCCGGCGTGCAGCCGCAGATGGCGCCGGTCTCCTCCATCATGGGGGAGATCATGCTGGTGGCGATGTCCTCCGACGGCCGCGCCAGCCCCATGGAGCTGCGCGAGCTGGCGGACTGGGTCGTGCGCCCGCGACTGCTGACGATCCCCGGCGTGTCCCAGGTCATCCCCATCGGCGGCGAGGTCCGCCAGTATCGCGTGACGCCCGACCTCGTCCGCATGAACGCGCTGGACGTGACGCAGGACCAGCTCGTCCAGGCGCTGCGGCAATTCGGCACCAACACCGGCGGCGGCTTCGTGGACCAGGCGGGCCGCGAATACATGATCCGCAACCTCGGCCGGACGACGCGGCTCGAGGACCTGGCGAATGTCCCCGTGGCGTGGCGTGCCGGCCAGCCCATCCTGCTGCGCCAGGTCGCGACGGTGGACTACGCGGCACGCCTGAAGCGCGGCGAGGCCGGCAGCATGGGCCGCCCCGCCGTGATCCTCTCCATCCAGAAGCAGCCGGCGGCGGACACCGTCCGCCTGACGCGCGAGGTCGAGGCAGCGCTCGCCGCGCTCCAGCGGTCGATGCCGGCGGGCGTGACCGCCGACCATGTCCAGTTCCGCCAGGCCGACTTCATCCAGGCCTCCATCCGCAACGTCGAGCGCGTGCTGCTGGAGGCCGTCGCCGTGGTGGCGGCGGTGCTGTTCCTGTTCCTGCTGAACGGGCGGACCACGATCATCTCGCTGACCGCCATCCCGCTCTCGGTCCTGGTGACCGTCGTGGTCTTCCAGCTGCTCGGACTGTCGATCAACACCATGACGCTTGGCGGCCTCGCCATCGCGATCGGCGAACTGGTCGACGACGCGGTGGTGGATGTGGAGAACGTCTATCGCCGCCTGCGCGAGAACCGCCAGCGCCCTGACCCGCAGCCGGTGCTGCTGGTCATCGCGCGGGCGAGCCAGGAGGTGCGTTCCGGCATCGTCTACGCGACGATGATCGTGGTGCTGGTCTTCGTGCCCCTCTTCGCGCTCTCGGGCATCGAGGGCCGGCTGTTTGCCCCGCTCGGCGTCGCCTACATCGTCTCGATCCTCGCCTCGCTGCTGGTCGCGATCACCGTCACGCCGGTGCTCTGCTACTGGCTGCTGCCGCGGATGAAGCGGATGGAGCATGGCGACAGCTGGCTCGTGCGCCGGCTGAAGGCGTGGAACGAGCGGGCGCTGCTCTGGGCCTTCGCGCGGGCGCGGCTCGTTTATCTGCTGGCCGGCATCGCCGTGGTCGGCGCGGTGGCGACGGTGCCCTTCCTGCCGCGCGCCTTCCTGCCGCCCTTCAACGAGGGCACGCTGACCATCAGCCTGCAGTTCCAGCCCGGCATCAGCCTCGCGGAGGCGGATCGCCTCGGCCGTGCCGCGGAGACCCTGATCCTCCAGGTGCCGGAGGTCCGCACGGTCGGCCGGCGCACCGGCCGCGCCGAGCTGGACGAGCACGCCGAGGGCGTCCATTCCGCCGAGATCGACGTCTCCCTCGGCCCTTCCGCGCGCGGCAAGCAGACGGTGGCGGCCGATATCCGCGCGCGCCTCGGCCTGCTGCCGGGCAGCGCCAATGTCGGCCAGCCGATCGGGCACCGGCTCGACCACATGCTGTCGGGCGTGCGGGCGGAACTCGCGCTGAAGATCTATGGCGACGACCTCGACACGCTGCGCGCGCTCGCCGAACGGATGCGCGCGCGCCTTGCCGCCATTCCCGGCCTGACCGACCTGCAGGTGGAACGCCAGGTGCGCGTGCCGCAGCTGCAGGTGGTCGTGGACCATGACCGGGCGGCGCTCTACGGCGTCTCCGTGGCGCATGTGGCGGAAGTCCTGCGCGGCCTGTCCGGTGGGCAGGTGGTGAGCGAGGTCGTAGACCGCTCCCGCCGTTTCGAGGTGATGCTGCGCCTGGCCGATACGGACCGCACCGGCGCTGGCCTCGCCGCCGTGACCATCGAGACGCCGGCCGGGCGCGTCCCGCTGTCCCTGCTGGCGGAGCTTCGCGACACCGATGGCCCCAACCAGATCCAGCGGGAGAACGGCCGCCGGCGGATCGTCGTGCTGGCCAACACCGATGGCTCGGACATGGCGGCGATCGTTGCCCGCGTGCGGTCGGAGATGACGGCGACCGACCTGCCGCCCGGCACCTTCCTCGCGCTGGAAGGCACCTTCCAGGCGCAGGAGGAGGCGTCGCGGCTGATCGCAGGCCTCTCGCTCGTCTCGCTGTCGATGATCTTCCTCGTGCTCTATGCGCGCTACCGGTCGGCGGTGCTCGCCGTGATCATCATGGGCAATGTGCCGGTCGCGCTCGTCGGCGCCATCGCCGCGCTGTGGATCGCGGGGCAGCCGTTGTCCGTCGCCTCGATGATCGGCTTCATCACGCTGGCCGGGATCGCGACGCGCAACGGCATCCTCAAGGTCAGCCACTACCTGAACCTGGCGCTGCTGGAAGGGGAGCCCTGGGGCCTCGGCCTCGTCATGCGCGGCAGCCTGGAACGCCTGACCCCCGTGCTGATGACGGCGCTGTCCGCGGGCTTCGCGCTGGTGCCGCTGATGATCGGCGCCACCGAGCCGGGCAAGGAGATCCTGCATCCCGTCGCCATCACGATCTTCGGCGGGCTCGTCACCGCAACCCTGCTCGACACCTTCCTGACGCCGCTGCTGTTCCACCGCTTCGGCCGCCCGGCGCTGGAACGCCTGCGCGCGCACCAGGCCGAGACACGCCTCGCAGAAGCCTATTGACCATGACGGAGACTGCCATGCCGACCCGCCGCCTCATCCTCGCCGCCCTGTGTCTTGCCCCGGGCGTGGCACTTGCGCACCTGCCCGCCGGGGCCCGCGGCCCCAATGGCGGCCAAGTGCAGGACATCGGTTCCTATCACGCGGAGCTCGTGCTGCGCGGCAACGACATCCTGGTCTTCGTCTTCGACCACAATGAACGGCCTGTGCCTGTCGCCGGCGCGACGGCCCAGGCCATCCTGCTGGCGAACGGCCGGCAGGCCACAGTCCCCCTCACCCCGATGGAGGGCAACCTGCTGCGGGGCACGGGCGACCTCTCCGAGGCGCGCGGCGTCAGGGCCGTGGTGACACTGAGCCTGCCGGGCCAGCGGACGGCACAGGCGCGCTTCACACCGCTCGACCCGGCGTGAGCATCGCGCGACCATGTCGCCCGCCATGAAGGACCAGGACGCCGACACGGGAGCGAAACCCGGCTCCCTGCTCGATCCGGAAGCCCACATCCTCGTCGTCGAGGATGACGGGGAGATGCGCACCCTCATCGCGAAGTTCCTGCGCCAGAACGGCTTCCGCGTCACCGGCGCGCGCGATGGGCGGGAGATGTGGGAAACCCTCGCGGGCAGCCCCGTGGAGCTGGTGCTGCTCGACGTCATGCTGCCGGGCCAGTCGGGTCTCGACCTCTGCCGCGCGCTGCGCGCGAAATCCGGCGTGCCCATCATCATGGTGACCGCGCGCGGGGAGGAGACGGACCGCGTGCTTGGCCTGGAACTGGGGGCGGACGACTACATCCCGAAGCCCTTCGGGCGGGCGGAGCTGCTAGCCCGCGTGCGCGCCCTGCTGCGCAGGTCGCGCGGCGAGGCGGGGCAGCCGGTGGCCGGCATGGCGGGTGAGCGCCTGGTCTTCGGCGGCTGGACGCTGGACACGCGCCGGCGCGAACTGGCGGCGCCCGATGGCACCGTAATCGACCTGTCGGGCGGCGAATACGACATGCTGCTGGCCTTCTGCGAGCACGCCCAGCGCGTCCTCAGCCGCGAGCAGCTGCTCGACCTCGCGCGCAACCGCATGGCCTTCAACGGCACGGAGCGCGCGGTCGACGTGATGGTGAGCCGCCTGCGCCGGAAGCTCGAACCGACCGAGGACGGCCCGCCGGTCATCAAGACGATCCGCGGCGCCGGCTACATGCTGGTGCCGGCCGTGAAGCGCGCCACGTGAGGCCATTGTCGCGCCTCGTGCCCGGCACCCTCGGCGGGCGCATCATGCTGGTGCTCTTCGTCGGCCTGATCGTGTTCCATCTCGGCAGCCTGTGGCTGCACCAGATCGGCACCGAGGCGACTCTCGGCAACACGCGCGAGGAACAGCTGGCGGAACGCCTCGCCGCCGCGAAGCGCACGATCGCGGCACTGCCCGCGCAGGACCGTGACCGGATGGCCCACGCGCTGTCCTCGGCGAGCCTCGACCTGCACTGGACCCCGGCGCCGACCGTTGGCCTGGGAACCGAGACCAGCCCGCGCATCGAGGCGGTGCGCGCCCGCCTGGGCGAGTTGGTGCAGGAACTCGACACGGCGGGGCTGCGGCTCGGCTACGCCGCCGGGGACAGCGGAAGCGGGCCGCATGCGCTGCTGGGCGCCCTGCCCTTGCCCGACGGGACCTGGCTGAATTTTTCGGCCGCCCTGTTCAGGCCTGCGGCGCCGGAGCACGCGACCCTTGCTTCCACCACCGCCATGGCGGCGGGCATCCTGCTGCTGGGCCTGGTCGTGGTGCGCCTAATCGGGCGGCCCCTGAGGGCCCTGTCCACCGCCGCAGACCGGATCGGCGAACCAGGCCAGACCGCGCGGATGCCGGAGGAAGGCCCCAGCGAGGTGCGCCACGCCGCCCAGGCTTTCAACCGCATGCAGGCCCGCATCGAACGCCTCATCACCGATCGCACTCAGGCGCTGGCGGCCGTCAGCCACGACCTGCGCACGCCGATCGCGCGCCTGCGCCTGCGCGCCGGCTTCGTCGAGGACCCCGAGGTCGCACGCGAAATCGATGCGGACCTCGATGAGATGGAGGCGATGATCGCGGCGACGCTCGCCTATCTCCGCGGCGAGGCCGAGACGGAGGAACAGCGCCAGGCCGACCTGGTGACGATGCTCGGCACGCTGTGCGATGCGGCCACCGATGCGGGCGCTGTGGTGACGCTGCAGGCGCCCCCGCAGGCCCGCCTTCTCTGCCGCCCGGTCACGCTGAAGCGCGCCTTCGCCAACCTCATCGACAATGCGGTGAAATATGGCGGCGGGGCGCGGGTCATCCTGCAGGATGACGGCCCTGGCCTGGTCGTCCGCATCGAGGATGACGGGCCGGGGATCCCGGAAGATCAGATGGAAGCTGTCTTCGAGCCGTTCCGGCGGCTCGAAGCCTCCCGCAACCGGGGCACCGGCGGATCGGGGCTGGGCCTGACGATCGCGCGGCGTGCGGTGGAACAGCAGGGCGGCACGCTGACCCTGGCGAACCGCGCGGAAGGCGGACTGGCCGCGGTGGTCCGGCTCCCGCGTTCGGCGTCGTGACGTGCGAAAGGAGTAACGGGATGCGGTCTCGCAGGACCATCCTGCTGTCCGGGTTGGGGGCCGCTTTGGTCTCCATGGCAGCGCGGGCGGGCCAGGCACGCCGCCTCGAAGTCTGGCGCGACGCGGCCTGCGGCTGCTGCGGCGGCTGGGTCGATCATATGCGGCGGGAAGGCTTTGCCGTGCAGGACAATGTGGCCGGTTCCGTCGCGCCCGCGCGGCGGATGCTCGGCACGCCGCCCGACCTGCTCTCCTGTCACGCGGCCCGGGTGGATGGCTATGTGCTCGAAGGGCATGTGCCCGAGCTCGCGCTGCGCCGCCTGTTGGCGACACGGCCGCCGGGCATCCTGGGCATCGCAGTTCCGGCCATGCCGGCCGGCACGCCCGGGATGGAGATCCCGGGCCAGCCGCCCGACACCTATGACGTGATCGCCTTCGGCGGCAGGCCGCACCGAACCTTCATGCGCTTCCGGGGTTCCGAGCCAGCCTGACGATCCGGCGCCGCGCCACCGCCCGACATATCAGGTCAGCCGCTCGCCTGCTCTGCCTTGTGCCCGTGCCGGTGGTGCAGATCGGGGTAGTGGGCGTGCCGGTGCGTCATCGGCTCATGCCGGTGCCGGTGGGTATGCGGTTCGCCGGGCGGGTCGTCCGGTCCGTGGGCGTGCTGGTGGTGCTCGTCGTGGCGGTGGCGGTGCTCATGCTCCATGGCCTCGTGGGTGTGGAGGTGGTCGTGGCGCTCCGACAGGTGCAGCCAGAGGCCGATCCCCATCAGCAGTCCGGCCAGCAGCAGGCGTCCGGAGAGCGGCTCGCCCAGCATGACGACCGACAGCGCCGCCCCGACGAAGGGCGCGAGCGAGAAGTATGCCCCGGTGCGGGCCGTACCGAGGTGGCGCAGCGCCAGCACGAAAAGCGCGATGCTCACCCCATAGCCGAGAAAGCCGACGATACCAGCGGAGGCGAGGAGGCCCGGGGGCGGCAAGGCCGCGCCGCCGATCAGGGCGAGGATCAGGTTCACCCCTCCGGCGACCAGCCCCTTGACCATGGCGATCTGCACCGGATCGGCCGAGGACAGCTTGCGCGTCAGGTTGTTGTCGATCCCCCAGCAGAGGCAGGCCGCGGCGATCAGCGCCGCGCCGGTGTCGAGCGTGGCGCCGCCCTGCCAGGACAGCAACGCCGCGCCCACGAGGATCGCCAGCGCGCCAGTCAGCAGCCGCCGGTCCACATTCTCGCGGAACGCCAGCCAGGCAATGCCCATGGTGGCCAGCCCTTCAAGGTTGAGGAGCAGCGAGGCGCCGGCGGCGTCGGTCCGGCTCAGGCCAAGCATCAGGAGAACCGGGCCGGCGATGCCCCCCGACAGGATCACCAGGGCGATCCACGGCAGGTCGGGGCGCCGCAGCGGGGCCTCGGCCGCGGGCATGTGCAGCAGGGCGCGCGACCCATACACAACCGCAAGGCCGATGCCGGAGGCGAGGTACAGCAGCGCGGCCATCATCCAGGGGTCCACGGTGCCAAGCAGGAGCTTCGCGAAGGGTGTGCTGGCGCCGAACAGGACGGCCGAGGCCAGCGCGAGCAGGATGCCGGTGCGGGTCATGCCCCATGCTACAGCGCCGGGGCTGCGGGCGCCTTCACCCCGACACACTTTGTCATCAGCCGCTGATGCTGCCGCAGGGTGGCCATGCGCATGATCCCATCGGTCACCCACGGACGCAGCGGCCAGCCGCCTGACGCCCGCCGCCAAGGCCCGGACACATCAGGTTCGAGGAACCGGAGGACAGAATGAGCACCCAGCATCGCATCACCATCGGCGGCGCCGCATTGGCCCTTGCCCTGTCGATGGCCGGCGGGGCCTCCGCCCAGGCGCCGGCCCAGGGCGGCGACGACCACGCGGCGCACCATCCCGGCGGCGAGCAGACCGCGCAGGCCTCGCCGCAGCCCGCCCCCGCCCCCACCGCGCCTGCCGCACCCGGCATGGGGCGTCCGGGCGGCATGATGATGATGCCAGGCGGCCCGGGTCAGATGATGCCCATGATGCAGGGCCGCATGGGTGGCCAGGCCGGGCCGATGGGCGCCGGCATGCCAGGCATGGAGGGGATGCGCCGCGGCGGCATGGCGCCCTTCCATCGCATCGAAGGGTCGCTCGCCTTCCTGCGGGCGGAACTGCGGATCACCGACGCGCAGATGCCGCAATGGAATGCCTTCGCCGATGCCGTGCGCGCGCAGATGCAGCGGATGCGGGAGACGGTCACGCAGGCGATGCAGCGCGCCGACCAGCCTGCCACGGCGCCCGAACTGCTGGACCGCC
This sequence comes from Roseomonas sp. CAU 1739, assembly GCF_039839775.1. Taxonomy (NCBI): domain Bacteria; kingdom Pseudomonadati; phylum Pseudomonadota; class Alphaproteobacteria; order Acetobacterales; family Roseomonadaceae; genus Roseomonas; species Roseomonas sp. CAU 1739. The sequence continues at coordinate 25,411 of NZ_JBDOQQ010000006.1, forward strand.
GCATCGCCCTGCGGTCGGCCGAGGTCGAGGCGATGCGGGCGGTCTCCACGGCCCTCGCCCCGCTCTACGCGGCGCTGAGCGACGAGCAGAAGCGCGCCGCCGACGAGCTCATGGGCGAGCATATGCGCGGCATGCGCATGCCCTGACGCGGGAGGCATCACGCGATGCATGAGAACACGCAGGCACCGTGGTGGCGGACGGCAACCGGCGTCACGATGCTCGGCCTCGCATTGGTCGGCATCTTCTATGTCCTGCGGGAACACTTCGGGCACGCGCTGGGCGCCTTGCCCTACCTGGTGCTGCTCGCCTGCCCGCTGATGCATCTGCTGATGCATCGCGGGCATCGTCATGGTGGTTGAGCGCCGCACCGCCCCACGGATTGGAGACCAGCCGCCATGAGCGCTGAGCCGGCCAACGCCCATCACGGCCACCACCACCAGCCGGCAACCCCCGCACCCTCGATGGTGAAGGACCCGGTCTGCGGCATGGAGGTGGACCCCCGCTCCACGCCGCACCACGCGGAGCATGCGGGGGTCGCCTACCACTTCTGTTCGGCCAGCTGCCGCGCGAAGTTCGTCGCCGAACCAGGACGGTACGTGCATGGCGCGCCGATGCCGCTGCGGGCGGAGGCCGTGGCGCCCGGCACGATCTACACCTGCCCGATGCACCCGCAGATCCGCCAGGTCGGGCCGGGCAACTGCCCGATCTGCGGCATGGCACTGGAGCTCGAGGTGGCGACGGGCGCGGAGGCGCCGAACCCGGAGTTGCGCGACTTCACGCGGCGGTTCTGGATCGGCCTCCTGCTGACGCTGCCCGTCGTGGTGCTCGAGATGGGCGGGCATCTGCTCGGCCTCGATCACCTGTTGGAGCGGGGCGCATCGAACTGGCTGCAACTGCTGCTCGCCACCCCCGTCGTGCTCTGGGCGGGATGGCCGTTCTTCGAGCGGGGCTGGCGATCGGTCGTCACCCGCAGCCTCAACATGTTCACGTTGATCGCACTCGGCACCGGCGTCGCCTGGGTCTTCAGCGTGGTCGCTACCGCGGCGCCGCAGGTCTTCCCGCCGGCCTTCCGCGGCGCGGATGGCTCGGTCGCCGTCTATTTCGAGGCCGCCGCGGTGATCGTCGTCCTGGTCCTGCTGGGACAGGTGCTCGAGTTGCGCGCGCGGGAACGGACCGGCGGCGCCATTCGCGCGCTGCTCGACCTGGCGCCACCCGTGGCGCGCCGCATCCTGGATGACGGGGCGGAGGAGGAGGTGCCGCTCGCCGCCATCGCGGTCGGGGACCGGCTGCGGGTGCGCCCGGGCGACAAGGTGCCGCTCGACGGCGAAGTCCTGGAGGGTGGCAGCAACGTCGATGAGAGCATGGTCACCGGGGAGCCCGTTCCGGTCGCCAAGGCACCCGGTTCGCGCGTCACGGGTGGCACGCTGAATGGCCAGGGCGCCTTCGTCATGCGCGCCGACCGCATCGGGCAGGATACGGTGCTCGCGCAGATCGTGCGGATGGTGGCGCAGGCGCAGCGGTCGCGCGCACCGATCCAGCGGCTTGCCGACGAGGTCTCGGCCTGGTTCGTGCCGAGCGTGGTGGCGGTCGCGATCCTCGCCGCCTTCGGCTGGCTGGCCTGGGGGCCGGAGCCGCGCGCGGCCTATGCCATCGTCGCGGCGGTCACGGTGCTGATCATCGCCTGTCCCTGCGCTCTCGGCCTCGCCACGCCGATGTCCATCATGGTCGGCGTCGGGCGCGGCGCGCAGGCGGGCGTGCTGATCAAGAACGCCGAGGCGCTCGAACGGCTTGAACGCATCGACACGCTGGTGGTGGACAAGACGGGGACGCTGACGCGCGGGCGGCCGGAGGTCGTAGCCATCGTGCCGGCCGCGGGGATGGCGGAGGCGGAGCTGTTGCGCCTTGCCGCGGGGCTCGAGCGGCCGAGCCAGCATCCGCTGGCGGAGGCGGTGGTGAAGGCGGCCGAGACGCGCGGCCTGCGGCTGCCCGAGGTCGAGGCGTTCGACGCCCCGACCGGCCGCGGAGTGACGGGCAGGATCGACGGGCAGCCCGTCGCGGTCGGGAATGCGCGGCTGATGTCCGAAGGCGGCATCGACGCTGCGGCCCTGGCAGGCGAGGCCGAGCGACTGCGCGGAGAAGGCGCGACCGTGTTCTTCGTGGCCGTGGCGGGCAAAGCCGCCGGCCTTATCGCTGTCGCCGACCCGGTGAAGGAGAGCACGCCCATCGCCCTTGCGGGTCTCGCGGCGGAAGGGGTGCGGGTTGTCATGCTGACTGGCGACAACCGCACGACGGCCGAGGCGGTGGCCCGGCGCCTCGGCATCGGCGAGGTCGAGGCGGAGGTGCTTCCCGAGGACAAGCAGCGCATCGTCGAACGCCTGAAATCCGAAGGGCGTCGTGTTGCCATGGCGGGGGACGGGGTGAACGACGCGCCTGCACTCGCTGCCGCCGACGTCGGCATCGCCATGGGGACGGACCGGCACCGATGTCGCGATGGAAAGCGCGGGTGTCACGCTGCTCGGCGGCGACCTGACCGGCATCCTGCGCGCGCGACGGCTGTCGCGGGCAGTCATGCGGAACATCAGGGAGAACCTGTTCTTCGCCTTCGCCTACAACGCCGCAGGGGTGCCGCTGGCGGCCGGGGTGCTGTATCCGTTCTTCGGTGTCCTGTTGTCCCCGCTGATTGCAGCGGCGGCCATGGCGCTGTCGTCGGTCAGTGTCGTCAGCAATTCGCTACGGTTGAGGCGCGCAAACGTCAAATAGTGCAGGTGCCGCGCCTGAGGGCATGATCGGTTCACATTCGTTCACACATCACGCTCCAACCTATTGTTTGACGGCGTGATTCAGACCTCAGGTGCGTTCGCACCTGCGGCCATCACGCTCCAGATTGCCGAATTCCTGTCCTCGGCGGCCGGCCCTGATGCGGCGGCCGGAATCGGGAAGAAAATGTCTGCGGTACGAGGCAGCACTTCATTGCCGACCTCGTGCTGGTTTCGCGAAGAACCTGTATAGGTCGTCGAGGATGGAAAATCCCCGCGCCAACCTCTCCTCGTCATCAGCCGTCGCGGCACAAAGACCGGCGATGAGCGTGCGAACGCCATCCGCCTCTGGCCGGCCGAACTTGCCATCCTTCAGATCTATATCGTGAACGATCTCTGCCACAGCCGCGAGGGCACCGTCGCGTTCCAGGTCAGCACGGCCCAGGAGCACCTCGAAGGTGCAACGGTCCCCCTCATGCGTGAATTCGCCTTCGTACATGTCAAAGCGCAACTCGCCCGGCTGAGGTGAATACCCTTTGGCCGGGACAAACTTGAACCGCGCTGCCGGATCGATGAACCGCCGGATCAGCCAGGCCGATGCGATCCGGTCGACATATACGTCGCGCCGCGTGACCCAGACCTTACCCGTCAGCGTTTCCGCCGTCCGTCCGTCCGCCGCCTGCTCCGGGCGTTCATCCGACATGGCCGTCTCCTCCTGGAGCTCTTTCTCGAGACCAGACATCAAGCCCTCGACTGCTTCGCGGCCGTTCGCCCCGAAGAAATCGATCGATGCGATCCGGGCCACCTCGGCGCGCAACCGCACCAGCCGCGCTCTCGCATCGGCCGGTTCGACCTGGGATCGCGCCGCTTCCGACAGGGTGCGTGCCTCCTTGGCCGCGGCATCGTAGTCTTCGCCGCGCGCTGCATTGAACAGGCTGCGGACGTCGTCATCCGAGAGCCCGTCCACCAGGCGGGCCTCCCAGATCATGGCATCGCCTCCGCCTTCGGAGATCTCCTTGAGTAGCCACTCAAGGTCTTCCTGTGCCTGCTCGCCGGCAGGCAACGCGTAGACCGCGTTCTTGACGGCCACTGCCCCAAGCACCTGCAGGCGACGCCAGATCTTGACGCGCAGGTAGGCCGGCTTCGACGGCAGTTGGAAGACGAGAAGCAACCAGCGGGCGCTGCTCTCGGCTTCCGCGGGTGCCTCGTCCGTGCTCGTGCTGCGATCGGCAGTCCGGCTCATCGGCTTCCCGTATTGCGCAGTCCGCCTTTCGGCGCTGGGACCGCCGCTTCCTCGGGCGGCCGCACGGCCGAAAAGGCCCGGAGCAGCAGCAGGTCGTAGGTGATCTTCAGTCCCCCGGCGAGGATCAGCGGCCACCCGAAGGGGCTCAGCCCCATGAGCCAGCCTGAAATCAGCGGCGACACGGCCGCTGCCAAGCCTCGCGGCACGGCGGTGACGCTCGCTGCGGCCGGCCGCTCGCGGGGCTCGACGACCGCCATCACGTAGGAGGACCGCGTCGGAACATCCATCTGCGACAGCAGGGCGCGCAGGACCAGAAGGCCGAAGGCGAAAGTGGCGTCGGGCGCGAAGGCGACGAGGATGAGGAAGACACTCGATGGGAGATGCGTGAACACCATCGTGTTCACCAGACCGAAGCGGGCTGCCAGGGGGACGGCAGCAAAGTAGGACACGGCCGAGCAAAGGCTCGTCGCGAAGAAGATCGTCCCGACTGTCGCTATGTCGAGGCCGAAGCGCTCGGACAGCCAGAGCGCCAGCAGCGAGTTCACGACGAACCCGCCGCCAAAGCTATCGAGCGCGAAGAGCGCGGCCAGCCCGTAGACGCGCCGGCGCGAAGGGCCGAGCGGCGCCGGAAGCGCATGGCCCGGCGCCTCGGCGCGCGCTGACAATCCGCGATATAGCATGAAGCTGGCCACGCCGAGGGCGCCATACAGCAGGAACAGCGTATCGGTGACCATGCGCGGAGTCGCGACTGGGGCAAGCCAATCCACCGCGCCAGCCGCCAAGGCGCCGACAGCACCGATCACTGATCCGACGAAGCTGTATCGCGCGAAGGCTGCCGTCCGCTGTTCCGCCGGGACCGACTGCGTGAGTACGGTATGCTCGAGCGGCAGGAAGACCCCGACATCGCCGCCCGTCGGGCTGAGCGTACCGACGAAGGCGATCAACAGCAGCGGCCAGAAATCGTCGATCACCGCGAATCCGAAGCCACTGCCGACCATCAGAATACTGGCTGCGAGAAGCGCCGGACGCCGTCGGACGCGGTGGCCGACCGCGCCCAGGCCAAGGGCCAGCAGCGAGGAACCAAGCAGGGCGGCGGTCGAGATCGCACCCACTGCGATCGGCGCAAAGCCAAGCGAAGACAGGTGCAACGGCAACAGGATAGCGGCGAAGCCATCACCGAAGGCCCGCATACCGCGGGCCCAGAGGATACGGCGCATATCCGCGGGATCGGGCGAAGTCGGTGCTGGCAGGCTCATCCTATGGGGTCCTGGCGGGCATATCGGCTTGTCGATATGGCGACCATATCACATGAGCGTATCAATGAAACACATGTATCTTTCGTCGCGCTGCGCCCGGGATTCGCTCAGCGCGTGACAGCCGCATCTCGGAAGGAATGGACGCCATGGCCCAAGCCGTCGCCCCTCTGGGCTTCAAGCCATCAAGGCTGCAGGGCCTGTCCGAGCGCCTGCTGGCCAGCCATTACGAGAACAACCATGGCAGGCGCTCAGCGGCGGCTGAAACCGAGGTCCCCGCGTTGCGCTTTATCGACCAGGCGGTCCGGGGGCGCGCCAAGCCCGCGTGATGCGGGAGGCCGCACCGAAGCGCGAGCAGGCCGCCCCGGCATACCGGGAGCGGCGGCGAGCGAAGCGCCCGCTGAGCGGCAAAGTGGTCTGCGGTACCTGCGGCGGCCCCTTCGCTGCCCTGGGGCAAGGCTACCTCGGTTGCCGGCGCACGCGGTGCGGACGCGGTTGCACAAAAGCCGTGGCCGCTAGTTCGGCAAAAGGGGATACAGGGGGCGTAGCGCCCCATTCGCCGTCCAGGCGGTCTGGCGGCCCGTCGATCACTTCCCGCCGCGGGCGTCGATCGGTCCGCCGCCATAGGCGGGCGGATAGGACGCGCCATAGCCCACCGCCCCGCCGGTCCCCGAGCGCGACAGCCGCACCCGGTCGGTCTGCGTCATGATCACGTGCTCGCCGACCGCGAGGTTCATCTCATTGGTCTGAACCACCGAGCGCATCTGGCCGTTGTCGTCGCGGATGATGAATTCCATCGCATTGCCGCGGGTGACCCCTTCCTCGATCGCCCCGCCGGCGAGGCCACCGGCCAGGGCACCGATCACCCCGCCCACGGTGCGGGCGCGCCAGTCGCCGCCGATCGTGCTGCCGACCAGCCCGCCGGCGACGGCGCCCGCCCCGACTCCGACGCCAGACCGTGTCCCCTGCACCGCGACCGGGCGCATGCCGACGATGGTGCCGGAGGAGACATAGCCGGAGGAGCCAAGCGCCGAACGGTCCACGGTCGAATTGCCGGCCGGGGCGCAGGCGGCCAGGCCGGTCCCAAGAGCCAGCACGATACCGAGAGGCGCGAGGCGGCGGAGTTCGAACATCAGGCAACTCTCCAACTGGTTGCAAGCGGCATGGGGCCATCATCACGCAGGTTGCCCCGGTCTGGCCACAGTATGGTGATGACGTCCACCCGTAGGACAGACGGCCAAGCGGGACACACCACATGCTGCGATGCGTCCGCAATGCTTGACCGGGTGGCCGGCGCTGGCCTACGCAACGTTTCAGCGTATTGCACTCAACGCCCGTGAGCGGGCCTGCCCGGAGGGGCCGGAGGGGGATTCCGGCACTTCACCACAACGGGTTGGCTTTGCGATCCGGCGCTATGGAGACCAGGGGGAATGACCGGACGCTTGAGGGACGGCAGCAGAGCCGTTCTGGTCGCCGCGGTGCTGTCGCTGCTGGCAGCCTGCGCGCAGACAAGCCAACGCAGTGCGGGCAACGGGCCCTATTACAACCGTCCTGACAGCACTTCGCCGCCCGGCCCGCCGGGTGATCCGTGGGGGCCATGGATCCGCGACGCCTCGCGGCGGTTCGACGTGCCGGAGACCTGGATCCGCGAGGTCATGCGCCAGGAAAGCGGCGGCCGCGCCACCGCCACCAGCCCGGTCGGCGCCATGGGGCTGATGCAGGTGATGCCCGGCACCTATCGGGAATTGCAGGCCCGCTACAATCTCGGCAACGACCCCTACCACCCGTATGACAGCATCCAGGCCGGCGCGGCCTATCTGCGGGAAATGTACGAGTTGTACGGCAGCCCGGCCTTCCTGGCGGCCTACAATGCCGGGCCTCGTCGCCTGGAGGATTATCTGTGGGGCGGTCGCGGCCTGCCCAATGAGACGCGCAACTACGTCGCCCGAATCGGCCCGCGCATCGAAGGCACCCACCCGAATCGGCGTGCCCCGGCCGAGGTCTATGCCGCCGCCGATATCGGCACGCGCATCGCACCCGGCCCGCGCCCGATCACGGGCGGCACCGCCTTCGCCCTGCGTGAGCAGCGCCAGGCGCCCGCCCCGGTCATGGTCGCTTCCGCCCCGCCGCCGCCGCCCGCGGCCACCACGGTGCAGGTGGCGAGCCTCGCGCCGATGGCCCCGCCGCCGCCGGCCCCCACGGGCGGTTCGCCCACCTACATGACGGGTGCCGAGAATCCGACGCTGACCGCCAGCGCCCGTGCGGCGCTCGCCGAAGCCGCCCGGCAGTCGGAGATCGAGCGCGGCCAGCAGCAGGCCGAGGAGCCCGCCCCGTCGCGCGCCCCGGCCATCGTGGCGTCTGCGCTTGCCGCGCCGGAACGCCGCACGCCTGCCGCCTCCCCCTTCCGCGGCTTCGGCCTGGTCGGGTCGGCGCAGGCGAGCACCCTGCCGCCGCCGCTGCCCACCCCGCCGGCCCGCCAGGGCCTTGTCGCCCCGGCACCAACGCCGGTTTCCGCCCCCGCCGGCGGTGGCAGCAACTGGTCGGTGCAGGTCGGCGCCTTCGCGTCGGAGAACCTCGCCCGCACCACGGCCAACCATGCGCGCGATACGGTCGCGACGATGGGGACCCGGACCGCGGTGACGCCGGTGCGGCAGGGGTCTTCGACCCTGTATCGCGCGCGCGTCACCGGCATGACCCGCGCCGCCGCCGAGCAGGCCTGTTCGCGCCTGCGCGGACGTGGCGACTGCACCGTGGTCGCGCCCGGCGCGTGATCGGAAACCGGGGTGCCCAATGGGGCGCCCCGGGCAGGCTCGGTCGCAGCATTGACGGCGCACGCCGTCCCACTCCGCCAGTGACCTGCGCCGAGCCCCTGCAGGAATACCATCCCGCCGACTGACCGGTCGGTTGGGCATGATCTGCGGTGCATGCTTTTGGCCGGCATCTGGCCTGCCACGACAACGCGTACACCCCCCTTGCCGCGGGCGGCGGCTGGCGTCACCTTTCGGCGACCGTCGAAGAGGAAACGTCCATGCCCGCCGAAGGCGGTTACCCGAATACTGCGCCGCGCGGCACCGCCTTCGCTGCTCTCGATGCCATGATCCGGCCGCGCTCGGTCGCCGTCATCGGCGCTTCGGACGATGCAACGCGGATCGGTGGTCGACCGATCGCCTACATGATGAACCAGGGATTCGCCGGCGCCATCCTGCCGGTGAATCCGAACCGCGCCACGGTGCAGGGGCTGCCGGCCTTCGCGTCAGTGACGGCGCTGACGCAGGTGCCCGATGTCGCCATCGTCGCCGTGCCTGGTGAGGGCGCGGTGCAGGCGGTGGCGGACCTTGGCGCCAAGGGCTGCCGCGCGGCGATCGTCTTCACCGCCGGCTTCGCCGAGGTGGATGAGGCCGGGGCCGCGATGCAGGACCGCCTGGTGGCGGCGGCGCGCCAGCACGGCATGCGCATCCTCGGGCCGAACTGCCTTGGGCTGTTCAACGCGGCGGTCGGCTTCTACCCGATGTTCTCGACGTCCTTCGAACAAGGCTGGCCGATCCGCGGCAATATCGGCATCGCTTCGCAATCCGGGGCGTATGGGACGCATCTCTTCGCGACGTCGCGCGCGGGGGGCCTCGGCACCACGGTCTGCGTCACCACGGGCAATGAGAGCGACGTCTCGCTCGGCGAGGTGATCGGCTGGATGGCGCAGGCACCGGAAGTCGAGGTGATCTGCGCCTATGCCGAGGGCATCCGCGAGAGCGAGCGCTTCATCGCGGCCCTCGACCTTGCCCGGCGCAACCGCAAGCCGGTCGTGATGATGAAGGTCGGGCATTCGGAGCTCGGCGGCCATGCGGCGAAGTCGCATACCGCGTCGATCGCCGGCGACGATGCGGTGACGGATGCGGTGCTGCGCGAATTCGGCGTGGTGCGCGCGGGCACGACGGAACAGATGCTGGACATCGCCTATGCGGCGTCGCGGCGGATCTATCCGGCGAAGAACAGCCTCGGCGTCATCACCGTCAGCGGCGGGGCGGGGGTGCTGATCTCCGATGCCGCGGAAGCGATGGGCGTGCCGATGCCGCAGATGCCGGAGGAGGCGCAGGCGCATCTGAAGTCGCTGATCTCCTTCTCCGCGCCGCGCAACCCGGTGGATTGCACCGCCCAGGCGGTGAACCAGACCGAGATGTTCGAGCATTTCCTCGAAGTCACGGCGGAGGCCGGCGGATACCAGTCGATGCTGGTGTTCCTGACGCAGACCGGCGGGTCCACCACCATGGCGCCGAAGCTGCGGCCATACCTGAAGCAGGCGCGGGAGAAATTCGCCGACCGTCTCTGGGTGCTGTCCGTCATCGCCTCGCCGGACAAGGTGCGCGGGTATGAGGAAGACGGCTTCATCGTCTTCGAGGACCCGACCCGCGCCGTGGCCGCGATCGAGGCGATGGGCCGCTTCGGGGCGGGCTTCGCGGCGGCGGCGCCGGAGGAGGTCGTCGTCCCGCAGGTGAGCCTGCCGGCGACGACGCCGACCGAGGCCGAGGGCAAGCGCATCCTGGCGGCTTCCGGCGTCCCGGCGGTGCCGGAGAAGGCCTGCGGTTCCGTCGAGGAGGCTGTCGCCGCGGCGCAGTCCTTTGGCTTCCCGGTGGTCGCGAAGATCCTGTCGCCCGACATCCTGCACAAGAGCGAGATCGGCGGCGTCATCCTCGACCTGGCCTCCGTCGATGCGGTGCGGGAGGCGCATGCGACGCTGCTGTCCCGCGCCGCCGAACGCGCCCCCGGCGCGCGCATCGAAGGCGTGCTGATCGCCAAGCAGATCAAGGGCGCGGTGGAGATGGCGCTTGGCGTCGCGCGGGACCCGGTGTTCGGGCCGGTGGCGATGGTGGGCCTGGGCGGCGTGTTCATCGAGATCCTGAAGGACGTGTCCTTCCGCCGCTGTCCCTTCGGCGATGCGGAAGCCGAGGCGATGATCCGGTCGCTGAAGGGCTTCCCGCTGCTGGATGGCGCGCGGGGGCGGCCGAAGGCGGATGTGGCGGCGCTCGCTTCCGCGCTGTCGGCCTTGTCACGCTTCGCGGCCGGTGCCGGCGACCGGCTTGCCGGCGTGGATGTGAACCCGCTGCTGGTGCTGCCCGAGGGCCAGGGCGCCTTCGCCGCCGATGCAGTGATCGAGATCGAGGACATGCACTGATGGCCATCGACCACGACCATTTGCTGAACTACCCGATCCCGGAGATCCGCCAGACCATCCGCTGGCAGGACACCGCGCTGTACAATTTCTCGATCGGCCTCGGGCAGGACCCGATGGATCAGGCGCAGCTGGATTTCCTTTATGAGCCGCGGCTGCGGGCGATGCCGTCGATGGCGGTGGTGCTGGGTTATCCCGGCTTCTGGATCCGCAATCCTGACACCGGCGTGGACTGGACGCAGGTGCTGCATGGCGAGCAGTCGATCATCCTGCACAAGCCGCTGCCGGCGGAAGGCGAGATCATCGGGAAGTCGCGCATCACGTCCATCGTCGATCGCGGGCCGGGCAAGGGCGCGATGCTCTACAATGAGCGCGTGGTGACGGATGCGAAGACGGGCGAGAAGCTCGCCACGCTGGAAGGCACCACCTTCGCGCGCGGCGATGGCGGCTTCGGCGGGCCATCCGGGCCGATCAAGAAGCCGCATGCGGAACCGGATCGCGCGCCGGACCTGACGGTCGATCTGGCGACGCGGCCGGAGCAGGCGATCGTCTATCGGCTGAACGGCGACCACAATCCGCTGCACATCGACCCGGAGGTCGCCGCGAAGGCGGGCTTCAAGCAGCCGATCCTGCACGGACTGTGCACCTTCGGCGTGGTCTGCCATGCGCTGATGAAGGCGTTGTGCGGATACGATCCGGCACGCTTTGGGCGAATGGATCTGCGCTTCTCCTCCCCGGTGTTTCCGGGCGAGACGATCCGCACCGAGATCTGGCACGAGGAAGGCGGGGCCGCCTTCCGCGCCCGTGTGGTCGAGCGTGACAAGGTGGTGGTCAGCAACGGGCTGTTCCGCCACCCGGATGCGGCGACATGAACGCCGCCGAGCGCGCCGCGCGCTTCGCGGCCTTGCATGAGTCCGGCTGCTTCGCCCTGCCCAATGCCTGGGATGCCGGCAGCGCGCGCATCATGGCGCATGCCGGGGCGGTCGCCATCGCCACGACCTCGGCCGGCATCGCCTGGCAGTTGGGGCGGCGGGACTATGCGGTGTCCCTGGCGGAATCGCTCGAGAATGCGCGGGTACTGATCGCGGCGACCGACCTGCCGGTATCAGCCGACCTTGAGGATGGCTTCGGTCCGTCACCCGAGGATTGCGCGCGGACGGTGCGTGCCGCGGGAGAGGCCGGGCTGGCCGGCTGCACCATCGAGGACACGACGCGCGACCCGGCCTCGCCGATCCATGATTTCGACCATGCGGTGGCGCGCATCCGCGCATCCGTCGAGGCGGCGCGCGCGCTTGGCCGTCCATTCGTGCTGACGGCGCGGGCGGAGAATTTCCTCAACGGGCGACCGGACCTGGACGATACCATCCGCCGGTTGGTCGCCTTCGCCGAGGTGGGCGCGGATTGCCTCTACGCCCCGTTCCTGCCGGACATGGACGCCATCCGGAAAGCGGTGGCGGCGGTGGCGCCGAAGCCCGTCAATGTCCTGGCCGGGCCGCGATCGGGCTTCGTGCCGATGGCGGTGCTGGCCGATGGCGGCGTCCGGCGCGTCAGTGCCGGCGGGCTACTGGCGCGCGCGGCCTATGCGCATACGCTGGACCTGACGCGGGCGATGCTGGCGGGCGATCTGCCGCGACTGGCGAGCATACCGCCCGGGGTTGAATTGAATGCCGCCATGCGCGGCGAAGGAGACTGACCGACGTGATCAACAAGATCGTGCAGTCCATGGCGGATGCCATGGCCGGCATCAAGGACGGATCGACGGTGCTGATCGGCGGCTTCGGCGCCGTCGGACAGCCGGACCAACTGATCGAGGCGCTGATCGAGCAGGGCGCCAAGGACCTGGTCTGCGTCGCCAACAATGCCGGCAATGGGCGTGTGGGGCTGGCGAAGCTGATGGAACTCGGCCGCGTCAGGAAGATCATCTGTTCTTTCCCGCGTTCAGCCGGTTCCGTGGTGTTCGAGGAGCTGTACCGCGCCGGCAGGATCGAACTGGAGATCGTGCCGCAGGGCACGATGGCGGAACGCATGCGCGCCGCGGGTGCGGGCGTGCCGGCCTTCTTCACCGCGACGTCGGTCGGCACGATCCTGGCGAACGGCAAGGAGGAACGCGAGTTCAACGGCCGCCGCTACGTCATGGAGCACGCGCTGTACGGCGATGTTGCGCTGGTCGAGGGCTGGGAAGGCGATCGCTGGGGCAACCTGACCTATCGGTCGTCGGGGCGGAACTTCAATCCGGTGATGGCGATGGCGGCCGACATGACCATCGCGCAGGTGTCGCATATTCGCGAACTGGGTGACCTGGTGCCGGAGAATGTTCATACGCCCGGCATCTTCGTGAACCGCGTGATCCATGTGGATCGCGGGCCGGACTGGGCGTAACGCGAAGGCAACCGGGCATCCGGTCGCCGGAGGGCGCAGGGCCGCGGGCCCGAGCTCCCGGAGGCGCAAACCGGATGCCCCAGACAGAAGGAGAGCAGGACATGTCAGGTTTTGACCGCAAGGCCATGGCCGCGCGCCTGGCGCAGGACATTCCCGAGGGCTGGTACGTGAATCTCGGCATCGGCATCCCGACCATGGTCGGCGATTTCGTGCCGCTGGATCGTGAGGTGATCCTGCATTCCGAGAACGGGATTCTCGGCATGGGTCCCGCGCCGGCGAAGGACAAGATCGACCCGTGGCTGGTGAATGCCGGCAAGCAGCCGGTGACGTTGCGGCCGGGCGGATCCTACTGCCATCACGCGGATTCCTTCGCGATGATCCGCGGCGGGCACATCGACCTGTGCGTGCTTGGCGCTTTCGAGGTCGCGCAGAATGGCGACATCGCGAATTGGGCGACCAGCGAGAACGACACCGCGCCGGCCGTGGGCGGTGCGATGGACCTCGGCGCCGGGGCGAAGCGCCTGTGGGTGATCATGGAACACACCACGAAGGATGGTCGCCCCAAGCTGGTCGAGACGTGCGGCTATCCGCTGACCACGCCAGGCGCGGTGAAGCGCGTCTACACCAATCTCGGCGTCTTCGACGTCTCGGCCGAGAAGGGTTTCGTGGTGGTGGACCTGGCCCCCGGCGTGACGCTGGAACAGGCCCAGGCCGCTTCCGGTGCCGTGCTGCATACCCAGTGATTTGCTGCGCCCCGCCAACGGCGAGGCGCCCAGGCAGAAAAAGGAGGGGGTTCGGGGGAGTTCTCTCCCCCGGCCTTCCTTGAGGGAACAATGAGCCAAGCATTGGACGACCGATCCGAATCCATCCGCATGATCCGCGACAGTGCGGGTGCGGTGGCCCCGCGCGGTGGCGACACCAAGCGCGTGCGCGCCCTGCGTTTCACCAGCCCCGGCTTTGACCGCGCCGTCTTCGCCGAGATGGGCGCGCTCGGCTGGATCGGCCTGGCGGTGCCCGAGGAGGCCGGCGGTGCCGGCCTTGGCCTGTCGGAGGCGGTGGCGCTGACCGAGGAGATGGGCTCGGGCCTGGCGCCTGAGCCGCTGATCCCGGCGATGCTGTCGGCACGCCTGCTGGCGGCTTCTGATGACGCGGCGTTGCTGGGGTCTCTGCTGGAAGGCGGACAGGTGGTGCTGACCGCCTGGCAGGAGAAAGCGGACAGCATCGCCGTGCCTGGCACGGGGGATGCGCCGCGCGTCTTCATCCCGATGGCGGCGGGCGCCGATACGTTCCTGTTGCCGGTGCGGGAAGGCAATCGCATCGCGCTGGTGTCGCTGCCGGCGGCGGGTGCCGATGTCGTCCTGGAAAAGACCATGGATGGCGGCACGGTCGGCACGCTGCGCGCCGACCTGACGCGCACGACGCGCGTCGCCGACGACGTCGGCGCGGTGCTGGCGGAGGCAATCGACGAAGCCGCGCTGGCCACGGCCGGGCACATGCTCGGGCTGATGGAGAAGGCGTTCGAGCTGACGCTCGGCTACCTCAAGACGCGGCAGCAATTCGGGCGGATCATCGGCACCTTCCAGTCGCTGCAGCATCGCGCGGCGGATCTGAAGATCCATATCGCGCTGACGCGGGCGGCGGTGGAGACCGCCGCGGCGGTGCTGGATTCCGGCGCGACGGGCGAGGTGCGCCAGGCTGCCGTGTCCAAGGCCAAGCATCGTGCGGCGGAATCCGGATTGCTGGTGCTGCGCCAATGCATCCAGCTGCATGGCGGCATCGGCTACACCGATGAATACGATGTCGGGCTGTATCTGCGGCGCGGCATGGTGATCGCGAACCAGTACGGATCGGCGAGCCTGCATCGCCGGCGATTCATGGCGCTCGCGCCGGAGGATGTGGAATGAGCGAGGCCGCCCGCGTCCGCGAGGAGATGGACGGCAACGTCCTCGTCCTCACTATCGATTATCCGCAGCGGAAGAATGCGATTGCGCTCGGCGTGCGCCAGGCGCTGGAGGAAGCGATCGAGCGCGCCCATGCCGACAAGGCGGTGCGCGCCATCGTGCTGACCGGTGCGGGCGGGACCTTCTGCGCGGGTGGCGATATCTCGGCGATGGATGTCGGCAGCGCACTGGACGGGCGGGAACGCATGCGCCGCACGCACCGGCTGGTGCGGCTGATGGCGCGTGGGGCGAAGCCCATCGTCGCCGCGGTCGAAGGCTGGGCGGCCGGGGCAGGCATGGCCGTGGCGTGTGCGTGCGACACCATCGTGGCCGCCGAGGATGCGCGCTTCGTCGCCGGCTTCCACAAGATCGGGCTGATGTCCGACATGGGGCTGCCGTATTTCCTGCCGCGCCGCGTCAGTGTCGGGCGGGCGCGCCGCATCCTGTTCTATCATGAGGTGGTGAACGCGCCGGAAGGCGAGCGGATCGGCCTGGTGGACTACCTGGCGCCGCCGGGCAAGGCGCTGGAGGTGGCGATGGAGAAGGCGCGCTTCCTCGCCGCCGAAGCCGCCGGCCCGATCGAGCTGACGAAGAAGGTCCTGTCGGAAGGTCTCGATGAGGCGCTGGCCGATGAGCAGACCTTCCAGGGCCTGCTGTTCACCACATCCGACTTCCAGGAAGGCCGCGCGGCGTTCCTTGAGAAGCGCAAGCCGAAGTTTGGAGGCTGAGCCATGGCCGTCAGCATCGCACCGAAGGAAACGACCGACCTCAACCAGATGGAGGACGAGGCCTTCCGCGCCCATGTCCGCTCGTGGATCGAGGCGAACTATCCCACGGACCTCCGCAACCCGCCCAAGCGCCTGCATTGGGAGGAGAACAAGCCCTGGTACTTCATGCTGGCCGAGAAGGGCTGGCTGTGCCCGGGCTGGCCGCGGCAGTTCGGCGGGCTGGGCCTCGCACCCGCCAAGCAGATCATCTTCACTGAGGAAGTGGAGCGCCACGGCTGCGCGCGCACCAACGACCACGGCATCGTCATGGTCGGCCCACTGCTGATCAACCACGGCACGGATGAACAGCAGGCGCATTTCCTGCCGAAGATCCTCAATGGCGAGCATGTGTGGTGCCAGGGGTATTCCGAACCCAATGCCGGCTCGGACCTCGCCGCGCTGCGCACGGAAGCGGTGCTGGATGGCGATCACTACGTCGTCAACGGCCAGAAGATCTGGACCACGCTCGCGTCCGACGCCAACTGGTGCTTCCTGCTGGTGCGCACGGACAAGAACGCGAAGAAGCAGGAGGGGATTTCGTTCCTGCTGGTCGACATGGCGACGCCGGGGATCACGGTGAAGCCGATCATCAACCTCGAATACCATGACGAATTCTGCGAGGTGTTCTTCGACAATGTCCGCGTGCCCGCGAAGAACCTGGTGGGCACGCCGAACCGCGGCTGGGACATGGCGAAGGCGCTGCTGTCCTTCGAGCGCATCTATCTCGGGTCACCGCGCCTGTCGGCCTACGCCTTCACACGGTTGCGGCAATTGGCCGAACGCATGGGGGTCTGGGAGGACGCAGCCTTCCAGGACACTTATGGGCGCCTGCGCCTTGATCTCGAAGACCTGAAGTCGCTGTACGGCACCTTCGTGGACAAGCTGCGGCGGGGCGAGACGCTCGGTGCGGATGTATCCATGCTGAAGGTGTTCCAGACGGAACTGTTCCAGCGCATCACCGACACGATGCTGGAGATCGCCGGCGAGAATGCCGGGCTGCTGGAACCGATGGAAGGCAACCGCAACCTCAACCCGACTGGGCAGTACATCCAGGCGCGGCCGGCCACGATCTATGGTGGGTCGAATGAGATCCAGCGCAACATCCTGTCGAAGAACGTGCTGGGGCTGCCGGGCTGAAGGAGCTGGAGCATGATTGGTTCACATTCGTTCACCGATCACGCTCCAGCCTATTGTTTGATCGCGTGATTCAGAGCTCCGGTGCATTCGCACCTGCGGCCATCACGCTGTAGGGCCCAGGTCGATACGGCGCCTCAGAGCCGCTGCGCCGTGTCCTGCCCACCGGGGCTGAGCAAGCAAGTGCGGCAGAACGAGCAATGAAAGGTCGTAAGCGCCGGCATGACCTTTCGGACGTCGTGGATGACGTCTTTGATCGTAACGCCGCATAGATTGTCCCAACGGTTCCTGATCGTAACGAGCGAAGCGACATCGTCGAATGTGTGGCCGATGTATTCCTTCTGCCACTTCCGGTCGGTTCGTTCGAGGAAAGCCTTCGCGCGCTCATAGGTAATGCGAAATTCCTCGTCGGCCTCATTCTTGAAAGTGTGGGCGTCCCAAGCTTTCTGCAGCAGGTAGTCGTGGCAGTCCTCGCCACCGGTGATTTCCTCGATAGGCTTGAAGGCCTTCGTTGCCAATTTGAGCCCCTGCAGGCCCTCATCCATCAAGGCATTCCCGTGCGACGCGTAGAATTTCAGTGTCACGCCCTCGGGAACCTTGAAGGATCGATTTTCGAAATAGTATCCGCCATGGGCGTCGATGGCGCAGGTCGTGGTGTCGGTCTGGGACCGGAAAAGATAGAGATCGCGGCCGATCTTCTCGGCACCGTCCGGCGTGCTCATCGGAGAGCCCTACACAGTTTTGTGAGTGGCGACCGTATCCAGCTTGTCTTCGGAAGGCACGGTAATTTTCAGGCATTATGCCCACCGGAATGCCTCCGCGCACCGCGGCGAGCCCTCCCTGTGGATCGAAGCCGTGCGTGGTTGGAGGCTCTCATCAGCAGCCCGCAAGCAGGAACAGCAACGATGAGGCTCGATTTCCCGCCGCGCGATTGACAGGGCCTTCCGGCAAGCGTGGATGGCTGCATGGCTCTGCCCTTCGAATCCACCGTGGATCCGGTCGCGCCGCCGGGTGCGACCGCCAGCCGGCTGTCCGGCACTCCCGTCCCGGACAGCCCGCCTCCCGCCGGGCTGATTGCCTTCTACTGGTACTTCATCCGCCAGGCGAAGGCGCTGTTCGTGCTGCTGTTCGTGCTCGGCATGGCGGTCGCGATCCTCGATGCGCTGATCCCGATCTTCATCGGCAGCGTGATCGGCATGCTGACGATCCACGGCCCTGACCGGCTGCTGGCGGAGACCTGGCCGCAACTGGCCGCCATGGCCGCCGTGCTGCTGGTCGCCCGCCCGCTGACCATCACGGCGCAGAACCTGGTCGCCCAGCAGGGCATCAGCGCCAACGTCACCAGCATGATCCGCTGGCAGTCCCACTTCCATGTCGTTCGCCAGGGCTGGGCCTTCTTCCAGGAGGATTTCGCCGGCCGCATCGCCACCCGCGTCATGCAGGCCGGCCCTGCGGTGCGCGAAAGCGTGGTCCAGGGCGTGACGGCCGTCTGGTACATCCTCGTCTATGGCAGCACGGCGGTGATCTGGCTGGCCCAGGCCGATGTCAGGCTGGCGCTGCCCGTGCTGGTCTGGTTCGCCGCCTACATCATCCTGCTGCGTTTCCTGGTACCGCGCATGCGGGACCGGTCGAAGGCGGCGTCGGCGGCGCGCTCGCTGCTGACGGGACGGATCGTCGACAGCTACACCAACATCCTGACCGTGAAGCTGTTCGCGCGCGCCGAGGATGAGGACAGCTTCGTGCGCGACGGCATCGCGCAGCTGACAGCCGCCTTCCAGCGCCAGATGCGGCTGGTGACGCTGAACGGGCTGGTGCTGTCCACGCTGAACGCGCTGCTGCTGACCGCGCTCGGCATCGTCTCGATCTGGCTGTGGCAGAAAGGCGAGATCGGCCTCGGCACCGTCGCCGCGGCACTGCCGATGGGCTGGCAGATCGCTAATATCTCCGGCTGGGTCGCCTTCAACGTCACCGGCATCTTCGAGAATGTGGGCGTGGTGCAGGAAGCCTCGGGAAGCATCGCGGTGCCGCCCACCGCACCCGATCCGGTCGATGCGAAGCCCCTGGTCGTCACCCGCGGGGAGATCCGCTTCGAGGACGTGCATTTCGGCTACGGCCAGGAACGTGGCGTGCTGAACGGCTTCGACCTGGCGATCGCGCCCGGGGAACGCGTCGGCCTGGTTGGCCATTCCGGCGCGGGCAAGACGACAGCGATGAACCTGCTGCTGCGCTTCTTCAGCCCCGAGGCCGGGCGCATCCTGATCGACGGGCAGGATATCGAGACGGTCACGCAGGAATCGCTGCGCGGCGCGGTCGGCGTCGTCACGCAGGACACGGCGCTGCTGCACCGGTCGATCCGCGACAACATCCGCTATGGCCGGCCCTCCGCGAGCCAGGAGGAGATCATCGCCGCTGCGCGTCGTGCCGCCGCGCATGACTTCGTCGAACAACTCGCCGATTGGCGCGGCCGCACGGGGTATGAGGCGCATGTCGGTGAACGCGGCGTGAAGCTGTCGGGCGGCCAGCGCCAGCGCATCGCCATCGCCCGCGTGCTGCTGAAGGACGCGCCGATACTGGTGCTGGATGAGGCGACCTCCGCGCTCGATTCCGAAGTGGAAGCCGTCATTCAGGAACAGTTGGTGGGCTTGATGGAGGGCAAGACGGTAATCGCCATTGCGCATCGTCTGTCCACATTGGCCAGCATGGACCGCCTGGTGGTGCTGGAACATGGCCGCGTGGTGGAACAGGGTTCGCACGCCGCGCTGCTGGACCGTGGCGGCACCTATGCCTCGCTGTGGAAACGCCAATCCGGCGGTTTTCTATAGATTTCCGCGGGTCCAGGGAGGCCGTAGCCTCCCTGGCGGGGGTGCTCGAGGGGGCGGCTGCCCCCTCGATCCGCATTGACCGTTCTCGGAGTGCGCGAAAGCATGCGCGATCGCATTTCGTGGACCCTGCCCCCATGACCGATTTCTGGCGCCTTCCCGCCACCGACCTCGCCCACCGCATCCGTGCGAAGCAGGTTTCCGCTACCGAGGTCGCGCGCGATGCGCTGGCGCGGCTGGATGCGGCGAACCCGAGGATCAATGCCGTGGTGGACCACCGGCCGGAGGATGTCCTGGCCCAGGCCGCCGCGATCGACGCGACGATTGCGCGTGGCGGGGATGCGGGGCCGCTCGGCGGCGTGCCGGTGACGATCAAGGTCAATGCGGACCAGCAGGGCTACGCGACCACCAACGGGCTGCGGTTGCAGAAGGACCTGGTGGCGAAGGCGGACAGTCCGGTTGTCGCCAATCTGCGCCGTGCCGGGGCGGTGATCCTGGGTCGGACCAACACGCCGGCGTTCTCGCTGCGCTGGTTCACGCGCAATTCCCTGCATGGGCATACGAAGAACCCGCGCGATCCGTCGATCACGCCGGGCGGGTCATCCGGCGGGGCGGCGGCGGCCGTCGCGGCGGGGATCGGGGCGATCGGGCATGGCACGGATATCGGCGGGTCGATCCGCTACCCCGCCTATGCCTGCGGCGTGCATGGGTTGCGGCCGACGCTGGGGCGCATCCCAGCCTGGAACCAGACCGGGGCAGAACGGCATGCCGGCGGGCAGTTGATGGCCGTGTCGGGACCAATTGCGCGAACGATCGGGGATCTGCGCCTGGCCTTCGCCGCCATGGCGGCACGCGATGTCCGCGACCCCTGGTGGGTGGATGCGCCGCTGGAAGGTGCGCCAGTGCCGAAGCGCGCCGCACTCTGCCTGAATCCGGATGGCATGGCGGTGCAGCCGGCGGTGACCGCGGCGCTGCGCGATGCGGCGAAGCGCCTGGAGGCCGCCGGCTGGACCATCGAGGAAGCCGACACGCCGCCGCTGCGCGAACCGGCGGCCTTGCAGGCCATGCTGTGGCTGGCGGAATCCCGCCGCGGCATGAACGCCGCGCTGCACCAGGAAGCCGACCCGGATGCGAGCTTCGTCTTCGCGCAGATGGAGGCGCTTTGCCCGCAGCCCGACCTTAACGCCTTCATGGATGGGCTGCAGAAGCGCGCGACCTTCGTGCGGGAATGGATGGAATTCTTCGAGCGCTTCCCCGTCGCCATCACGCCGGTGTCGGGTGAATTGCCCTTCCGCGACCAGGAGGATGTCGAAAGCCCCGAGGCCTTCCGCCGCATCATGGACGCGCAGTTGACGCAGGTCGGCCTGCCGCTGATGGGGTTGCCGGGGCTTACCGTGACGACCGGGCTGGTCGGCACCGTGCCGGTCGGCGTGCAACTGCTGGCCGGGCGGTATCGGGAGGACGTGCTGCTGCAGGCTGGCGCGGTGATCGAGGCTGCCGGCGTGCCGGCCTCGCCTGTCGATCCTCGCTGAACGCCGCCCGCGCGTTCAGTCCCGCCGCCCCGGCGGCGATCCATTCCAGCAACCCTGGCGCGGCGGCGGCGACTTCCACCCCGGCGGTGACTGCGGCGGCCAGCCCGGCTGCTGCCAGGCGTCCGGCGCCGTCTGCTGCCACAGCGCCATGTCCGGCGTGACCAGCGGGTCCGGACCGAAGCGGTTGAAGCCGCGGGTGCCGCGCAGGACATTGATCTCGATGAAAACCCACAGGCTGAGGACGCCCACGCCTGCCGCCGCGCCGATCAAGGCGGCCGCGACGATCGGGTCATGCAGGCGTCCGCGCTGATCCACCTGCCACGTCAGGAGAACAAGGGAGCCCAGCAACAGGGTCTGGGCGCCGATCCACCAACCCGAGCGGTTGCGGTCGTGCATCCGCTTGATGGCCCCGACCAGCATGGGCCAGATCGACAGCAGCGATAACAGGGCCGACAGGACCAGAAGGCCCTGCTGGCCCACCGAACGGCTCATGCCCGGTGCCGCCATCCCGACGGAGGTGCTGTAGGCGGCGCCCACCACGGCGCTGACTGCAATCATCGGCAGCAGATAGGCCAACCACCAGCTTTGCCGGCCGATCCGCCCCCGGAAGCTGAGCCACGCGCCGATGGTCATCGCCGGTCGCCATCAGGCAGGCCAGCGGTGCCTGCGGCCTGCCTGGCCCAGGCGGCGTCACATGCGACGCTGCCGGGATGGTTCCGCGGCATCGGCGCTTCGATGCCTCGCCATGTCAGTCGCGACGCACCGGCGGTACGCTGCCGCCCGGCCCGGGTCCGCCCCATTGCCCTGGCGGCTGCGGCGGCTGGCCGTAGCCGGGTGGCGGTTGCTGGCCATAGCCCGGTGGCGGCCCGCCGGGGTTCTGCGGCGGCGGGTAGCCCTGCGGCGGCGCCTGCCAGCCCTGCTGGGGCGGGGGCTGCCAACCCTGCTGCGGCGGCGGTTGCCATTGCGGCGGCTGTTGCCACTGGCCGGGCTGCTGCCACTGCTGGGGCGGCCCCTGCTGCTGCCATTGCTGCGGCGGCATGC
Organism: Roseomonas sp. CAU 1739; assembly: GCF_039839775.1. Classification (NCBI taxonomy): domain Bacteria; kingdom Pseudomonadati; phylum Pseudomonadota; class Alphaproteobacteria; order Acetobacterales; family Roseomonadaceae; genus Roseomonas; species Roseomonas sp. CAU 1739. The sequence goes on from NZ_JBDOQQ010000006.1 coordinate 47,439, forward strand.
CCGGCTGCTGCCATTGCGGCGCCCCGCCCAGCGGATCCGGCCCGAAGCGGTTGGTGCCCATCGTGCCGCGCAGGAAGCCGGTTTCAACGAAGGCCCAGATGACGCCGATGAAGGGGATGAAGTTGACCAGCACGAACCAGCCGGATTTGTCGCGATCGTGCCAGCGCTTCACCTGGCCCGCCAGGCTGATCCAGACCAGCGGGATCAGCGACAGCAGGCCGAAGACGCCGACGCCGCGCGTCTCGAACCCATAGCCATCGACCGGCGCGGCATCCTCGAGCGTGATGAAGCCGAAGCCGATGTCGAGCACGGTCGACAGCACCGAGATGCCGATCATCGGCAGCACATAGCCGAGCCACCAGGTCTTCCGCCCGATGCGCCCCTGGAAGCCGAACCACTGCCCGATCGTCATCCGCCCGATCCTTCCCGCCGAATCACTTCACAGCACCACGGCGACACGGCGCCGCGCAAGCCACCGCCATCTTGCCCGCGCAACGTCCCTTGCATACCGTCGCGGGGTCGACAAATGGGCGGGCCTGCCGGCGCGCACCACGAACCGGGAGAGTGTGCCACGATGTTCCGCCGCCTGCTGCCTGCCATCCTGGCCCTGATGGGCGCCGCGGCCGTTTCGGCCTGCGCGCCCCAGACCGTGTATGTGCCGACGCCCGTCGGGGTGCCACAGGTTCCCGTCGGTCCGGGCTGCGATACGCGCTTCCAGGTTGTGAACAATTCCTCCCGTCCGATCTATTCGCTGCAATACAGCCACGCCAGCCGCAATGATTGGGGCCCCGACCAACTCGGCCAGAGCATGATCCCGGTGAACGGCGTGTGGAATGCGCAGGCGGCCAATGCGGGCCTCTATGATTTCCGCATCACCTGGAATGGCGGCGGCGCCGCCGAGTTGCGCCAGATCAACATCTGCCGCGCCAGCCGCATCGTCGTCACCAATCGTGGGCTCTACGCGCAGTAACCCGCTCGCCGCAGCGCCGGCCGCGCGATAGGCTCCCCGGCGTCACCGACGTCGGGGAGTTTTCGTATCATGGCCGAGGACCGCCTGGGCATCCTGGAACAGCGCCGCATCGAGGCCGCCTTCGCCAAGGGGGTCTATGAGGAGATGAAGGCCGAACTCGGCGAGGTGCAGGCCAAGGCCATCCTGTCACGCGCCGTGGTCAAGCTGGCCAAGTCCACCGCCGCCGAGATGGCCAAGGAGGGACCCGGCGGGCAGCCGAGTCTCGAACATTTCATCGCCCTGCAACCGCTGTGGACCAAGGGCGATGCGCTGCGCATCGAGACGCTGCGCAAGGACGCCACGCAGTACGACTTCAACGTCACCCGCTGCCGCTATGCCGAGATGTACAAGGAGATGGGCATCGCCGAGCTTGGCGCCGTGCTGTCCTGCAACCGCGACGGCGCCTTCTGCGAGGGCTACGACCCGCGGCTGAAACTCGAACGCACGCAGACCATCATGGGCGGCGCGACCCATTGCGACTTCCGCTACCGCATGGAGGAGTGAGCGCATGGCGGCCTATGTCGCCACCAGCGCCGAGGCCTATGACCGCAGCATGGGTCGCTGGAGCGCGCGCCTCGCCGAGGTGATGCTCGATGCGCTGGCGCTGCCGAGCGGCGCCGCCGTGCTGGATGCCGGCTGTGGCACCGGGTCCCTGTCCGCCGCCATCGCGGCGCGCGACGCGACGGCGCGCATTACCGGCGTCGATCTCAGCGAAACCTTCGTCGCCGCCGCGCAGGCGCGGGTGCCGGGCGGCCGCTTCAGCACGGGGGATGTGACGCGGCTCGACCTGCCGGATGCCGCGTTCGACGCCGCGCTGTCGCTGCTGGTGCTGCAATTCGTCCCCGACCGCGCCGCCGCCCTCGCCGAGATGGCACGCGTCGTGAAGCCCAGTGGCCTGGTCGCCACGGCGATGTGGGATTTCACCGGCGGCTTTTCGTTCCTGCGCGCCTTCGCCGACACGGTCGCCGCGACGGAACCGGATGGCGAGGCCTTTCGCGCCCGCTACTGGTCCGATCCGGTGGGTTCGCCCGGCCGGCTGTCGGCACTGCTGCGCGATGCCGGGATGCGCGACGTCGTCGAGCGCGACCTGGTCATCCGCCAGGACTTCACGGATTTCGCCGATTGGTGGGACCCTTGGGCGAGCGGCGGGCAGGGCATCGCCGGCGCCTTCGTCGCCACCCTGCCGCCCGACCGCCTGCCGCGTGTCGAGGCGCTGGCACGCCGCGCCTACCTCGCCGGCGGGCCGGACGGGCCGCGATCCTTCGTCGCCGTCGCACGCCTCGCCACCGGCCACCGCCGCGCGTGACGCAGCCGCGCGGCTGCGCGATAACGCCGCCACGAACCGGAGGAACACCCATGAACCGCCTGACGCGCCGCGCCGCGCTGACCCTGCCCGCCCTGTTCCCGATCGCCGCACGGGCCCAGGACTGGCGCCCCGGCCAGACCAGCCGCATCGTCGTGCCAGCCGCCCCGGGCGGCACCACCGACATCATGGCGCGGCTGCTCGGGCAGTTCCTCCAGACCCGCTGGGGCACGCCGGTGGTGGTGGAAAACCGCTCCGGCGCCGGTGGCGTCATCGGCACCATGGAAGTCGTCCGCGCCGCCGCCGATGGCCGCACCATGCTGATGGGCAATATCGGCCCGCAGGCGATCGGCTATGCGCTGTTCCGCAACCTGCAATACCGGCCCGACAGCCTGGCCGCCGTGTCCAACGTCATCCGCGGGCCGAACGTGCTGGTGGTGCATCCTTCGGTGCCGGCGCGCTCCGTCCCGGAATTCGTCGATTGGCTGAAGCGGGAAAATGGGCGCGCCACCTATGGCACTTCGGGCATGGGGCAGTCGCCGCATCTGTCCGCCGTGTGGTTCAACCAGCTGGCCGGCACCCAGGCGGAGGCGGTGCATTTCCGCGGTGCCGGGCCGCTGCTGATCGACCTGCTGGGCGGCAATGTGCAGTTCGCCTTCGATAACCTGACATCCTCGATGGACCACATCCGTGGTGGGCGCCTGCGCGCGCTGGGCGTGACCAGCGCCGAGCGCAGCGCCGAACTGCCCGACCTGCCCGCAATCCGCGAGACCATGCCGGCGCTCGCCCCATACGACGTGTCCACCTGGTTCGGGCTGTTCATGCCGGCTGGCGCGCCGGCGGATGCCATCCGTGGCGTGAATGCGGAGATCCAGGCGCTGCTCGCCCAGCCCGACACGCGCGCACGCTTCGCCCAGATGGGCGGCGTGCCGGCCCCCGGCTCGCCTGAGGATTTCGCGACCTTCGTGCGCAGCGAGATCGAGAAGTGGGGCGGGGTGATCCGTCGCGAAGGTTTGCAGATGGATGCGACCTGAGGCCGGGAGGGGCGGGTTCTTCAGGTGCGCCAGGATGGGCTGAAGGTTGGAGGGGCGCTGTCCCTCCAAGCCACCCCGCCAAAGGCCCAGGGCCTTTGGAAACCGATTCCGGGTCCAGGGCGGAACTGACAGAAGCGGTACCCGGATAGTTATCCCCGCCCCAGCGGACCTTGGCTGATCCGTTTGGCGGCGGGATCACTGTCCGGATTCTGTCATGCGCCCGGCCCGCCTTTCCCCGTGGCGGCGGCGGTATTGGCCAGGCACCAAGTCGAGATTTCCAAAGGCCTTAGGCCTTTGGTGGGGGAGGTCCGGAGGGGGCAAAGCCCTCTCCGGTTCTACCTTCCTACCTCGAACCAGCCAGGCCGCTTCCGCGCCGACGTCGTCAGCCCTTCGGCATCGGATAGTCAGCCGCGTTCAGCACCCAGCCCGGCTTCAGCGAGAAGTCCATCCGCGGGGGGCAGAAGATGTCCACCATCTGCCCGGCTTCCTCGGCGCGGGAGGTATGGGTCGAGGGCGGCGGGATCACCGTCACCGACGGCCCCTTGCAGTATTCGTGGTCGTCCTCCCGCCAGGCCGTCATGTCCGTGGTCCAGGGCCAGCGGATGTGGTGGGTGTAGGCACCATCGAGTACGAGGGAGCATTGCTCGAAATCATCGTGGTGATGCGGCGACATCTTGGTCTTGTCGCGGGGACCGGCGGCGGGGTCGAGGTAGTTCACCATGAAGGTGGTGCTGCGCCAGATCTTGCCGAAGCGCCCGGGTTCCTTGGGCACGTCCAGGCTGTAGGTGCGGATGCGGAAGCCATCCGGTGGCGTCGGCCAGTCCTGCAGCGGCGGGATGCGCGGATCGAGTTCGGCAAAGGCAGCGGCATTACTGCACAGCGCGGCGAGATCGGCCGAGCGCGGCGTGAACAGCCGGGTGAGGCGGCCCTTCGCCGTGGCGGTGATGCTGCTCGCACCCGGCGGGATGAAGGCGAGCGAATAGCCGCCGAGCGGCTTCTCCTCCGTCCCCGCGCGGATGGTCACAGCCATCGGGGCATCGGGCAGCAGCAGCGCGTATTCGTCCGGCTGGGCGCTGCGCGACAGCACGGCGCCGGCCTCCACCTCGGAATAGGCGATGATGAAGTTCTGCCCGCGCGCGTACCAGGTGCGGATGCCGGGCGATTCCTCATCGGGCTTCGTCTCGTAGAAGCGGGCGTATTGCGCCGCCGTGAATCGGCCGGTGACCGCCTTCGAGGCGGTGACGAGGCTGGCCCGCGGGTCCGAGGCGTCATAGGCCATGGAGCATTCCTCTCGCTGTGCGTTCCGTTCTTCGGAACGCTGTTCCATAAGGCTGCCGCGCACCTCATGCCACGTCAAGCGGACTGCGCGGCGCGTGGCCGAGCCGGGCGGAGATCCGCGCCGCCGCCAGGCAGACGCGGCGGATCTGAGCCTCGGAGGGCTCGGCCTCGATGAACTGAATCGAGCCGAGCAGCGCGATCGCGCCCACCATATGCCCACCGCCCTCGAAGATCGGCGCGGCGAGGGCGTTCACGCCGACCAGGCTTTCGCCGGGTGCCACCGCCCAGCCGCGGCTGCGCACGCGGTCGAGTTCCTCGCGCAGCGCGCTGGGGCTGGTGATGGTGCGCGGCGTGCGCATGTCGAGGCGCGAATTCAGCACGCGGTCGCGCAGCACCGGATCACCGAAGGCCAGCACCAGCTTGCCCTGCGCGGTCGGGTGCATGGCCATGATGGAGCCGGGCTTCACGCCGATCTCGATCGGTTCGGGCCCTGGAAGCGTGGCGAGCACGACGGCGCCGGCGGCCTCCGCACGGCTCAGCACCACGGTCTGGCCCAGCGCGTCGCGCAGCGCATACATCTCGTCGCGCGCGATCGCCGTCAGGTCGAAATTCTCGGCGACGGCGCGGCCGAGCGTCACCAACCGGCTGCCGATCCGATACTTCTCCGATTCCGGCGACTGCAGGATGTAGCCACTTTCGACCAGGGTCCGCAGGTGCCGGTGGATGCGACTTTTCGTCGTGTCGAGCGCGCGGGCCAGATCGGTGACGCCGACACCGCCGCGCTGCGCCGCGAGAAATTCCAGGATGCGGAACGCCATGGCGACGGCTTGCAACCCCTCGCCCTGCGACGGGCCGTTGATGCGCGGCATGGCGAGGCTCCCTCAGCGGTCACATCACGCTTGACACTGCCTGGGGCGTGTCGGATGTTCTGATTGTAAATATCATGTTCCGTTTATCAGAACAAACATCGGCTCGTCAAGGGCCGTGCCCCGAGGAAACCGTCCATGGCGACCAGCACGCAACCGGAGAGCTTTCGCGCCCGCCTGCAGCGCGGCGATATCCTGACCGGTACCTTCCTCAAGACCCCGACCCTGCATGGGGCCGAGATCATGGGCAGCCTCGGCTTCGACTTCGTCATCGTGGATGAGGAGCATTCGCCCTTCGACCGGCAATCCACCGACGCCGCGTTGTTCGCCGCCCGGGCTACGGGTGCCGCGGGCTTCGTGAGGGTGCAGAGCCCCGCGCCGCATCATCTGCTCTCGGTGCTCGATTGCGGCGCGACCGGCGTGCTCGTGCCGCATGTGGCGACTGCGGCGATCGCCGCGCAGATCGCGGCCGCGGCACGCTATCGCGGCGGTAAGCGCGGATATTCCGGATCGGTCCGCGCGGCCGGCTACGGCGGCGGCAAGATGTGGGACTACATCGAGGCGGCGGATTCCACGACCACCGTCGTCGCGCAGATCGAGGACCCCGAGGCGCTCGACGAGATCGACGCCATCGCCGCGACGGACGGCATCGACGCGCTGTTCATCGGCCGCGGCGACCTGACGGCCGCGATGGGCGAGGCGAGCAGCGATTCACCCCGCATCCGCGACGTCGTCGCCCGCATCGGGGAGGCCGCGAAGCGTGCCGGCAAGCCCGTCATGGTCTTCGTCGGCGGCATGAAGGAAGCCGAATGGCTGCGCGGCATGGGGGCCAGCGCCTTCGTCTATTCCTCCGACCAGGGGCTGATGAAGCAGGCGGCGCGCAAGGCGCTCGCCGATATCCGCGCGCTCGGCACCGCCGCGGCCGCCTGATCCCGCCATCCCGACCATCGCCAGGACACACCGCATCATGAGCACCACCACCCTGGACCGCACCGAGGAACGCGACGCGGAGGTTGCCGAGCTGCTGGTCGGCGCCGTCGATCTGCATTGCCATTCCGGCCCGGCCGCCATGCCGCGCACCCTCGACCACCATGAGGCGCTGCTCGACTGCGCGGCGGCGAAGTTCAGTGCGCTGCTCTACAAGGATCATTTCTACCTGGGCACCGCCCACGCCATCATGTTGGAGAAACTGTTCCCCGAGCTTGGCGTGAAACTGTATTCCGGACTGGCGCTGAACAACGCCTCGGGCGGCATAAACCCGCATGCTGTGGACCATGCGGCGAAGCTCGGCGCGAAGATCATCTGGATGCCGACGCTCTCGGCGGCGAACCACATCGACCAGGCGTCCGGCGCGGGCAAGAACTTCCCCAAGACGGCGAAGAAGATGCTGGACCCGATCCCGCTGCGCGCGACGGATGCCAATGGCCGGCTGACCGACAATACGCTTCAGGTGCTCGACCTGATCGCCGAGGCCGACATCATCCTCGCCGGCGGCCACCTCGATGTCGCCGAGATGATCAAGGTGTTCGAGGAAGCGAAGCGCCGCGGCGTGAACCGCATGCTGGTGAACCATCCGACCTTCCTGATCGGCTGCACGGATGACGACATCCGCACGCTGGTGTCGATCGGCGCGCAGATCGAGCATTCCATCTGCATGTGGGTGGGCCCGAAGAAGAAGTTCACGCCGGAGGAGCTGGTCCATCTGATCGACGTCGCCGGCGTCGACCACACCGTGCTGTCGTCTGATCTCGGCCTGCTTGGCGGACCCAAGCCGGTCGAAGGCTTCCGCGAGGTGGTGCACCTGCTGCTCGACCAGCAGATGCCCAAGGCGGCCATCCGCAAGCTGATCGCCAGCAACGCGGCGGCGCTGCTGGGTAGCTGAACCACCCCAAACGGGTGGGATACGACTTCGGGGAGGAACAACGATGCAAAGACGCCGGCTTGCCGCCCTGGCAGGCTCCCTTGCGCTGTCACCGGTGCTGCCCGCCTTCGCCCAGGGCCGCGACGCGCCCTGGCCGAACCGGCCGATCCGCATCGTCGTCGGCTTCGCCGCGGGTGGTGTTGCCGACATCATGACGCGGCTGATGGCGCCGAAACTGTCGGAGGCGCTGGGCCAGCCCGTCGTCGTGGACAACAAGCCCGGTGCAAGCAGCGTCCTTGCCGCCGAGTTCACCGCGCAGGCGCAGCCGGACGGCCATACGCTGATGCTGTCATCCGAGGCGCTGGCGACCTCGGCCTTCATCGTGCCGAACCTGCCGTATCGGCCGCTGGAGGATTTCTCCTTCGTCACCCAATGCGGCTATTTCGACCACGTCATCCTGGTCGCACGCAATTCGCCGCTGCGCAGCTTCGAGGACTTCATGGCGGCGGTGCGGGCCAGGCCCGGGCACGTCAATGTCGGCGCCGTCGGCCCGGCCCGCGTGGACAAGCTGCGGATGCAGGGCAACCTGCAGGTCGAGGCGGTGTCCTTCCGCACGACGCCGGACCTGCTGACCGCCATCTCGAACGGCAATCTCGACGCCGGGATCGAGGTCATCGCCCCGACCCTGCCGCTCGTGCAGTCCGGCGCCCTGCGTCCGCTGGCGACAACCGGGCGCGAGCGCACGACGACGCTGCCCGACATTCCGACTGCGATGGAGCGCGGCGTGCCCTATCTGCACACCAGCTACAACGGGATCATCGGGCCGCGCCGGCTGCCCCCGCCCGTGGTCGCCCGTCTCAACACCGAGTTCCACAGGATCCTGCGCCAGCCCGACGTGCTGGAACGCTTCGCCCCGCTGGGCGTCACCGCGCGCTTCGGCACCCCGGCCGAATTCGAGCAGCTGATCCGCGCGGAGATCGACACCTGGAAGACCATCATGCCGATGCTCTCTCCCGCCTGATCCCGGGCGGCGGGCGAGGGACTTCCCCGCCCGCCTTCGCCGCGTCATGCTCCCCGCAAGCAAACGAAACGTCCCGGGGAGGACCACATGGCCGCCATCACCCGTCGCGCCGCGCTCGGCGCGCCCTTGATCGCCCTGCCGGGCCTGGCCCGCGCGCAGGCCTGGCGTCCGCCCGGACAGACCCGCATCGTCGTGCCCGCCGCGGCCGGCGGCACCACCGACATCATGGCGCGCATGCTCGCGCAATTCCTGCATCCGCGCTGGAACAGCGCGGTGGTGGTGGAAAATCGCACGGGCGCCGGCGGCACCATCGGCTCGCTGGAGGTGGTGCGCTCCCGCCCCGACGGCACGACCCTGCTGCTCGGCAATATCGGGCCGCAGGCGATCGCGTATTCGTTGTTCCGCAACATGCCCTACCGGCCGGACCAGATCGTGCCGATCGCCGGCACCATCGCCGGGCCCAACGTGCTGGTGGTCAACAAGGATGTGCCGGTGCGCACCGTCGCGGAACTCGCCGCGCTGCTGCGCGCGCAGCCCGGGCGCATTCCCTATGCCTCGACGGGCGTGGGGCAATCCACGCATCTGTCGCCGGTGCTGATGCTGCAGATGCTGAATGCCGAGGCGATCCACGTGCCGCATCGCGGCTCGGCCCCCGCCCAGGTTGATCTGCTCGGCGGCAATGTGGCCTTCATGATCGACAACCTCACCGGCATCAGCGGCCATATCCAGTCCGGGGCCGTGCGCGCCCTGGCGGTGACCAGCCGCGAGCGCAACAGCCTGCTGCCCGACGTGCCGGCGATGCGCGAGACCATGCCCGAACTCGCCAACTACGAGGTCAACACCTGGTTCGGCCTGTTCGGCCCGGCCGGCCTGCCGGCCGACGCGGTCAACAGTCTCAATGCCGAGGTCGCCGCCTTGATCGGCCAGCCGGACACGCAGCGCCGCTTCACCGAACTCGGCGGCTTCCCGATGCGCGGCAATGCCGATGAATTTGCCGCCTTCGTGCGCAGCGAGATCACCAAATGGGCGGAAGTGATCCGTCGCGAGGGCCTGACCGTCGATGCGGGCTGATCCGTCCCGTTGACGGGCAGCCGCCGCGCGCCCGAGCCTGTGCGACCACGACCCGACCAGCAGCGGCCGGGTTCCAGCCGGAGGACACGACGATGCGCATGATCCCCGCCGCGGTGGCGGCACTGATGCCCGTGGCGGCCGCGGCCTTGGTGATCGCCGCGGCCCCCGCGGCCGTCGCGCGCAGCCTGTCCTGGTCCTTTTCGGCGGATATCCTGACGCTCGACCCGCATTCGTCGAACAACACCTTCACCAACGCCTTTCTCGACAACGTCTATGAGACGCTGGTGCGGCACAATCAGCGCATCGAGCTGGAACCCGCCTTGGCGACATCCTGGGAACGCCTGACGCCCACGGTCTGGCGCTTCCAGCTGCGCGAAGGCGTGCGCTTCCAGGGTGGCGAGACCTTCGGCGCCGAGGATGTGGTCTTTTCCTGGCAGCGGCTGAACACGCCGGGCGCGCTCGCCCGCGGCGTGCTTGCCGGCGTCATCAAGGAAGTCCGCGCCACGGGCCCGCTGACTGTCGAGATCGAGACGGAGCAACCCTTCCCGATCCTGCTGAATGCCCTGACCCAGATGCACATCATGGATGCCGGCTGGGCGGCGGCGAACAATGCGACGGCGGCGACCAACCTCCAGGCCCGCGAGGAGACCGGCGCATCCCGCGCCGCCAATGGCACCGGCCCCTTCCGCGTCCGCAGCCGGCAGATCGACGGCCCGACCGTACTGGAACCCTTCGCGGGCTGGTGGGACACGCCGCGGCACAATCTGACGGAAGTCACCTTCCAGCCGATCCGCAGCGCGCCGACGCGCACCGCTGCCCTGCTCGGCGGCCAGGTGGATGCCCTGGTCGAACTTCCCTTGCAGGACATTCCGCGCATCGAGGCCAATCCGAACCTGCAGGTGGTGCAGGGGCCGGAACTGCGCACGATCTATCTCGGCTTCGACCACTTCCGCGATGAACTTGTCTATTCCGATGTGCGCGGCCGCAACCCGCTGCGCGACATCCGCGTGCGCCAGGCGATCTACCAGGCGATCGATGTCGAGGCGCTGCGCCGTTCGGTCATGCGCAACAACGCCTGGATCGCTGGCACCATGGCGAGCCCCTTCCTCAACGGCGCGCCGTCCGACATCAACACCCGCACCTTCCCCTTCGACCCCGATGCGGCGAAGCGGCTGCTCGCGGAAGCCGGCTACCCGGACGGCTTCTCGCTGGGCCTCGCCTGCCCGAACGATCGCTACGTCTATGACGAGCGGCTGTGCATCGCCATCTCCGGCATGCTGCAGCGCGTGGGCATCCGCATCATCCCGCAGTTCGAGACGGTGGCGCTGTGGTCGCGGCGGATCAACAATTCCGACGTGTCGATGTTCATGGTCGGCCATGCCGGGCTGCCGCTGGCCGATACCTATTCCACGCTGTCGGAGGTGCTGCGCACCCGCACCGCGACGACCTCCGGCCTGAATGTCGGCCGTTGGTCGAATGCCGAATTCGACGCGCTGGTGGACCGCATCGCGCAGGAAGGCGACGAGCCGACGCGCCGCGCGCTGATCCGTCAGGCGCTGCTGATCGAGAAGCGCGAGATCGCCCACGTGCCGCTGCACCAGCAGCCGGTGGTGTGGGCGGCGCGGCGCAATATTGACCTCGCGCAGTCGCCGGACAACCGTCTGCGCCTGCGCTACGTACGGGTGAACTGAGAATGGCTGATCTGATCATTGCCGGCGGCACCGTCATCACCATGGATGGCGGCCGCCGGGTCATCGAGGACGGGGCCGTGGCCGTCAGCGGCGACACCATCGCCGCGGTCGGCCCGCGCGCGGAGGTCGAGGCCGCGCATGCCGCGCCGCGCCGCATCGATGCGCGCGGCAAGGCGATTCTGCCTGGGCTGATCGACGGCCATGCCCATGCCGGGCATGGCCTGGTCAAGACCATGGGCAGCGGCGATTCCGAGGCGTGGTCGGAGGCCTGCCGGGTGATCTACACCCTGGCCTCCCCACCGTCCTTCTGGCGGGCGGAAGCCGCGCTGGCGGGGCTGGAACTGCTGAAGTTCGGCGTCACCACCTCGGTGATGCTGCTCGGCGGCGGGGATTCGATCGGCCGCGTGGATGACCCGGCGCATGGCGATGCGCATGTGGAAGGCATCAATGGCATCGGCATCCGCCGCATCATGGTGCTTGGGCCGACACGCCCGCCGTTTCCGCGCCCCTATCGCGGTGTCGATGGCAGCGTGGCCGACGTGTCCTTCGAGCAGCAGGCCGAGACCATCGGCACGCTGGTCGCGCGCCACCACGGCCGTGGCCGCGTCACCTGCGCGACGCTGATGCCGGTCTATCGCAAGGATACCCACGACGCCGCCGAGGTCGCGGCAATCGAAGCCCAGGGCCGCGTCATCCGCGACATCGGCAGCAAGGCCGGCACGCTGTTCCACCAGGACGGCCATCGCAGCGGCTCCATCGAGATGGCCGACCGCATGTTCGGCCTGATGGGTCCCGATGTCTGGCTGTCGCACTGCACGGACCTCACCGAGGGCGACATCGCCACGATGGTCCGCACCGGCGCCTCAGTGGTGCACAACCCGTCGGCCATCGCGGCGGTGCGTGGCTTCTGCCCCGTCATCGCCATGATGGATCGCGGCGTGACGGTGATGATCGGGTCGGACGGCACGGCACCGGATCGGTCCACGGACATGTTCCGCCACATGTTCCAGGCCATGCGCTACCACCAGCGCGCCGCACGCGACGAGAAACTGCTGCCGCCGGGCAAGGCGCTGGAGATGGTGACGATCGACGCCGCGAAGGGCCTCGGCATGGCGGATCGCGTGGGCAGCCTGGAGGTCGGCAAGCAGGCCGACATCATCACGGTCGATCTTTCCGCGCCGCACATGCTGCCGGCCAATATGCCGGTGCACCGCGTGGTGTATTTCGCCTCCGGCGGCGATGTGCGCGATGTGGTGGTGGCCGGCGAGATCCTGATGAGCGACCGCGTCGTGCCGCATGTGGATGAAGCCGCCATCGCCGAGGCCGCCAATGCCGAGACGGCGCAGATGCTCGGTCGTTCGGGCATGGCGGACATGATCGAGGAGGACCCGGGCTGGGGGCGCACGCGGCGTGGCGGCTGAAATTGCGCGCGGCTGAGGCCGCGCGCGACGCCGGGCCGCCGGGGCCGCGCGCCACATTGATGCGCGACCCGGTTCGGGCCACGCTGCGCGCGTCCCGGGAGGACCCTCGCCATGCTTCATCGCCGCACCCTGATCGCGGGCGCCGTCGCCACCCTTGCCATGCCCGCGCTGGCGCAGCAGCCCTGGCCGCAGCGTTCCGTGCGGCTGATCCTGCCCGACACGCCTGGCAGCGGGAACGACACCACGGCACGGCTGTTCTCGCCGCTGCTTGAAGCAGCCCTGGGCCAGCCCTTCGTGGTCGACAACCGCGGCGGCGCCGGCGGGCGCATCGGCGTGGAGGCCGCCTTCCGGTCGCCACCGGACGGCTATTCCTTCCTGCTTGGCAATGCCGGGTCCAACGGGATCAACGGGGCGATATACCGCGACCTGCCCTACGACCTGACCACCGCCTTCGACCCGGTTTCGCTGCTGGTGGTCGGGCCGAACGCGCTGATCATCAATCCGCGCGTGCTGGCGGTCGCCGACGTCGCCGCGCTGATCGCCCTGCTGCGGTCACGCCCCGGCGCCTTCAACTATGCGTCGGCCGGCGTCGGGTCCTCGGCGCATATGAACATGGAATTGTTCAAGAACCAGGCGGCACTCGACATCGTCCATGTGCCCTATCGCGGGTCGCCCGCGCTGGTGCAGGCGGTGATCGCGGGGGAGGCGCCGCTCGCCTTCGGCAACCTGGTGAACGTCATGCCCCAGGTCCGCAGCGGGGAGGTGAAACTGCTGGCGGTGACCTCCATGACCCGCCTGCCCGACCTGCCGGACACGCCGACCATCCACGAAAGCGGCCTGCCGGGCTTCGAGACGGTGGCCTGGAACGGGCTGCTCGCACCCAAGGGCACGCCGGCGCCGATCCGCGAGAAACTGCTCGCCGAACTGGTCAGGCTGCGCGGCAACGAGATGCTGCGCGACCGCATCCGCCTGCTCGGCGGCGAACTTGTCGTCTCGACGCCCGAGGTCTTCCAGCAGCGCATCGAACATGATGTCGCGCAGTGGAAGCGCCTTGCCACCGCCGCCAACATCACGGCGCAGTAGGATGAAGATCGCTTCGCTCGACTTCCTCGGCGTCAACGTCACGCCGAAGACCAACTGGTCCTTCCTGCTGGTGCGCACCGATGATGGCCGCACGGGACTTGGCGAATGCACGCTGTCGAACCAGGAAGCGCTGCTCGCGGCCGAGGCTGCGCGGCTCGCGGCGAATGTGGTGGGCGAGGACGCCACCAACCGCAACCGCGTCGCGCGGCTGATCCCGCATGCGGCCGGCGGCCTCGTTGCTCATGCGGTACTCTCGGCCTTCGAGCAGGCGCTGTGGGACCTGGCGGGCCAGGCGGCGGACCGGCCGATCCACGCCGTGCTGGGCGGCGCGCTGCGCGGCGTCGTGCCGCTCTATGCCAACATCAACCGCGGTGCGAACCCGCGCACCCCGGAAGGCTTCGCCGCCGCAGCGAAACGCGCCGTGGCGGATGGATTCCGTGCGGTGAAACTCGCGCCGTTCGAACCCTTCGTGTGGGAAGACGCGGCCGATGCTTCCCTGCGCGCCGCCTATGAACAGGGGCTTGCGCGCATCGCCGCCGTGCGTGCCGCGGTCGGGCGCGAGATCGACATCATGGTCGATGCGCATTGGCGCTTTTCCCCCGGCGGTGCGGCGCGGCTGGTGCAGGATGTTGCACCCTTCGGCTTGTTCTGGCTGGAATGCCCGGTGTCGGAAGCCAATCATCCGGAGATCCGCCGCATCCGGTCCATGGCCAATGACCGCGGCATGCGGCTCGCCGGCGCGGAATCGCTTGCCGGCCTCGGCGCCTATCGCGCGCTCATCGAGGCCGGCTGCTACGATGTGCTAATGCCTGACATCAAATACGCCGGCGGCCACGAGGAGATCCGGCGCATCGCCGCCCTGGCGCAGACCGCCGGCGTCGAGATCGCCCCGCACAACCCGACCGGGCCGGTGTGTCACGCGCATTCGGTGCATCTGTGCGCGACCATCCCGAACCTGCTGCCGCTGGAAGTGCAGTTCGGTGAAACCGACCGCTTCTTCACGTTGGTGACCGGGCATGACCTGCGCTTCGCGCGCGGCGTGGCGACCTTGTCCGCTGCACCCGGCCTCGGCAATGCTATCGACGATGCCGGGGCGCGGCTGACGCCCTGGCAGCCCATGCCGAAACCCTGGCTCGATCCGCGGTTGGGCTGATGCCGATCTGGGTCGTCGCCACGCTGTTCGCCGGTCTGTTCCAGACTTGGCGGACAGCCCTCCAGCAGAAATTGCGCGGGCAGCTGACGGTCAATGCTGCGGCTGTCGTGCGGTACCTGTATGGCGTGCCGGTCGGCATGCTGTTCGTCGTGCTGTACCTGACGCTGATCGGCGGCAGCCTGTCCTCGCCGAGCTGGATCTACCTGCTCTACTGCGTGCTCGGCGGTTTCGGGCAGATCATCGGCACCAACCTGCTGATCATGTCCTTCGGCCATCGCGGCTTCGCGGTCGGCACCGCCTATTCCAAGACCGAGGCCGTGCAGGCGGCGTTCATCGCGCTGATCTTCCTCGGCGAATCCTTCCACGCGCTGGCCTGGCTTGGCATCGCGGTGTCGGTGGGCGGGACGCTGTTCCTCTCGCTCGCCGGGCGCGTCTCATCGTTGCGGGAAGTGGTGGCCGCGACCGTGCAGCCATCGGCGATCTATGGCCTGGGTGCCGGGTTCGCCTTCGCGCTCTGCGCGCTGGCCATCCGCGCGGCGACGCAGTCGCTCGACGGGCCGGATGCGACGCTGCGCGCATTGGAGACGCTGGTGGTGATCAACATGCTGCAGACGCTGATGCAGGGCGGCTGGCTGCTGGCGACGGAGCGCGCCTCGATCCCGGCGCTGTTCCGCACCTGGCGGTCCTCGGCGCAGGTCGGCGCGCTGTCGGCCTGCGGGTCGGCCTGCTGGTTCACCGGCTTCGCCTATGCCCCAGTTGCGCTGGTGCGCGCGGTGGGGCAGGTGGAGATCCTGTTCACCCTGCTGTTCAGCCGCTTCTTCCTGAAGGAACGGATGAAGCGCACCGACATCATCGGCGCGCTGGTGGTGGTCTCGGGCGTCGTGCTGGTGCTGCTCGGGCGGTGAAGGCGGGAAGGGGCTCCCGGCCTTATCCCACCGCAGGCGTCGCCCGAGGCCGTCGTCACCTGGGCCGCGGCATCATCGGGCCCTTGGACCGCGCGGCTACTTCTTCAGAGCGGCGAAGAAGGGCGCCGGCTTCACGATGCGATTCTCCATCTTCACCAGCATGCCGCGCCTGCCGACCTCGGCGAGGTAGTCCGCCCAGGCCGGGTCCGCCGCCATCGCGGCGCGGCGCCGTTCGCGATCCGCCTGGTCCTCATATCCCCACATATGCACGACGGTGTTCAACGACCCCTCGATGGTCGTGTACCAGCCGACGCAGTTGCCGAGATGCTTCTGCTGCAGCGGCCACCCCATTTTCTCATACAGTTCGACGAACTCCGCCACCCGGTTGGGCAGGCAGGTGTAGATGCGCAGGTCGACGATCATGGCGGGCTTCTCCTTCAAGGTGAGGCCAGCATGTCCCGCCACGCCTCATCGGGGAAGGACACGACCGCAAACCGGCGGGACACGCGACAGGCTGGCCGGGACAATGCCCACCCCATCGCGCCAATCCGGCCCGAGGCGGATGCCTCGGGCCAGGAGCGCAAGGCGCGGCCGCGCCCGCCATCCGCAGGCCTATTGCAGATTCACCGGCACCAGATCCTGGAACCACGATTGCACCGAGGTGAACCCCGTTACCCGCCGGCTCATCGCGCGCGGGTTCAGGTCGTGCACGATGAACAGCCAGGGTGGGTTGTCGACCAGGCGCGCATGCGCCTCGGCATAGGCGGTGGTCGCTTCGGCCGGGGTGCGGGCGGTCTCCAGACGGGCGAAGGCGGCCTCGAACTGGTCGTCCGAGAAGCCTGCCCAGTTGAAGCCGTTCGGCGGTGCGAAGGCGCGCAGGAAATACCGCGCCATCACCGACGGATCCGACGAAGGCGAGGACGGGTTCAACGACTGCACATTCGCCACCACCGGTGCATTCGCCGCCGATCGCGTCGCCACCAGCAGGTTCGACCAGTCCGTCACTTCGAAATCCACCTGCACGCCGCAGGCCTCGCGCAGATTCTGCTGGAGGTATTCGTTCATCGGCAGCGGCAGCATCTGGCCCGATCCGCTGGTCGAGATCATCACCTTGAAGCGCAGCGGCCGTTGGGCGTTGAAGCCGGCTTCCGCCAGCAGCGCGCGGCCACGTGCTGCATCGAAGCGATACCGGTTCACCGGCGCGCCGAAGGCGGGGTCCGATGGCTTCAGCCAGCCGACAGATGGTTCCGCCGTGCCGTTCAGCAACTGCACCAAGCCTTCCCGATCGACGCAGTAATTCAGCGCCTGGCGCACCCGCACGTCGCGGAACGGCGTGTTGTCGCCATTCATCTGGAAGAACCACGGCCAGACATGCGGATAGGACCCGGTGGTGACGTTGAAGCCGGCCGCGCGCAGGGACGGGATGGCATCCGGCGGCGGCACCTCGATCCAGTCCACCTGGTTCGACCGCAGCGCGGCCAGGCGCGTATTCGCCTCCGGCATCGGCAGCAGCAGGATGCGGTCCAGTCGCGCGCGCCGCGCCGTGTCCCAGTACCCGTCATGGCGCGACAGTTCCGCCGATTGCCGCGGCACGAAGCGCGACAGGCGGAACGGTCCGGTCCCCGCCGGCGGCATCGCGGCAACGCGCGCCCAGTCCCGGCCCCCGGTCTCGAAGGATTGCGGGGAGGTCATCAGGATATAGACGACCATGTAGGGGAAGTAGGAGGCGACGCGCGTCGTCGTCATCTCCACCGTGCTGTCGTCGATCTTGCGATAGGACCCGAGGATGGTGACGCGGGCGCGCGTGATGCCGCTGCCGCCCGGTTCGAATTGCGGCGCGTCGTTGCGGAAGAACCGGTCCAGGTTCCAGATCACCGCATCGGCGTTGAACGGCGTGCCGTCATGGAAGGTCACGCCCTGGCGCAGGCGGAACCGCCAGATCTTCGGGTCGGTCGCGTCCTGTTCCCAGCTTTCGGCGAGTCCGGGGCGAAGGCCCGCCGGGCGTGTCGGATCCGACAGGTCCCACAGCGTCAGCGCCTCGAAGATCGGGTAGCCGAGGAAGCGCATGCCCTCGAACCCGTTGTTCGGCATGCCCGTGGTGGTCGGCACGTCCGAGGCTGTCATGGCGATACGCAGCGTGCGCGGCTGCTGGGCCATGGCGGCGCCGGAGGCAGCCAGCATGGTGGCGCCCAGCGCATAGGCGGTGATCCGCCGGAACCTGCTCATGAATCGGTCGCTCCCTGTCGCGCGGGCCGCCTCGGTCGGCGCCCCGACGCCAGGGACAGCAAGAACCGCGCCGGGCCGTCGGGCTGCCAGCCGGCCGGTCGGCCCGCCACGGGCCCGAGCCGCGCCCGCCGGCGAGCGAGCGGGCGCGCGTGGGGCCGATCACTCGGGGCGGATGTTCTGCTCGCGGATCAGGCGGCCCCACATCTCGGTCTCCTCCGCCAGCATGCGACGCAGCGCATCGGCGTCACCGGGCATGAGCGCGACACCCTGCGCGGCCATGCGGGCGACCAGGTCCGGATCGGTCGTCGCTTCCCGCAGCGCGGCGCCGGCGCGCGCCACGATGGGTGCGGGCAGCCCGGCGGGGCCGAACAGCCCCTGCCAGAACACGCCGTCGAAGCCGGGCAGCACATCGGCGATCGGGGGCAGTTCCGGCATCGCCGCGGCGCGTTCTTTCGAGGATATGGCAAGCGCGCGCGTGGCGCCGGCCTGCACGGCGGGCAGGGCCTCCTGCACGGCGTTGAACATGCCCTGGATGCGGTTCTCGCGCAGGTCCAGCAGCGCGGCCGGGCCGCCGCGATAGGGCACATGCACCACATCGATCCCCGCGCGCGCGCGGAACAGTTCCAGGCACAGGTGGTTCACCGCGCCGGTGCCGGATGACCCGAAATTCAGCTTGCCCGGATTGGCCTTGGCATAGGCGATCAATTCCGCGGCGCTGCGCACGGGCAGCGACGGATGCACATGCAGCACGAAGGCGGTGCGGAACACCGTGCCGATCGGGGCGAGGTCCTTCTGCGGGTCGCGCGGCGTCAGGCTGGGCTGCAGCGCCGGGTTGATCGCGAGGGTCGAGGTGCCCATCAGCAGCGTGTAGCCATCTGGGCGCGCCTGCGCCGCCGCGGTGTTCGCCACCGCCGTCGCCGCACCCGGCCGGTTCTCCAGCACCACGGTCTGGCCCAGCGCGCGGCCCATTCGTTCGCTCACCGCCCTGGCGGCGAAATCCGTGACCCCGCCGGGCGGATAGCCGAGCAGCACCGACACGGTCCGGCTCGGCCAGGCATCCTGCGCGGTGGCGGGGCGGATCAGCGCGGGCAGGGCGAGAGGCGTCGCGAGCAGCGCGCGGCGGTTGGTCATGGCGTTGTCCTCCGATTGGTTACGCGCAACCTGCCGCGTCGCAACACGTCTGTCATCCCGACGTCATCGGCAGGTCACGACCCGCTGCTACTGCGCCGCCTCATGGAAAGGCGGGATGCGATGCTGGAGATCGACGGGCTGACGCGCCGCTTCGGCACCAAGACAGCGGTGGATGCCGTGTCGCTCGTGGTGCCGGCCGGCCAGATGCTGGGCGTGATCGGTCGTTCTGGCGCGGGCAAGTCCACCCTGCTGCGCATGGTGAACCGGCTGACCGACCCGACCGAGGGCAGCATCCGCTTCGACGGCCGGGAGGTGACCGCGCTGCGCGGCCGGGCGCTGCGCGACTGGCGGATGCGCTGCGCGATGATCTTCCAGCAGTTCAACCTGGTGCAGCGGCTCGACGTGCTGACCAACGTGCTGGTCGGTCGGCTGAACCGCCGGCCGCTGCTCTCGTCCCTGCTGCGCATGTTCACCGCCGAGGAGCGCGCCCTCGCCCTCGCCGCGCTCGACCGCTTCGACCTCGCCGAGACCGCGCTGCAGCGGGCGGACACGCTGTCCGGCGGCCAGCAGCAGCGCGTGGCGATCGCCCGTGCGCTGTTGCAGGAGCCGCGCATGATCCTTGCCGACGAACCCATCGCCAGCCTCGATCCGCGCAATGCGCGCATCGTCATGGATGCGCTGCGCGGCGTGAACCGGGATGGCATCACCGTGCTGGTCAACCTGCACGACCTCGCCACCGCGCGCGACAACTGCGACCGCATCGTCGCGTTGAACGCCGGGTGCCTGGTCTTCGACGGTGCACCCGGCGACCTGACCGCCCGGCGCATCCGCGAGATCTACGGGGTGAGCGAAGAGGAATTCGCCGCCCAGGCCGCCGAGGCCGTGGGTGCCACCCCGCGCCAGGTCGTCACCGCCTGACCCCCCGCCACAGGAGAATAGCCATGATCACCCGCCGCACCCTTGCTGGCCTGGCCGCCGGCGCGACCCTCGCCCCGCGTCTTGCGGCCGCGCAGGCCTGGACCCCGCGCCGCACCCTCGACGCCGCCACGGCGATGCCGGCCGCCGGCCGCCGCCCCTGGGCCGACCAGGTGCCGCAGCTGCGCATCGGCCTGCTGGGTGGCGAGAACGAGGCCGATCGCCTCGGCCGCTTCGGCGCCTATCGCGACCTGCTGGAGCGCACCTTCGGCGTGCCCACGCGGCTGTTCCCGGCGACCGACTACGCCGGCGTGCTGCAGGCCTTCTCCGCCGGGCAGATCGAGATGTCGAGCCTCGGCGCCTCCGGCTATGCCGGTGCCTGGCTCGACACCAATGGCGGCATCGAGCCGCTGGTGGTGCCGGAGGAGAATGATGGCTCGATCTCCTACGTCTCGGTCCTGGTCGTGCGCGCCGATTCCGGCATCACCACCATGGAGCAGATGCGCGGCAAGTCGCTCGCCTGGGCCGATCCGAATTCCACCTCGGGCTACCTGATCCCGCGCTTCGCGCTGCGCCGGTCGGGCATCGGGGTCGAATCGGGCCAGTACTTCTCCCGCACCGGCTTCGCCGGCGGGCATGAACAGGGCGTCGTTGCCGTGCTGCAGCGCCAGTATGACGGCGCGGTGACCTGGGCCTCGGGCCAGGGCGAGGTGTCGCAGGGCTACAGCCGCGGCAACCTGCGCGCGATGGTGGACAAAGGCATGCTCAACATGTCCGACCTGCGCATCATCTGGACCTCCGACCCCATTCCGAATGGCCCGACCGCGGCGCGCACCGCGCTGCCGGCGGCGTTCAAGGAAGACATGAAGCTGTTCCACCTGGCGCTGCCGAAGTCGCATCCGGACATCTACCAGCAGATCGAGCGCGGCGGCGGCACCGGGTATCGCGAGGTGCGCCACCAGGATTTCGAGATGATCGTCGAACTGCGGCGCGAGGAAGCCGCCGCGCGCCGCCGTCGTTCGTGAGCGCAGCCTACGCCACCGGCCTCCCCGCGGTGATCCGCGGGGAGGAAGCCTTCCAGGCCGCCCGCCGGCAGAAGCGCCAGCAGGCGTTGCTCGGCGGCGCGATCCTGCTCGCCTGCCTGCTGGTCGCCGCCTGGGTCAGCGAAGCCTATCCGGCGACGCTGTGGGCCGGCCTGCCGCGCATCGGCGAATACTTCGCGAAGATCCTGCCCGACCTGCGCTGGGCGTCCCTGTTTGCCGGCGCGGAGACCGAAGGATCGATCGCCTTTTGGCTCTACCGCCTGCCCGAATGGTCGCTGCTGATCCTTGAGACGGCGAACATGGCCGCGCTCGCGACGCTGATGGGCTCCGCCGCCGCGTTGCTGCTGGCCTTCCCCGCGGCGCGCAACATCACGCCATCGCCGCTCGCCTATCATCTCGCGCGCCGCTCGCTGGAAGCGATGCGCACGGTGCCCGAGATCGTCTACGCGCTGATCTTCGTCTGGGCATTCGGCATCGGCCCGCTTGCCGGCATCCTCGCCATCGCGGTGCATTCCGCCGGCGCGAACGGCAAGCTGTTCGCCGAGGCGATTGAGAATGCCGACCTCAAATCCTGGGAAGGCGTGGCCAGTGCCGGCGGGTCCTGGGCGCATGGCTGCCGCTTCGCGGTGCTGCCGCAGGTGCTGCCCAACATCATCTCCTACCTGCTGCTGCGCTTCGAGGTGAACATCCGCTCCGCGAGCGTGATCGGCTTCGTCGGTGCCGGCGGGATCGGCGAGGAGCTCTACAAGGTGATCTCGTTCAACTACTACGAGGAGATCAGCGCCATTGTGCTGCTCATCGTCCTCACCGTGTCCTGCGTGGACCTGATATCCGAGCGGCTGCGCCATGCCGCGATCGGGCGGCTGGAGACGGCACGATGAACGCCGATGTCGCGCGGTGGCGGGACCGCATGCCGGCGGCCTTCGGCCCCAGCGCCGCACAGCGCGTGATGCGCGCGGCGGGTTGGGTGCTGTTCGTCGTGTGGCTGGTGGCCGCGCTGTGGTGGTTCGACGTCACGCCGCGGCGGCTGTGGAACGGGTTGTCGGGCCTTGCCACCATCGTCCGGCTGATGATCCCGCCCAGCCCGGGTGAACTCTGGGTCGAGATCCTCAAGGGCATGGCGGAATCGGTCGCCATGGCCTTCCTCGGCACCGTCATGGCGGCGACCGTCGCGGTGCCGCTCGGCCTGCTCGGTGCGCGCAACATCGTCACCAATGTGCTGTTCCGCTTTTCCCTGCGCCGGCTGCTGGACGGCTTTCGCGGGGTGGACCAGCTGGTCTGGGCGCTGGCCTATGTGCGCGCGGTCGGGCTGGGGCCGCTGGCCGGCGTGCTCGCCATCTTCACCACGGATGTCGCGGTGCTGGCGAAGCTCTATGCCGAAGCCATCGAGAACGCCGAGAAGAAGCAGGCCGAAGGCGTGATCGCCGCCGGCGGCGGCCGGCTCGCCGCCATCCGCTTCGGCATCCTGCCGCAGGTGGCACCCGTCATGCTCGCCCAGGCGCTGTATTTCTTCGAAAGCAACACGCGATCGGCGGCCATCCTCGGCGTGGTCGGCGCCGGCGGAATCGGGCTGCAGATCGCCGAGCGCATCCGCGTCCGCCATTGGGACGAGGTGGCCTTCATCATTCTCCTGATGATCGCAACCGTCGCGGCCATCGACTTCCTGTCGGCCCGCATTCGCCGTCGGCTGATCGGCGTGCGCGGCTGACGGTTGCGGCCGGGGCCGTGCCGGCGGCATCCTCTGATGCAACAGGCTCCGGAGGATGCGCGTGAGGAAGGGCTACAAGGCCTTGCTGGCCGAAGCCGAGGCTGTGGTCGAGACGCTGCCCGTCGCACAGGCATTGCCGCTGCACGGTGATGACGGCGTGGTCTTTGTCGATCTGCGTGACCCCCGCGAGATCCAGCGTGAAGGCCGTATCCCCGGTTCCTTCTCCTGCCCACGCGGCATGCTGGAATTCTGGATCGACCCGGAAAGTCCTTACGCCAAGACGGTCTTCTCCGAGCCGAAGCGCTTCGTGTTCTACTGCGCAAGCGGCTGGCGGTCGGCCCTCGCGGCGCGGACGGCGCAGGAGATGGGGCTGGAGCGGGTTGCCCATATCGGCGGCGGATTCACGGCCTGGCGCGATGCTGGCGGGGCGGTGGAGATGCCGGCTCCGAGGTGAGGTGGAGGGGCGCGCTGCCGCTTACGTGCCAGGATAGAGTCGTGAAGGCGGGGCCGGAGAGGGCTTTGCCCCCTCCGGACCACCCCCACCAAAGGGCTACGGCCCTTTGGAATGCGGGATTCCGGCGATGGGCAAATTGAGTGTTCCGTCGCTCGGCATCGTGGGCCGTGCGCAATTCTTCCCTTGCCGACCGACAGCCCGCTCGGCACCAGGTTGCGCTTTCCAAAGGCCTTTGGCGGGGTGAGGTTCGGAGAGGGGCAAGGCCCCTCTCCCAGACACCGTCGACACGTCGCGCGTGAGGACGACGCCCTCACGCCCCCAGGCTGATCGGCGTCAGGTCCTGGAACCACGACTGCGCCTGCACGAAGCCGTTCACGCGGCGGCTCATCGCGCGCGGATTCATATCGTGTGCAACGAACAGGAACAGCGCGTCGTCCAGCACCTTGTCGTGCAGCTCCTTCACCAGCGCGTCCTGCGCGGTGATGTCGAAGGTCTCGTAGATGCGGGTGATCAGCGCGTCATAGGCCGGATCGTTCAGGAAGCCCCAGTTGTTCGCCACCGGCGGGGCAAGGTCCGACTTCACCAGCCGCACGATCGAGGTATAGGGATCGAGCGCCGTGTAGGACACGTTGATCGCGTCGCAGCCGCGCACCGATGCGGCGCCCGCGCCCTCGCGCCAGGTGCTGAGCAGCGAGTTCCAGTCGAACACCTCGAAGGTGACCTCGATGCCGACTTCCTTGAGCTGCTGCTGCAGCGCCTCGTTCATCGCCAGCACCTGCATCTGGCCGGAACCGGAGGAGGAGATGGCGACCTTGGTGCGCATCGGCGTGCGCGGCGTGATGCCGGCTTCGGCCAGCAGCCGGCGCGCGCCGGCCTGGTCGTAGGTCAGGCGCGGGCTGCGCACCGGGTTCCACGGACCGCCCACCGGGACCAGCCCGCCGCCTTCCAGCATGGTGCCGGCCAGCATGTCCTTCATGCCGGTGCGGTCGATGGCCAGGTTTGCCGCGCGGCGCACCCGCACGTCGCGCCAGGGCGAACCCTCCTTCATGTTGAAGTGCCAGGTCCAGTTGTGGCCGTACTGGTTGGTGACGATGTTGAAGCCGGCCTGGCGCAGGGACGGGATGGCATCGGGCGGCGGCGCCTCGATGAAGTCCACCTGGTTGGACCGCAGGGCGGCCACGCGGGTATTCGCCTCCGGCAG
Organism: Roseomonas sp. CAU 1739; assembly: GCF_039839775.1. NCBI lineage: Bacteria > Pseudomonadati > Pseudomonadota > Alphaproteobacteria > Acetobacterales > Roseomonadaceae > Roseomonas > Roseomonas sp. CAU 1739. The sequence goes on from NZ_JBDOQQ010000006.1 coordinate 71,813, forward strand.
GGGCAGCAGGGTGACGCGCGCGACTTTCGGGATGCGCGCGGTCTCCCAGTAATCCGCATTGCGCGCCAGGATGGCGCGTTCGCGGATGTTGAAGGCTTCCAGCTTGAACGGCCCGGTGCCGACCGGCTGGGTCAGGAACTTGTCGTTGTCGCGCCCGGCAGCTTCCCAGGCGCCGCGGTGGGTGATGCCGGTCCAGGTCGCGCCATAGGGGACCAGGCTGTCCACCGTGCGCGTCTCGATGATGAAGGTGTTCTCGCCCTCGGCGTACCAGTTGACGATGGTGGGCATGCGGCCGCGCACCTGGGCCGAACCGCGCGGGTCGAATTCCGGCGCGTCGTTCTTGAAGGCGCGGTTGTAGGAGAACACCACGTCCTCGGCCGTCATGATCTTGCCGTCGTGGAACTTCACGCCTTCCCGCAGGGTGAAGATCCAGCGCTTCGGATTGGCCGGATCCACCCGCCAGGATGTGGCGAGGCCTGGACGCAGCGGCGCCGGCCGGTCTGAGACCGACAGATCCCACATCACCAAGTGATCGTAGAGGGTAATGCCCATGAAGCGGTGCCCCTCGGCGCCCTGGTCGGGCATGCCGTTGGGCAGGGGCACGGCGGAAGCGGTCATGCCGACGCGCAGGTTGCCGCTCGGCGTCTGGGCCTGGGCGAGGTCGAAGGGAAGCACCGCGGCCATGCCGAGGGCCGCTCCACCGCCGAAGAGGTGCCGGCGGCTGAGGGTAGGATGCATCAAAGTCTCCGCTGCAATCGGTTGCTGCGGAGCACCATAATGGGCGTGATTGCTCTGTGGGCAGTCAGGCGCCAAAAGGCGCCATATTGGGCCAAAATTCTACAATTCGCCCACTGATTGGGCGAATTGGGGCCGGTCAGTCGTCCCGGTCGCGCTGATGCGCCTGGGATTGCGCGGCGAGTGCGCGGGCCATCTGGCTCAGCGCCTCCTGGTGCTTGTCGTTATCGATCAGCGCGAAATTGCGCGCCAGCTCAAGGAACATGCGCTGGCGCGAGGAGACCGGCTGCGCCTCGACACCCGGCTGCAGCCCTTCGAAGAAGAAGGAGACCGGGACGTTGAGCACCTGCGCGATCTCGAACAGCCGGCCGGCGGAGATGCGGTTCAGGCCTCGCTCATACTTGTGGGCCTGCTGGTAGGTGACGCCGATCATCTTCGCGAGCTGCTGCTGCGACAGCCCAAGCATGGTCCGTCGTTCGCGGATGCGAGCGCCGACGTGGTGGTCGACCAGGCTCGCGCGCTGCGTCGAGCCATCGTCAATGCCGATCTCGATCTCGGCGGGGGAGGGGGCTGAGTTCATTGTCATGGCAACAACGATATCCTAACGCGGAATGCGCGTGCCAGCAAGGTAACTTTTCTACCTATACGTGCAACACGCGGTCGTGTTTACCAGTCTCAAGGTCGCGACTTCGTGTCCTTGATGCTGGCCAGTTCGCGGCGAAGCATGTCCAACTCTGCCTTCAGGGCGTCCACTTCGGCGGGAGCGTCCTCACGCCGTCCGAAGGGGACGAACAGTGACATGGCTCGTTCCATCATCGCCATGTTTTGTTTGCCCAATTCGTCGATGTTCGGGAAGGGCATGAATCCGCCCATTGTGTGTTCCATCGTACGGCGCATCTGGTCCTGCTGCCGGCCGAAGGATGCCATCGCGAATTCAAGGTAGCGCGGCACCAGACCCTGCAGGTTGTCGCCGTAGTACCCGATCAGCTGGCGCAGGAAGGCGGTGGGAAGCAGGTTCTGCCCGCCCTTGCTCTCTTCCTCGACGATGATCTGGGTCAGCACCGAACGCGTGATATCGTCGCCCGACTTGGCGTCGTAGACCACGAAATCGCGTCCGTTGCGCACCATCTTCGCCAGGTCGTCCAGCGTGACGTAGGTCGATGCCTCCGTGTTGTAGAGCCGCCTGTTGGCATACTTCTTCACCACGACGGGCGGGACTGACGGATCACTCCCCTGCGCGCCGCCTGCGGCTGCACTGCCGGCCATCGACATCACGCCTCACTCAATTGCTTTGTTCGATTTGTATACTAGCACGCGGAATGCGGTGCAGCGAAAGCAGCAAATTCCGCACGTTCCTTCCGCGGCCCCGTGCGGCTATGGTCCGCGGCGCGAGGAACCCCCCTATGGAACCCCCTGAGGATCTCGACAGCCTCGCGGAGGACTGGATCGCCCTGTGGCAAAGCGAGATTGCCGGACTGGCGGCCGATCCGGAACTGGCCGAGCAATGGGCCGCCTGGGCTGCGCTCGGGGCGGCGTGGATGCGCGCGGCCACCGCCATGGCGCCGCGCTACCAGCCGGGGGCGCATGACCGCGCCGCTGCGCCGCCGTGGGCCCCGGCCCCTGCCGCTCCATCTGGGGCTGGCGGGCATGCGGGCCATGGCGGCGGCGACAAGCCTGCCCGCGATGCCATGGCCGAACGCCTGGCCGAGCTCGAACGCCGGCTGGCCGATCTCGAAGGCGGGCCGGGAGGAAAAGGACCGGATCCTCGGCGCCCTCGCGGCAAGCGGCCATCGGCCTGAGGATTTCTCCGCCGCCGTCCTGATGCGCCTCGCCCGCGCCGACCGGGCGATGATCGCCGGCCTCGCCGCCTATCGCCGCCACTCCTGGACGCGGGAGATGGCCGATCCGCCGGCAATCTGGACCGAGGGCGGCTCCCGCCTGCTCGATTTCGGCGGGGAGGGGCCCTCGGTGCTGTTCGTCCCGTCCCTGGTCAACCGCGCCTACGTGCTGGACCTGACGCCCGAGCGGTCGTTGATGCGCTGGCTGCCGGGACAAGGCTTCCGCACCTTGCTGCTCGACTGGGGCTGGCCGGGCGAGGCGGAACGCCACTTCACCATGACCGACTACGTTGCCGGGCGGCTGGAACGTGCTCTGGCGGGGGCCCCTGGCCCGGTGGTGCTGGTGGGCTACTGCATGGGCGGCCTACTGGCGATCGCGGCCGCGCTGCGCCGGCCGGACCGGGTGCGCGCCCTCGCCCTGCTCGCCACGCCTTGGGATTTCCACGCCGGGCCGGACGGGCCTCGCCGCGCCCGCACCGCCGCCGCCCTGCTGCCGGGGCTCGAGACCGTGATGGAGCCGACCGGCGCGCTGACCGTCGATACCATCCAGACGCTGTTCGCCATGCTCGACCCCTTCGGCATCGCCCAGAAATTCCGCGCCTTCGCCCGGCTGAAGCCGGACTCCGAACGCGCCGCGCTGTTCGTGGCGCTGGAGGACTGGCTGAACGACGGCATCCCGCTGCCCGCCCCGGTGGCGCGGCAATGCCTGGCCGGCTGGTATGGCCGCAACGAACCCGGGCGGCTCGCCTGGCGGATCGCCGGCCAGGTTGTGGACCCCGCCGCCTGGGACGGGCCGGCCTTCGCCGGCATCCCCGAACGCGACCGCATCGTGCCGCCGGCCTCGGCCATCGCCGCCGCGGCGCGCTTGCGCCAGGGCCATGTGCATATCGCCGCCGGGGGCCATATCGGCATGGTCGCCGGAGCCGGGGCGGAGACGGCGCTCTGGCAGCCCTTCACCGCATGGCTCAGACGCTTGTAGCCACCCCCCGCGAAGGCGCATCTTGCCGCGCAATACCCCCTTGGGAGAACACGCTGTCATGACCGAGATCGTCATCGCCTCGGCCGCCCGCACCCCGGTCGGCGCCTTCAACGGGGCCTTCGCCGCTGTCCCCGCCCATGTCCTCGGCACCGCCGCGATCAAGGCCGCGCTGGAACGCGCCGGGATTGAGGGTGGTGACGTCGACGAAGTCATCATGGGCCAGATCCTGACCGCCGCGTCCGGCCAGAACCCCGCCCGCCAGGCGTCGGTGAACGCCGGCATCCCGGTCGAGCACACAGCCTTCGGCATCAACCAGCTCTGCGGGTCCGGCCTGCGCGCGGTGGCCCTGGCCGCCCAGCAGATCGCCTCGGGCGACGCCCGCATCATGATCGCCGGCGGCCAGGAGAGCATGACCCAGGCGCCGCACGCCCAGCAGCTGCGCGCCGGGCAGAAGATGGGCGACCTTGCGCTGGTCGACACCATGCTGCGCGACGGCCTGATGGACGCCTTCCACGGCTACCACATGGGCAACACCGCCGAGAACGTGGCGCAGAAGTTCCAGATCACCCGCGCCGAACAGGACGAATTCGCCTTCAACAGCCAGCGCAAGGCCGGCGAGGCGATGAAGTCCGGCCGGTTCAAGGACGAGATCGTCCCGATCACCATCAAGGGCCGCAAGGGCGATGTCGTCGTCAGCGACGACGAGTATCCGAAGCCCGACACCACGATGGAAATCCTTGGCAAGCTCCGCGCCGCCTTCAGCAAGGAAGGCACGGTGACCGCGGGCAATGCCTCCGGCATCAATGACGGTGCCGCCGCGCTGGTGGTGATGTCCGCCGCCGAAGCGGCGAAGCGCGGCCTCACGCCGCTGGCGCGCATCGCATCCTGGGCGACCGCCGGCGTCGATCCGTCGATCATGGGCACCGGGCCGATCCCGGCGTCGCGCAAGGCGCTCTCCAAGGCCGGCTGGAAGCATGAGGACCTCGACCTCATCGAGGCGAACGAGGCTTTCGCGGCCCAGGCGCTGGCGGTGAACAAGGACCTCGGCTGGGACACGTCGAAGGTGAACGTGAACGGCGGCGCCATCGCGCTGGGGCACCCGATCGGAGCCTCCGGCGCCCGCGTGCTGACCACCCTGTTGTTCGAGATGCAGAAGCGCGGGGCCAAGAAGGGGCTCGCGACGCTGTGCATCGGCGGCGGGATGGGCGTTGCGATGTGCCTTGAGCGGTGAGGGCGCGTCGGAGAGGGGCGTCGCCCCTCTCCGGACCTCTCCCCACCAGGGACCAGCGGGTCCCTGGACCGCGGGAATTCGGCGAGACTGGGCAGGCGACGACTCGAGGCGCACCTGAGCAAGTCAGTAACCTTAATATACTGGGTATATTGAGCTTTCCGGCTGCGGCGGCGGGTTCTTGGCCGGGGGCATGACGCCGCAACGATATCGCAGCGCAGAGCTGGCCCGACAGGGAGCGTTCCCGGAGCAGGCCGCCCGCGTGCCTAGAGCATGATCGGTTCACATTCGTTCACCCATCACGCTCTAACCTATTGTTTGATCGCGCGATTCAGGCGTCCGGTGCATTCGTACCTACGGCCATCACGCTCCAACCTCGCCCGCACTCCGCGCTGACTGTCTGCGAGGGCGGAGTTGAGGTTCCCAATGGCCTTAAGCCTTTGGCGGGGAGGTCTGGAGGGGCGGCGCCCCTCCATCCATCCGCCTCGCAACACGGTCCCCAGCATCCTGCCGCCGAGGAGCCGCCCCCAGCGCGCGCCGCACCAGCCACGACCCGGTCCCCTCCAGCACGCGGTAGCTGATCAGCGACACCGGGATGACGATTGCCAGCGACACGATCGGGAACAGCAGCCGTGCCAGCGACCCATCCTGGTCTTCCACCAGCCGGGGCATGACCACGTGGCGCACGCCGCCCATGACGGGGCCGTGCCACATGTACAGGCTGTAGCTGATGGTGCCGAGAAACAGCATCGGCGGCATCGTCAGGAAGCGTCCGAATGCGCCTGCCCCGTCCACGATGCCCTGGAACGCCAGGATCAGCAGCGCCAGGCCGAGCAGGCCGATGGGAAGCCTGGCGTCGCCGGCCCATTGCAACAAGGTGGTGGCGTGCAGCCATTGGCGGTCGGGGCTGAGTTCGGCGACGAGCGACCAGCAGGCCATGAAGGCGATGAGCAGCACCCCTGGCCAGCGCGCCAGGGGCCGGAAGCGTTCGATGGCCCCACGGGCGACCAGCACGCCAGCGAGGAAGGGCAGGGCGCGCGGGTAGTGGTTGGCCAGCAGAAGGGCGGCCGGTACCCAGACCAGCGCCGCGCGGCCGCTGCCCCAGCGGGCGATCAGCCAGGTCGCGCCGCCGCACAGCAGGTAGAAGGCGAATTCGTAGCTGATCGACCAGGCGGCGGCGTGAAAGCCCCAGATCGGGAAGACACCTGGCAGGGCGAACAGGCTGGCGACCAGGCCGAACAGCAGTTCGTCCGGCGTCTTCTCGCCGAATTCGCGCCGGCCGAGCACGACGCCCACGGCACCCATGAACAGCACGGAGGCCCAGAGCACGGGTCCGATCCGCGCCACGCGGTCGCGCAGGAAACTGCCGAGGCCGGGGGCGCGCCCGAGCGCGCCGAGGATGACGAAGCCGCTGATGGCGAAGAACAGCTCGACACCGAAAGGCAAGGCGAGCGCGGCTTCGCGCCAGGGGTGTTCCTGCGCCCAGGGATAGGTGGGACGTTCGGAATCGAGCACGTGGTAGGCCATGATCATCATGGCAAACAGGCCCCGCGCGCCGTGGACATAGGGGTTGAAGCCCATGGTGGCGGGCCGGGTCTCGTGCATCGCGGGCCTTTGGCGTCAGGCGAACACGCGGACGTTACAGAAGAGGAAGGGTCTCCTGCAATGCCTGCCCGTCGGCCTGGAGCCCATGCCGTCCGGGGGGAGTTACCCGGACGTGCGACGATGCTCGCTCAAAGAAGGCAGGAGTGGTTCCGCATTTGGGGAACCGCCCTATCGCGGCCCCCAGACCCCAGGACGCACCCCCGCCGCGCAGATCGCGCCGTAGGCGGTAATGCCGAGGGCGACGGCGGTGAATTGCCCGGGCAGGCCGAAGTCCAGCAGGTCCGCCAGCACCCAGCCTCCGCCAACCGCCAGGCCGATGCGCGACAGACCCGCTGCGACCGGGAAGGTCATGCGGCCCGCGCCCATGGCGGCGAAATAGAACGCCATGCCGATGCCCAGGCACGGCATGGCCCAGGCGATGATGGACAGCGCCTCGGAGGCGATGGCGCGCACCGCGGGATCGGTGGTGAAGGCGGCGGCTGTCGCGGCGGGGAAGATGGCGACCGGGATGGCGATGGCGCCTGTCACGCCCAGCGCCAACACGCCACCGGTCCAGGCGATGCGCCGCGCCTCGGGCCAGTCGCCGCCGCCCACGGCGCGCCCGACCAGGGCGGTCAGGGCGGAACCGACGCCGAAGGCGAGCGGGATCATCAGGAACTCCATCCGCGCCGAGATGCCGTAGCCAGCCACCGCCGCCGCGCCGTGATGGGCGATGCGCGCGGTGACCAGGATGGTGGCGAGGTTGGCGATCGTGGCCATGACGCAGGCGACCAGCCCGACCGCGAGAATGCGGTGGAACAGCGCGCGGCGCAGCGGCGTGCGCAGCGACGGGGTGAAGCCGGCGCTGCCGGACATCACGGCGGCGGCCATGATCAGCGCCGCGCCGGTCATCGCGACGGCGAAGGCGAGGCCGGCGCCGGCCAGGCCCATCCCGCCCGGTTCCATCAGCAGCCAGGCGAGCGGCGGATAGGCGATCCACGCGCCGATCACGCCGCGCGCGGCGAGAGCGTGCCGCCCGCCGCCACGCAGGATGGAGGCGAGGGTATTGGTCAGCCAGGTCGGCAGCGCGCCGGCGCCGAACAGCCAGGCGGAATAGGCGGCGGCGGCCTCGGCGGTCTCGGCCCCGCCGATCAGGCCGAGCAGGCTGCGCGGGAAAATGGCGAGCGGGAGGGCGAACAGCGCCGCGCCCGCGCAGGCGATGACCAGCGCGTGGGTCGCCAATGCGGCGGCTTCGTCGGGCTTCTTCGCGCCGAGGGCGCGGGCGATGGCCGAGACCACGCCGCCGCCCATCGCCCCCGCCGTCATCTGGCCGAGCAGCAGGGCGAAGGGCAGCACCAGCGCCCAGCCGGCGAGGGCGAGCGTGCCCTGCCGCGCGGCGAGCCAGGGTTCGATCAGCAGGGCGGCGACCTGGGTGGCGGCGAGCAGCGTGGTGGGCGCGGCCAGGGCGAAGATGCGACGCAGCCGGTCGCGTGCGGTGGGCACCGGGAAGGTGAGGCCGGCGGCGTCATTCATGGGGTGCGGTCTCGGCGTGGGTGTCGCGTGTTTCGGGTGTGCCGTAGCGGCGGCGGATCGCCTCGTTGGCGCCGGGGCCGGGCAGGATGCGGACATCATCTGGGCCGATCGGCGTGCCGTCGGCGCGGCGGGGTGGCGAGGCGAGCACCGGTGCGCCGGTGGCGCGGTCGATCATCAGCGTGGGCGGCCCCTCGGGGCCAGAGAAGTGCCGGGCACCCCAGTCGCGGATGGCGAGGTAGAGGGTGAAGGCGTCGCGGCCGCGATCGGTCAGCCGATAGGCATGGCGGCTGCCTTCGGGGACGCGTTCGAACAGCCCGTGCTCGACCAGCTGGGTCAGGCGCGTGGACAGGATGTTGGGCGCGATGCCGAGATTGGTGGCGAAGCCGTCGAAGCGGGTGGTGCCGGTGAAGGCTTCCCGCAGGATCAGCATGGTCCAGCGCTCGCCGAGCACGGCCATGGCGCGGGCGACGGGGCAGCGCATGGCGCCGAAATCGGTGGGTCGCATTCGGGTGTCCGGTGGCGGGGCGAGCATGGGGCCGCATAAGCTTGCAAATTGCAACTTTTAAATTGCAAGTTTCGTCGGAAAGGTTGTCCACAGGAAATTGCAGCCGGGTTGCATCGCAGAACTTGTGTCCTGACCCCGCTTTACCCTACCGTATGTTGTGTCAGGGGATGACAGGGGGACGCTTGCGATGGATTGGACCGCGGAAGCGATCGAGCGCCTGAAGGCGCTGTGGGCCGAGGGGCATTCGACGGCCGAGATCGGTCGTCGGATGGGCATCTCGAAGAATGCCGTGGTGGGCAAGGCGCATCGGCTGAACTTGCCGGCCCGGCCGAGCCCTATTCGCCGCGATGCCGTGCCGCGTCCGGCGCCGGTGCCGCGCGCGCCGCGGCCCGTGCCGGCCGCGCGGATGGCGCCGCCGCCTATGCTGCGTGCAGCGCCGGCCGTGCAGCATGCGCCGACGGTCGCCGTCGCGCCGCCCTCGCCGGTGGTGCGAGCATTCCCGGCGGCACGTCAGCGGATCGGGGCGCGCACCTGCTGCTGGCCGATCGGTGAACCTGGCACGAGCGGCTTCCGCTTCTGCGGTGGCGACCCGATGTCGGGCAAGCCTTATTGCACCGAACATGCGGCGCTTGCCTATGTGAAGCCGCGGGACAGGCGCGAAGACGCGGCGTAAGCCTTTCTCAAGCCGTCGGATGACGGGCGCGGCCCGAGGCGAATGCCTCGGGCCGTATTTGCTTGACCCGCGGACGGCGGGCGCCGCGCTTCCGCGGGCCTGCCTTCGCGCCATTCGGCGCATGCCGCCATCTGCCCGCGATTGGGGCGACGTGCGCGTTGCGCGGTGCGGATGCGCGTCATGATGGCTTCCGCCCACCTCGCATTGCGGCAATTCTGGTCGCAACATGCAATCGCGTCTGGCCGGGGTGGCGCTGCAGCTTGCGGCGCTGGCGACCTTCGTCGTCATGGACACGCTCATCAAACTGCTGACCTCGGGATTTCCCGTGACGCAGGTGATGTGGGCGCGCTTCCTGTTCGGCTTCATCACCGTCGCCATCGCGCTGCGGGTGACCACCGGCCAGTTTCCCTGGCGCAGCCGCGCTCCCGGTTGGCAGACCTTGCGCAGCCTGACGCTCGCCGCCTGCAACTTCCTGTTCACCACGGCGCTCGTACACATCCCGCTGGCCGATGCGACGGCGGTCGGCTTCGCCTCGCCGCTGTTCACCATCAGCCTCGCGGCGATCGTACTGAAGGAGAGCGTGGGATGGCGGCGCTGGGCGGGAGTCGCGATCGGCCTGATTGGCGTCGTCGTGCTGCTGCGCCCGCCCTTCATCTTCGGCGCCGCGCCGGTGCACTGGGCGATGATGCTGCCGCTCGGCACCGCCGCGCTGTTCGCGGTCTATCAGATCCTTACCCGGCGCCTCGCCGGGCTGGACGATGCGCGAACCACCATCTTCCACACCAGCCTGGCCGCCGCGGTGGTGATGTCGGCGACCACGCCGCTGGCCTGGACCTGGCCTTCGGGCGGTGGCTGGGCCGCGCTGATGCTGCTGGGCGTGCTGGGCGGCGCGGGGCATGGGTTGCTGGTCATGGCCTTCACGCGTGCGCCGGCCAGCCTTCTCGCGCCGATGTCCTACACCCAGATCATTTGGGCGGTGCTGGCGGGTGCGTTGGTGTTCGGCGACATCCCGGACGCGCTGACCGTGGTCGGCATGGCGATCGTGGCTGTCGGCGGTGTCCTGGTGGCGCTGCCCGACCGCAAGCGCGGCGGCTGATGCCATCGGCGGAGTCGCAGGCGGCTGGCGCCTGCCCGTGCTGTGTTCACGACATGCCTGTTCCGCGCAATCGTGCAGGTGGATTGAGGCCGCGCTTGCACCGCAGCCCCCGGTGGTCTAGCCAAGCTGCGCGTCGCTTGCATGGTTTCGGCGGCCCCATGGCCTGCCGGGGTGCCGCGGCCCCGGCGCGCGGGGCGCGGACGTGAGGGGATCGATGGCGGACATCGGATTGGCCAAAGGGGCCGAAGAACGCGGCCACGCGCGCGCGGCGCTCGACGTCGACAGCGTGCGGGACGCCTATCGCCGCTGGGCGAGCGTCTACGATACGGTGTTCGGCGGCGTGTCGGGGTTCGGGCGCCGGCGTGCCGTCGCGGCGGTGAACCGCCTGTCCGGCGTGCGCGTGCTGGAAGTGGGCGTCGGCACGGGCCTCGCCCTGCCGCTGTATCGGCGTGACCTGCAGGTGGTCGGCATCGACCTGTCGCGGGAGATGCTGCAGAAGGCCCAGCAACGCGTCGCTGCCGAACGCTTGGCCAATGTCCGCGGCCTCGTTGAGATGGACGCCGAGCGCATGGCCTTCGAGGACGGCGCCTTCGACATCGCGGTGGCGATGTTCACCGCGTCCGTCGTGCCGGATGCGAAGAAGCTGTTCGCCGAGATGTCGCGCGTGGTGCGCCCCGGCGGCCACATGCTGTTCGTCAACCATTTCGCCGCCGAGGGCGGGCCACGCTGGTGGATCGAGCGCGCCATGGCGCCGTTGTCGCGCCGACTCGGCTGGCATCCGGATTTCGCCCTGTGCGACCTGTTCGAACCCGAGACGACCACGGTCGAAAGCATCGAACCCTGCCCGCCGGCAGGCATCTTCACCCTCGTGCAGATGCGTAATCCGGTGGTCGCCACGCAGGCGTTGGCGGCGGAATAGGCGTCGTCCGTCGGTTCATGGCGCCGGGCGCGGCCGCTCGGTCCGCAGCACGATATTCCTGATCGATCGACGGTGCCCAACCGCCGTCGCGGCGCCGCGTCGGCCCGCGTGGCAGACCTCACGGATGCGGGACAATGTTTCGAATGCGCAGGGTTGCGCCGGTGTGGGGTGTGCTCACTTGTGCGGTGCGGGGTGGCGCGACTATGGTCCGCGCACGTCGCCGGCCCCTGGGGCCGGCAGCGGGCGCGTCGCCATGGCCGGTGTGGCCAGCGACTGCGGGATGCGGAATTCGTTGGGGTCGCGCGGCGACGCGCACGGGCAATGCTGATGCGGCAACGCGCACGGGGAATGGTGATGCGGTTGAGCGACTGTAAGCGCTTCTGGGCGGCGATGGGCGGCTTCGCGGCCGCGATGGCGGCGCTGCCGGCAATGGCCGAGGGCATGGTCGGCGCGCCGACGGCCTGGGGCATGGGACTTCAGCCGGCGGGTGGCCCTATCAAGGAAGCCATTCACGACTTCAACAATCTGGTCTTCGCCATCATCGTGGTGATCACCGTCTTCGTGGCCGGCCTGCTCGCCTGGGTGCTGTGGCGCTACCGTGCCGCGGTGAACCCGACGCCGTCGACGACCAGCCACAACACGATCCTGGAAGTGGCCTGGACCGCGGTGCCGGTGATCATCCTGCTGGTCATCGCCATCCCGTCCTTCCGGCTGATCTACTACGAGGACCGCACGCCCAACGCGGACATCACGATCAACGTACAGGGCCGGCAGTGGTATTGGCACTATGCCTACCCGGACAACGGCAACTTCGCGTTCGACAGCTACCCGGTCCCCGAGGATCAGCTGCCGCCGGAGCGTCGCCACCTGTACCGCCTCGCGGTGGACAACGAGCTGGTGATCCCGATCGGCGCCAATGTCCGCGTGGTGACGCAGGGCTATGACGTGATCCATTCCTTCTTCGTGCCCGCACTCGGCATCCAGCGCTATGCGATCCCGGGCCGCGCGCTCGAGACCTGGATGCGCGCCGACCACGAAGGCATCTTCTACGGCCAGTGCAACCAGATCTGCGGGACCAACCATTGGTTCATGCCGATCGCGGTGCGCGCCGTCAGCCGCGAGGATTTCGACAAGTGGGTGGCCGAGGCGCGCACGCGCTTCGCCCGCGCCGATGAACCGGCCGCGCCGGTGCTCGCCGCCCCCACCCAGACCGACACCGTGCAGATCGCGGAGGCGCGCCGTTAAGGCGCGATCCGGAGGAAGAACGATGGCCATCGCAACCGACGCGCATCACGACGACCACGACCACAAGCCGGGCTTCGTGTCCCGCTGGCTGTTCTCGACCAATCACAAGGATATCGGGACGCTCTACATCATCTTCTCGGTCTTCGCGGCGCTGATCGGCGTCGGCATGTCGGTGCTGATGCGCATCGAATTGCAGCAGCCGGGCATGCAGATCTTCGCCGACGGCCAGATGTGGAATGCCATTGTCTCGGCCCACGGCCTGATCATGGTGTTCTTCGTGGTCATGCCGGCGCTGATCGGCGGCTTCGGCAACTGGTTCGTGCCGCTGATGATCGGCGCGCCGGACATGGCCTTCCCGCGCATGAACAACATTTCGTTCTGGCTGCTGGTGCCGGCCTTCCTGCTGCTGGGCGCATCCGCCTTCGTGGGCGAAGGCCCGGGCGCAGGCTGGACAATCTATCCGCCGCTGTCGTCCAACCAGTTTCACCCGTCCATGGCAATGGACATGGCGCTGTTCTCGCTGCACCTGGCGGGCGCGTCGTCCATCATGGGCGCGGCGAACTTCATCACCACCATCTTGAACATGCGCGCGCCGGGGATGACCCTGCACAAGATGCCGCTGTTCGTGTGGTCAATGCTGGTCACCGCCTTCCTGCTGCTGCTGGCCGTTCCCGTGCTGGCCGGCGCGATCACCATGCTGATCACCGACCGCAACTTCGGCACCGCCTTCTTCAAGCCCGAGGGCGGCGGCGACCCGGTCCTGTTCCAGCACCTGTTCTGGTTCTTCGGCCACCCCGAAGTCTACATCATGATCCTGCCGGGCTTCGGCATCATCAGCCACGTGATCAGCACCTTCAGCCGCAAGCCGGTCTTCGGTTACCTCGGCATGGCCTATGCCATGGTCGCGATCGGCTTCGTCGGCTTCATCGTGTGGGCGCACCACATGTTCCAGTCGGGCATCTCGGTCGACACCCGCGCCTACTTCATGGCGGCGACGCTGGTGATCGCGGTGCCGACCGGCATCAAGATCTTCTCCTGGATCGCCACCATGTGGGGCGGGTCGATCGAGCTGAAGACCCCGATGCTGTTCGCCATCGGCTTCATCTTCCTGTTCACGGTCGGCGGCGTGACCGGCGTGGTGCTGGCGAATGCGGGCATCACCCAGGTGCTGCACAACACCTACTACGTCGTGGCGCACTTCCACTACGTGCTGTCGCTGGGCGCGGTGTTCAGCATCTATGCCGGTTTCTACTACTGGATCGGCAAGATGAGCGGCCACCAGTACCCGGAATTCTGGGGCAAGGTGCACTTCTGGCTCACCTTCATCGGCGTGAACCTGACCTTCTTCCCGATGCACTTCTCGGGCAACCAGGGCATGCCGCGCCGCTACCCGGATTACCCGGAAGCGCTGTGGGGCTGGAACCTGCTCGCCTCGATCGGGTCCTACATCTCGGCTGCGTCGCTGCTGCTGTTCCTCTACGTCGTCTTCCTGACCTTCCGCTCGAAGGAAAAGGTGGCCGACAACTATTGGGGCGCGGGTGCGACCACGCTCGAATGGCAGGTTTCCTCCCCGCCGCCGTTCCATACCTTCGATGAGCTGCCGCGCGTCCACTGAGCGGCGCCACCAGACGGAGTGACCATGAGCGATACCGCCATGGAAGCGGGACAGGGGGGCGCTGCCCCCCTTCCTGCGTCCTACGACATGTCCGAAGTGGGCGACTGGATTGCGCTGCTCAAGCCGCGCGTGATGTCGCTCGTGGTCTTCTCGGGCCTGGTGGGCCTGCTGGTTGCGCCGGGCGTGGGCGCGATGCACCCCGTCCTCGCGGTGACCGCCATCCTGTGCATCGCCGTTGCGTCCGGCGCGGCGGGCGCCATCAACATGTGGTACGACCGCGACATCGATGCGGTGATGCGCCGTACCGCCAAGCGGCCGATCCCCGATGGGCGCATCGCGCCGGGTGCGGCGCTCGCCTTCGGCATCTGGCTTGCGGTTGCCTCGGTCACGGTGATGTGGATGGCGACCAATGTCGCGGCCGCTGTGATCCTGGCGCTGTCGATTGCCTTCTATGTCTTTGTCTACACCATGTGGCTGAAGCGGCGGACGTCGCAGAACATCGTCATCGGCGGTGCCGCGGGCGCCTTTCCGCCGGTGATCGGCTGGGCTGCGGTGACCGGCGACGTGACGGCCGTGCCGATCATCCTGTTCGCCATCATCTTCATGTGGACGCCGCCGCATTTCTGGTCGCTCGCGCTGTGGGCACATGACGACTACGCGCGGGCCGGCGTGCCCATGCTGCCGGTGACTGCCGGGGCGCGCGAGACGCGACGCCAGATCGTGATCTATTCGGTGGTGCTCGCCCCGCTGGGCCTGGTGCCTTGGCTGGTGGGCTTCTCGGGCCCTGCCTATGCCGCCGTCGCGGCCTTGCTGGGGGCAATGTTCCTGCGCCATGCCATCGCCGTGCTGCGCGACCGGCAGGATGAGGCGGGACGCAGCCTGACGCGCGACGCGCCGGCGCGGGCCTGCTTCCGATTCTCGCTTTACTACCTGTTCATCCTGTTCGCGGCGCTGGCTGTCGATCGCCTGGTCCTCGGCGCATGACGCCTGAGGATCGCGCGCTTTTCGAGAAGCGCCGACGGGGGCGCAACATCGCCATCCTGGTCGTGTTGGTGTGCCTTGCGGGCCTTTTCTATTTCATCGGTATGGCGCGGCTGCTGCGCGGCGGCTGACGGCCGCCGACTTTTTTTCACGCCCTTGAACGCCGGTCGGCCTGCAACCGCAGGGTCTTGGCTTCGCACCGGGCATTGTCGCCCTGGTGCCGGCTGATGGCCAGGATGCGGTCGCGCCTGGCGCCCGTGGATTGCCGCCTGGCGGCGATCGGGGGATGGAGTGCCCGCCAAAGGTCCGTTCCGGACGAGCCGCATTCGCGCGACATCCATCCGCGGTGCGCAGGCGAGCCGCGCCGACGGCTGGCGGTTTTGCGCGACCGCGATCCGAGTCGCGGTGGCGCCAGGCGTCGCCGTGTCCGGCCGCGCGCCATCCTGCCCTTGCCAAGCACCCGCCACGGGGGCAGATGACCCCCATGGACGAGACACGGGCCGCGGCAATGAAGCGCCGCAACAGGCGCGCCGGATTCACCATTGCCACCGTCGCGGCGGGGATGGTTGGCCTCTCCTTCGCCTCGGTGCCGCTGTACACGCTGTTCTGCAGCATCACCGGGTACAATGGCACGGTGCAGACCGGGCAGGCCGCCCCGGGTGCGACTGAACGCACCATCCAGGTCCGCTTCGCCGCCCAGACGGACCGCGGCCTGCCGTGGCGCTTCCAGCCTGAGCAGCCCAGCATGACTGTTCGCCTGGGTGAGGAAGGCCTCGCCTTCTACACCGCCACCAACCAGGCGACGACGCCGGTCACCGGCATTTCGGTCTACAACGTGACGCCCGAGAAGGTCGGCCGGTATTTCCACAAGGTCGCCTGCTTCTGCTTCGACGAACAGACGCTGACGCCGGGCCAGAGGGCGGACATGCCGGTGTCGTTCTGGGTCGATCCCCGCATCGCCGAGGACCCCAACACGCGCGACGTCACGGCGATCACCCTGTCGTATACCTTCTTCCGCACCATCGAGGACGCGCAGCGCGCCGGCGCGCTGGCCAATGCCGGGGCCCATGTCGGGCGGTCGGGCGGGCGGACCAACTGACGGGCCCATCCTGCTTCGGAATGCGGGTCCTGTTGGTGTTCGGCACCCCGCCGCCGCTGGTCCTTTGAGGCGCCCTCATAGGCTTCAGCGCCCCTCGAACGAGACCCATCGCCTCGGCAACCATCACCATGCGACTGGCCGAACGACCGGGACGCAGCCGACATCGTCTCCCGATCCTGACGCGCCCATGGCGATCGGGCTCACCCACCCGGCCAGAGGCGTTCCCGTTCGCGCCGGCTCACGGCACCGTCTCCAGCCCATTGCTCTCGCGAGCGGTGTCACCCGCTCAGGTGACCCCCCCCGATCGGGGCCGGTTCCAGGCGATGGAGCCGTTTCCCCGCGCCATGGCTTCCAGCCAGGGCTCCTGGCTTCTGTCATCGCGAACATCCTCACTCGGTCAGGTGACCGCACCCGATCGGGATCTGATCTCGCCTCCTTTCCGTTCGCCCTGGCACCCGGCAACGTCCTTACCGCGTTGTCTTGCGGGCATCGTCACCCGACCAGATCCCTCCAACCGATCGGGGTCTAAGCCTGGTATCGGTTTCCAAAGGCCCACTGGCCTTTGGTGGGGTGGCTTGGAGGGACAAAGCCCCTCCAATCCGCCACCAAGGCCCGGCGCAACATTCCCCGGCCGCCGCGGCATCCGGCGCCAATCGCCCCCTCCGGGCCTTGCCCGCTTCTGTGCTACAGCCCCCCGACCCATGGCCCTTTCCCCCGCCTTCCTCGACGAGCTGCGCGCCCGCACGCCCTTGCCCGGCCTGATCGGCCGCAAGACGCGGCTGGCGAAGTCGGGTCGCAACTGGAAGGGCTGCTGCCCCTTTCATGGCGAAAAGACACCGTCCTTCTACGTCTATGACGACCACTTCCATTGCTTCGGCTGCGGCGCGCACGGGGATGCCATCTCCTTCCTGATGCGTGCCGAGGGGGCCGCCTTCCCCGAGGCTGTCGAACGCCTGGCCGCCGAGGCCGGCATGGAGGTCCCCAAGCCCTCCGCGCAGGAAGCCGCGCGGGACCGCCGCGCGCGCGACCTGCACGCCGTCATGGCCGCGGCCGCCGAGGCCTATCATCGCCGATTGTTCCTGCCGGAGGGACGCGCCGCGCTCGACTACCTGCTGCGCCGGGGACTGAAGGAACAGACGATCCGCGACTTCACCCTCGGCTGGGCGCCGGGCGGTCGCGGGGCGCTCGCCGCCGACCTGCGCGGGGAGGACATCACCGAGGCCCAGATGATCGAGGCCGGGCTGCTGCGGGAAGGCGAGGCCGGCGAACCATCCCGCGACTTCTTCTTCTCGCGCGTCATGTTCCCGATCCGCGACCGGCGCGGCCGGGTCATCGCCTTCGGCGGGCGCATCCTCGGCGATGGCCAGCCGAAATACGTGAACAGTCCGGAGACGCCGCTGTTCCGCAAGCGGATGGGCCTCTACGGCCTGGACCTGGCGCGGGAGGGCGCGTTCCGGGGCGCGGCCGTCGTCGCCGTCGAGGGCTACATGGACGTCATCGCGCTGCACCAGGCGGGCTTCACCGGCGCGGTGGCACCGCTCGGCACGGCGCTGACGCCCGAACAGCTGGAAGAACTCTGGCGCATCTCGCCCGAGCCGGTGTTGTGCTTCGATGGCGATGCGGCCGGCGCGCGGGCGGCGGCCCGGGCAGCGGAACTCGCCCTGCCGCTGATCTCGACGGAACGGACGCTGCGGCTCGCCACCCTGCCCTCGGGGGAGGACCCCGACACGCTGACAGCCAAGCGCGGCCCGGCGGCCTTCCAAGCGGTGCTGGATGCGGCCCAGCCGATGTCCGAGGCGCTGTTCGGCCTGATCACCGAAGGCCGCCCCGCCGCCACCCCCGAACAGCGCGCCGCCCTGCGCAACCGCCTTGCGGGTGCGGCCGGGGCAATCCCGGACAAGGCGCTGGCGGCGGAATATCGCCGGGTGTTGCTCGATCGCTTCTTCGCGGCCTCCCGCGTCAAGACCGGGGGGAAGCCGATGCCCCGCCGGCCCGCCCGCCCGGCCATCGAAGCCGGCCCGGTGCGGGCCGAACGGGCGCGGATGATGTTCGCCATAATCCTGCGCCATCCCTGGCTGCTGCCCCAGGTTGAGGAGGCGATCGGGTTGCTCGATTTGCCCGAAGGACGCGCGACGCAACTGCGGGACGCGATTCTGGCATGGCATGTCGCCGCCGAGCCGCTTGACTCTGAGGGGCTGATCGCCCACCTCGGCCGATACGGTGTGGAAGATGCAGTGGCCTGGGCGTTGATGCCGACCGGCCTGCCTCTCGCGGCGGGGCCTCAGTCCCTGCCCGGGGAGGTCGAGGAAGGCTTCTGGCATTTCTTCCTGCGCCTGCGCGGCGAGGCTGAATTGATCGAGGACCAGCAGGAAGCCCGGCATATTCTGGCCGAGACGAATGACCCCTCGGCGCAACGCCGGCTCATCCTGGTGACGGAGGCGCTCGACGCGCTCCGCCGCGGGGAAGGGGCCTCCGGGGCGTCTGGCGACGCCGCATAGTAGTGAGACCTTTTTTTCGGGCATCCGGCCACACCGGATGCCCGAAACCGTTGGACGGAGCGGAAAGCGCATGGCGAGCAAGGCGGCGAGCGGGGCTGAGACGACCGAGACGCGGGACGAGCAGGTCGAGGGACTGCTGCTCGATACCCAGTCGGCGGCCGTGAAGAAGCTGATCGCCCGGGGCAAGGAGCGCGGCTACGTCACCTATGACGAGATCAACGCCGCCCTGCCGCAGGACCAGGTCTCCTCCGAGACGATCGAGGACACCATGGCCATGCTGAGCGAGGCCGGCGTCAACGTCGTCGAGAACGAGGAAAGCGAGGACGGCGAGACCGCCGTCGCCAAGCCGGCCGAAAAGAAGGATGGCGAGGAGGAGGAGGAATCCGGCGGCAACGTCGATGAGGAATCCCTCGGCCGCACCGATGACCCGGTGCGCATGTACCTGCGCGAGATGGGCTCGGTCGAACTGCTGAGCCGCGAGGGCGAGATCGCCATCGCCAAGCGCATCGAGGCCGGCCGGGACATGATGATCGGGGGCCTCTGCGAGAGCCCGCTGACCTTCCAGGCCATCCTGCGCTGGCATGAGGCGGTGAAGGCCACGCCGCCGCGCATGCTGCTGCGCGACGTCATCGACCTCGAAGCCACGCAATCCGCCGGCAACCCCGATGGCGCGCCCGCCGAGGCCGCCGAGGAGGAATTCGAGGAAGGCGACGAGGGCGAGGGGATGGGCCTGTCGCTCTCCGCGCTCGAGGAAAAGCTGAAGCCGGAAGTGCTGGCGAACTTCGCCGAGATCGAGAGCCTGTACGGCAAGCTGCAGAAGCTCTCGAACAAGCGCATGGATGCCTACCATGCCGGCGAGGAGCTCGTTGGTCGTGGCGAGAAGAACTACGAGAAGCTGCGTCGCGAGCTGATTGCGCTGGTGGAAAAGGTCCACCTCCACAACAACCGCATCGAGGAACTGGTCGACCAGCTCAAAGGCCTCAATCGCAAGCTGACGGTGCTCGAAGGGCAGGTGCTGCGCCAGGCCGAGGCGCACAAGGTCAAGCGCGAGGACTTCCTGCAGCAGTGGCGCGGGTCGGAACTCGACCCGTCCTGGCTGGAGCGCGTCGGCGCCCTACCGTCGAAGAACTGGAAGGCCTTCGTCGCCAAGTCGAGCGTCGAGGTCGAGCAGATCCGCGCCCGCATCGCCGAGGTCGCCAACCTGACCGGCATGCCGGTGGCGGAATACAAGCGCGTCTACGCGACGGTCAGCCGCGGTGAGCGCGACATGACCCAGGCGAAGAAGGAGATGATCGAGGCCAACCTCCGCCTCGTGATCTCCATCGCCAAGAAGTACACGAACCGCGGCCTGCAGTTCCTGGATCTGATCCAGGAGGGCAATATCGGCCTGATGAAGGCGGTGGATAAGTTCGAATACCGCCGCGGCTACAAGTTCAGCACCTATGCGACCTGGTGGATCCGCCAGGCGATCACGCGGTCCATCGCCGACCAGGCGCGGACCATCCGCATCCCGGTCCACATGATCGAGACGATCAACAAGCTGGTCCGGACGTCGCGCCAGATGCTGCACGAGATCGGCCGCGAGCCGCAGCCCGAGGAACTGGCCGAGAAGCTCGGCATGCCCTTGGAGAAGGTCCGCAAGGTCCTCAAGATCGCCAAGGAGCCGATCTCGCTGGAGACGCCGATCGGCGACGAGGAAGACAGCCATCTCGGCGACTTCATCGAGGACAAGGCGGCGGTCATCCCGCTGGATGCCGCCATCCAGTCCAACCTGCGCGAAGCGACGACGCGCGTGCTGGCTTCGCTCACGCCGCGCGAGGAACGCGTGCTGCGCATGCGCTTCGGCATCGGCATGAACACCGACCACACGCTCGAAGAAGTCGGCCAGCAGTTCAACGTGACGCGCGAACGCATCCGGCAGATCGAGGCCAAGGCGCTGCGCAAGCTGAAGCACCCCAGCCGGTCGCGGAAGCTGCGGTCCTTCCTCGACAATTGATGGCGACGGGGGTTCACGCCCCCGTTGACCACCCCGCCGCCTACCCGCGAGAGTCGCGCCAAACAGGGGGTTCGCGCCCATGGCGGCAACATTGAGTGGCATCCAGGAGGTGGTGGTCGACGTCACCTTCCTGCGTATGGAAGCCCCGCCGACCGACCCGCCGCGCCCGCTGCCAGCCGATGTCCGGGTGGAGCAGGCGCGTCATTGCTCCGTGCCGTTCTATCGCTACCTCTACGACACGGTGGGCGAACCCTGGCTGTGGTGGATGCGTCGCACCGCCTCCGATGCCGATCTTGCCGCGCTGTTGTCGATGCAGGCCGTGTCGATCCACGTGCTGATGAAGGATGGCGAGCCGGCGGGGTTCTATGAGCTCGACCGCCGGCATCCGCATGCGGTGAACCTCGCCTATTTCGGCCTGATGCCCTGGGCGATCGGCACCGGGGTTGGCCGCGCCTTCCTGCGCCACGCGGTCGATGCCGCCTGGGCGGCCGGCAAGGCGATGGTCACGGTGAACACCTGCACGGCCGACCATCCGCGCGCCCTGCCGGCCTACCTCGCCGCCGGCTTCCGGACACTGCGCACGGTGCGGGAGGTCTGGCCGGTGCCGACGCGGCTCGGGCTGCGCATCCCGGCGCATCTGGGGCGCTGAGGGCGCCGAGAGGGGCGGCTTCCCCTCCAAGCCGCCCAGCCAGGGGGGCTGGGCCGTGGGCGCATGGCGCGGATGGTGGCGCAAATCCTGCGTGGGCGCGAACCGTTGCGCGCCACAGTCATCGGGTCATGCGGAAGGCGCCCTTTCCGGTCCGCCGCCCCGGCACATCGAACGCCGGCGCGGCGCGCCGAACAGCGCCCCTCGCCGTTCCGGCCCTTACAATGCCCCGAGCACGATCCCCTCTGTCAGGATCTGTGGCAGGATGCGCGGCGTCGTCGCTCCGGCCGGATAATACAGGTACAGCGGCACGCCATCCCGCCCATGGGCGCGCAACGCGGCGGTGATCGCCGGATCCCCGCGCGTCCAGTCCCCGGTCAGCACCGTCACGCCGCGCTGCGCGAAGGCGGTGCGCACGCCCTCGGTGCCCAGGGCGATGCGCTCATTGACCTTGCAGGTGATGCACCAGGCCGCCGTCAGGTTGACGAAGACCGGCCGTCCCTCGGCCAGCAGGGCGGCCAGCCGCGCCTCGGACCAGGCTTCCGCGCCTTCCGCCCCGGTCGTCTGCGCTGGGGCAGGGGCCGCGTGCAGCACCGGCAGCAGCGCCAGCGCACCAACCATGGCGACGGCGCCGACGAAGCGCCCCAGACGGCCGCCGGAAGCCTGCGCCAGGCCAACCGCCCAGGCCGCGAAGCCGATCAGCACGCCGCCCACCAGCACCACCAGCACCGCCGGCGGCCCGGCCTGTTCCGCCAGCACCCAAACAAGCCAGGCGGCCGCGCCGTACATCGGGAAGGCGAGACCCTGCTTCAGCCGGTCCATCCAGACGCCCGGCTTCGGCAGCACCCTCGCCAGCCCCGGCGCTGCACCCAGCACCGCGTAAGGCAGCGCCATCCCCAGCCCCATCGCGCCGAACACGGCCAGCGCCTCGACCGCGCCGAGCCCCAGCGCCGCGCCGATCGCCGCCGCCATGAACGGCGCCGTGCAGGGCGTCGCCACCAGCACCGCCAGCGTCCCGGTGAAGAACGACCCGGCATGCCCGCCCCGCCCGGCCAGCGCGCCGCCCGCGGAGACCGGCCCGCCCAAGCCATAGACCCCCGACAGGTTCAGCCCCACCGCGAGCATCAGCCAGGCCATCGCGCCGACGAAGACCGGCGAGGTGAACTGGAACCCCCAGCCCGCCACGCCACCGGCGGCGCGCAGCCCGATCATCAGGCCACCCAGAGCAAGGAAGGACAGCACCACCCCGGCGGTATAGGACGCAGCGTGGGCTCGCACCGTCCCGCCTGCCGCCCCCGACAGCCGCGCCAGCGCAACCGCCTTCATCGCCAGGATGGGGAAGACGCAGGGCATCAGGTTCAGGATCAACCCACCCAGGGCGGCGAACAGCACCGCCTGCCACAGCGGCAGCCCGCCCGCCGCCGGCACCTCGCCCGGCGGTGCCGAGATCAGATAGGCCCCGCGCACCCCTGCCGCGTCGGTGATGGCGACCACGCCCTCGATGGCCGGCGGAAGCGGTTCCGCCCGTGCGCGCGTCAGGCCAAGGCGCAGCACCCCATCGCGCACCGTCAACGGTTGCGGTGCGGCGTTGTCGAGCAGGTTGGCCTCGATCGGGAAGAAGAAGGCATCCCGCACCGCACCTGGCGCGATGGCCGGGCCGGTGATGTCGATCGCGCCATGGATGCCGTCGAAGCCGACCCGCGCGGCGAAAGGACCGGCGCGCGGTTCGGCCGCCTCGGCGGCAGTGAAGGTCGGGCCGGTCACCGGATCGGGGCGCGGCGCGGCCTCCACCGGGATATCCAGGCGGAAGGCGCCATTCTCGGGTATGCAGACCTGCTCGCAGACCAGCCAGGTCGCATCGGCGACGAGGGTGAAGGTCTCGCCCGGGCGCAGGGAGGCCGGCGGGGTCACCGGGATGTTGAAGACGGCCTCACCCTCGTAGCCGAAATTCACCAGCGGGCCGAATGGGATGCGCTGGGGTGCGGGGAAGCGCATGGCGCCGGCCGTGGCGCCCTCGGGCAGCGCCAGCGTGACTTCGGGCGGCTGCCCGGCATCGCCCGGATTGATCCAGTAGGTGTGCCAGCCCGGGGCAAGGCGCTGGCGCAACGCGACCCGGAACGGTTGGCCCGGGGCGAGGGCCGCCTGGTCGGCGATCAGCGTGACGGTCGCGCGGGGGGAGGTGACAGGCGCGCTTTCGATTGCCCACGCCGTGGGGGCGGCAGCCATCAGGGCGGCGAGCAGGGCGAACAGGCGCAGCATGGAGGCGCATGAAGGGCCTCCCGACGCCCAGTGCAAGTGCTTCGTCACCGAATAAGGCGTCTGGGCCATGGCGGCCTGCCGCCCGATCGGCGAACAAGGCTGTTCCCGCGTGGCCGGCATGCCGCGCATTCGCGGGTTCATTCCAGCACGCTGCTCTCCCAGGCCGCGTCGGTGATGCCGGGGTGGCGGTGCAACGCCTCCAGCACCGACTCGATCTCGCGCGCCACCACGGCGGTGCTGACTAGCGCGGCGACCACTTCGACAGCATCGTCGGCGCGTTCGACCACCTCGATATCCGCCACCGGGTACTTCGCCGCCTGCAGCCGTTCGATAAGATGACGGCGGACCACCGGCAGGCTGGCGGCATCCGTTGTCATGCGTACCTCGTTGCGTGCCTCGGTGCGCGCCTGGTTGACCGGGCGGCGCTCGACCCAGGTCACCAGCGGCAGCAGCAGCGTGTTGCCGGCGAGCACGAAGGCGGTGATCAGCACCGCCTCGACCACCAGGTCCGACCCCGCCGCGGCGCCGATCGCCCCGGACCCCCACAGCGTCGCCGCGGTGTTGAGGCCGCGGACATTCGTGCCGTCCTTCATGATGACGCCGGCACCCAGGAAGCCGATGCCGGAGACGACGTAGGAGATGACGCGCACCGCCTCGGCATCGCCGGCCAGGCGCTGGCCGATATCGACGAAGGCGGCCGCGCCGACGGCGACCAGCGTGTTGGTCCGCAGCCCGGCGCTGCGCTGGCGGAACTGGCCTTCCATGCCGACCAGCGTGCCCATCACGAAGGCGACGAACAGGCTGAAGGCGCTGTCCAGGACGGGCAGCAACTGGATGGTCTGGAGGAAGGCCAAGGGCGCGAATCATCCGGTCAGAAGATCGAAGCGGTCATCCCTAACACGGTCCGCGCATGGGCGGACCGGTGCCACGAAAGGGTCACGCCGCGCACCATCCGCAGCATCATCGCCATGGACGACGACCAGTTTGCCCGATCGCGGGAACTGACCGGCCTGACCGAGAAATCCGCCCAGGGGCGGGAAGCGCTGATCGGGCGGGACGCGGCGTTTCGCCCGCCTGTCGGGGACCGAGGCCGATGCCGAGGTCCCGCCGCGCCTGCGCGGGGCGCGCTCCCGCGCCGGTCACCGCCGCGCCAGCATATCCGCGACGATCTCGGCCGCATCCACGCCGACGCCGTTCAGGAAGGCGGAATTCCGCCGCGTCTGCCAGGGCAGCCCGAGGAAATACAGCCCCGGCAATTCGGTCACGCCGCGCCGATGCCGCGGCTGCCCGACTTCATCCACCACCGGCAGGTCGATCCAGCGGAAATCCAGCGCATAGCCGGTCGCCCAGATGATCGTGGTGATGCCGGCGGCCCGCAGGTCCAGGTCTCGGATCGGATCCGTGACGCAGGGCGGATCGGGCAACCCAACCCGTGCGGCGGGGTCCTCCGGCAGGTCCAGCCCTTCGCGCTCGGCATGGGCGTCCGCCGCGTCGCAGAAGGCGCGCAGGGCGGCATCGCCCCCGGCGAGGCTCTCCGCCAGATCGCACGCGAAATGCATCACGCCGCCGGACATTGCCTCCGTGCGGCCGAGCAGTACTCCGCCGCGCGCGGCGAAGGCGCGGTAGTCGATGGTGTACCCGCCATAGGCGCCGGAATTCGCCAAGGCGCCGCGTGGCCGCGTGCGACCAGCCACCTCCTCGTCCCACTCGCCCATGGCCATGCGCCACCAGACCGAGTCGCGCCCGCGATAGCGCCGTGGCGACCGCACATGACGGCCGATCGACAGATGGACATGGCGGCCGGCGCGCAGCAACTCCTCGGCGATCTGTGCGCCGGAGGCGCCGGCGCCGACGACAAGGACGGCACCGTCGGGGAGTTGCGCCGGATTGCGGTAGGCGCTGGCGTGCAGCGACAGCACGCCGAGATCGCCCGCGAAAGGCGCGGGGATGACCGGCCGCTGAAAGGGGCCGGTGGCAATGACGACGCTATTCGCTTCGATCGGGCCGTGGGAGGTCTCGACGCGATACAGGGGGCTGTCGGTCGTGCGGCACAGGGCGGTTGCGGTCACCCCGCAGCGCACCGGGGCGGCGATGTGCGCGGCATAGTCGGCAAGAAAGGCCACCACCGCGTCACGCGGCGCAAACCCGTCGGGGTCGCCGCCATTCCAGGCGAAGCCGCCGACGCTTGTGGCCCAGTTCGGTCCCAGCAGGCACAACCCGTCCCAGCGTTCGCTGCGCCAGCGCTCGGCGATGCGGCCGCGCTCGATCACGCAATGCGGCAAGCCGTGCAGGCTGAGCTGCTCGCTCATCGCAAGGCCGGCCTGGCCGCCGCCGATGACGAGCGTCCCCACATGCTCCGCCTGCTCGGTGGATGCCATCCACGTGCTCCCGCATGCCCACGGCACACCAGCCCAGCACGATCCTGGGTTCACAGGCACGTGAAAACCGTCCGGCGCCGGGCCGCGACGCCGGCTCCGGAAAGCAGAAGGGGCGCCCTGCGGCGCCCCTCCCAGTCCCATCCCGATCGCGGCCGTGCCGCGATCGGGGAGCTCACGGCACTAGCTGTGCGCCAGCATCGCCAGCAGCAGCAGTGCGACGATGTTGGTGATCTTGATCATCGGGTTCACCGCCGGGCCGGCGGTGTCCTTGTACGGATCGCCTACCGTGTCGCCGGTCACCGCCGCCTTGTGCGCGTCGGATCCCTTGCCGCCATGGTGGCCGTCCTCGATGTACTTCTTCGCGTTGTCCCATGCGCCACCACCCGTGGTCATCGACACCGCGACGAAGAAGCCGTTGACGATCACGCCCAGCAGCATCGCGCCGAGTGCCGCGAAGGCCTGCGCCTTCCCGGCAACCGCCTGGATGCCGAAGTAGATCACCAGCGGCGAGAGCACCGGCAGCAGCGACGGGATGATCATCTCCTTGATCGCCGCCTTGGTCAGCATGTCCACCGCGCGGCCGTAATCCGGCTTCTCGGTGCCCTGCATGATGCCCGGCTTCTCGCGGAACTGGCGCCGCACTTCCTCGACCACGCTCATCGCCGCGCGGCCCACCGCGGTCATCGCCATGCCGCCGAACAGGTACGGCAGCATGCCGCCGAACAGCAGCCCGACGACGACGTAGGGATTGGCCAGCGAGAAGTCGATCGCCGTCACCCCCCGGAAGTACGGGTAGGTCGCCGCATTGGTGATGAAGTAGTTGAGGTCCTGCGTGTACGCCGCGAACAGCACCACCGCACCCAGCGCGGCCGAGCCGATCGCATACCCCTTGGTCACCGCCTTGGTGGTGTTGCCCACCGCGTCGAGCGCGTCGGTGGTTTGGCGGATTTCCTTGGGCAGCCCGGCCATCTCGGCAATGCCGCCGGCATTGTCCGTCACCGGTCCGAAGGCATCGAGCGCTACCACCATGCCGGCCAGCGCCAGCATGGTCGTGACCGCGATGGCGATGCCATACAGCCCCGCCAGCGCGTAAGACACCAGGATGCCCGCGATGATCACCAGCGCCGGCAGGGCGGTGGATTCCATCGACACGGCCAAGCCCCGGATCACGTTGGTGCCGTGGCCCGTCACGGATGATTCCGCGATCGACTTCACCGGGCGGAAGTTCGTGCCGGTGTAGTATTCGGTGATCCAGATGATCAGCCCGGTCACCGCCAGGCCCACCACGCCGCACAGGAACAGGTCGAAGGCGCTGAACGTCGCGCCCGCCGCCGTCGCCCGGCCCGTGCCGAAGATCAGGTAGGACAGCGGCAGCAGCGCCACCAGCGACAGCGCACCGGTCACCGCGAAGCCGCGATACATCGCCCCCATGATGTTGTTGTTCGCCGGCAGCTTCACGAAATACGTGCCGACGATCGACGTCACGACGCAGACCGCGCCGATCGCCAGCGGGAAGATCATGCCTGCGCGCAGGAAGTCGGTGCCGGCGAACGCGATCGCCGCCAGCACCATCGTGGCGACCATCGTCACCGCATAGGTCTCGAACAAATCCGCCGCCATGCCGGCGCAGTCGCCGACATTGTCGCCCACGTTGTCGGCGATGGTCGCCGGGTTGCGGGGGTCGTCCTCGGGGATGCCGGCCTCGACCTTGCCGACCATGTCGCCGCCGACATCTGCACCCTTGGTGAAGATGCCGCCGCCCAGCCGCGCGAAGATCGAGATCAGCGACGCACCGAAGCCGAGTGCCACCAGCGCATCGATCACCAGCCGGTCATTCGGCGCGAAGCCGCCGATCACCACCAGCAGGAAGAAATAGACGGCCACCCCCAGCAGCGCGAGGCCCGCCACCAGCATGCCGGTGATCGCGCCCGACTTGAACGCGACATCGAGCCCCCCGGCCAGCGAGCCGATCGCCGCCTGCGCGGTGCGCAGATTGGCACGCACCGACACGTTCATGCCGATGAAACCCGCCGCGCCCGACAGCACCGCACCCAACAGGAAGCCGATGGCGACGGTCATGCCGAGCCGCCACGCGACCAGTACGAACAGCACCGCGCCGACGATGGCGATGGTGGTGTATTGCCGCTTCAAATAGGCGTTGGCACCTTCCTGGATCGCCTGCGCGATCTCCTGCATGCGCTCATTGCCCGGGTCGCGGGAGAGCACATCCTTGGCGGTGTACACGCCATAGGCGACGGAACACGCCCCCAGCGCGATCACGATGATCAGCCAAACGGTCAACAAATCGCGGACTCCCCCTCGAACATCAGCGGCACCTCGCCGCCACGACCCGTCTTTCGCAGGCCAAACCGAAGGCTAGAGGGGGAATGGGAGAGCGCGCAACGGGACGGGATGTCGTCCCCGAAGGCTGGTCCGGGCGCGATATAGGAATATCATCAAATTTCAATGGGTGCGGCGGAGAGGGGCTTTGCCCCCCTCCGGACCTCCCCCCACCAAAGGCCAACGGGCCTTTGGAATGCGGGATTTTGGTGCCGGGGATGGGTGGGTTGCCTTTCGGGCGCCAGGCAACGTCGGATATTAGGTATTGCCGCCCAAAAATCGCCTGCGGCATCAATGGCGGGCTGTCAAAAGAACGCGGTGCAGGGGCCCGCTGGCCCCTGGCGGGGTGAGGTTCGGAGAGGGGCGGCGCCCCTCTTCGCCTTTACTTCTTTGCCCGCTCGATCGCTTCCACGATCAGCCGCCGCGCATCCTCCGCCCCGCCCCAGCCCAGCACCTTCACCCACTTGCCGGGTTCCAGGTCCTTGTAGTGTTCGAAGAAGTGCTGGATCTGCGCCAGCGTGATCTGCGGCAGGTCCGTGTGGTTCTGCACATGGGCGTAGCGCTGCGTCAGCTTGGCGGACGGCACCGCGATGATCTTCTCGTCCCCGCCGCCATCGTCTTCCATGCGCAGCACGCCGACCGGGCGGACGTTGATGACGGCGCCAGGGATGATGGGGCGGGTATTGGCCACCAGCACGTCGATCGGGTCACCGTCTTCCGACAGCGTATGCGGCACGAAGCCGTAATTCCCCGGGTACCGCATCGGCGTGTACAGGAAGCGGTCGACGAACAGCGTGCCGGCTTCCTTGTCCATCTCGTACTTGATGGGCTCGCCGCCGACCGGCACCTCGATGATGACGTTGACGTCCTCGGGCGGGTTCTTGCCGATCGCGATGGCGTCGATGCGCATGGAATGGATCTCCAAGAGAATTCGCGGCGGCTGGTAGCAGAGTGGGACGCCGCGGCCAATCGCAGTGCAGCATGGGTTGCGCGGCGGGGCCGCGGCGGCGAGGCTCGGACCATGCCTCACCCCGACGCTGCCCACCTTGCCTTTGCCACCGAAGTCGCCGCCCGCGCGCCGGAGGTGGTGGCCCTGACCCGCCGGCTGATGGCGGTACCGTCGCCCAACCCGCCCGGCGATGTCCGCGCCTGCGCCGAGGAGGCCGCCGCCCTGGTCCGGGAGCTGGCGCCGGAGGCCGAGGTCACGCTGCATGCCACGTCGCCCGAGGTGACCAACCTGGTGGCCAGGATCGCCGGTGCCGGGCCGGGTCCGCTGCTCGCCTTCAACGGCCATCTCGACACCTACCCGGTCAATGAGGCGCTGCCCTGGACCGTTGACCCGCTGCGCGGGGAGGCCCGCGACGGGCGTCTGTATGGCCGGGGCGCGGCCGACATGAAGGGCGGCATCGCCGCCTCGATGCTCGCCTTCGCCCTGCTGGCGCGCCACCGCGCCGCCTGGCGGGGGGAAGCGGTGCTGACGCTGGCCGGCGATGAGGAAAGCATGGGCCCGCTGGGGACCAAGTGGCTGCTCGACCACGTCCCCGGCCTGGCGGGGGCGGGTGCGGTGATCATCGGCGATGCGGGCAGCCCCCGCGTGCTGCGCTTTGGCGAAAAGGGCTTCCTGTGGATCGAGGTCGAGGCCGCGGGCACCGCCGCCCATGGCGCCCATGTCCATTTGGGGGACAATGCCATCGACAGGCTGCGGGTCGCGCTCGATGCCGTATCGGCGCTGCGCGACCTGCCGGTGGGCGCGCCGCCGTCCGTCACGGCCGCCATCGCCGCCGCGCGGGCAATCAGCGAGCCCCTGGCAGGGGCGGGCGAGGCGCGGGTGCTGTCGGCCGTCACCGTGAACATCGGCCGTATCGAGGGCGGCACCGCGCCGAACCTGGTGCCGGCCTCGGCGCGTGCGGCCTGCGACATCCGTCTGCCGGTTGGCGTGACATGCGCCGAAGCCGAGGCGGCGCTGGCCGGGGGCCTGGGTTCGCTGCCCGGCGTCACCTGGCGCGTGCTGCGCCGATTCGAGCCGAACCATACCGACCCCGCCGCCGCCATCGTCCGTCGCACCCATGCGGCGGCCGAGGAGGTGCTCGGCGGGACCGTCGCGGTGAACATGCGCGTCGGCGGGTCCGATGCCCGCTGGTTCCGCATGGCGGGCCTGCCGACCGTGGTCTACGGTCCGACGCCGCACAACATGGGCGGCGCCGATGAATGGGCCGACATCGCCGAGCTGGAGGCGGTTGCCCGCGTCCATGCCATCGCGGCCTTGGATTTTCTCGCGGGCTAGCGTG
This sequence comes from Roseomonas sp. CAU 1739, assembly GCF_039839775.1. Lineage (NCBI taxonomy): Bacteria > Pseudomonadati > Pseudomonadota > Alphaproteobacteria > Acetobacterales > Roseomonadaceae > Roseomonas > Roseomonas sp. CAU 1739. Next base: position 102,248 of record NZ_JBDOQQ010000006.1, read on the forward strand.
GCGCTGCGCATCCTCGTGCTGGGGGCCTATGGGCTGATCGGCAGCGCGGTGGTGGACCGGCTGGCCGCGGCCAGCCATGCCGTGACCGGGTTGGGCCGGAACGTCGCGTCGGCGGCTCGGGCCCGTCCGCATATCACCTTGGTCGCGCGGGACATTGCCGCCTGCGTCCGGCCCGAGGATTGGGCACTGGTGATCTCCGGCATGGATGTGGCGGTGAATTGCGCCGGCGCCTTGCAGGACGGGCGGCGCGACGACGTCCGCGCGGTGCAGGAAACGGCGATGCTGGCGCTCTGGCAGGCCTGCGCGGCCGCCGGGACCCGCTGTGTGGTGCAGGTTTCCGCCGCCGGCGCCGCAGCGGATGCGCCGACGCTGTTCATGCGCAGCAAGGCCGCCGCGGATGCGGCGCTGGCGCGGCTGGACCTCGGTTGGGTCGTGCTGCGGCCGGGCCTGGTCTGGGCGCCGACAGCCTATGGCGCCACTGCGCTGCTGCGGGCGTTGGCGGCATGGCCTGCCTGGCTGCCCTTGCCGCTGCCCTTCTCTGATGCCCGCCTTCAGACCGTCGGGGTCGGTGATGTGGCGGATGCCGTGCTGGCCGCCGCCGAGGGTCGCCTCCCGGACCGGCGCCAGTACGATCTGGTGGAGGCGGAGAGCCACAGCCTGGCGGCCCTGGTGATCGCGCTGCGTGGCTGGAGCGGGCGGCGGCCCTTGCGAATCTGGCCGGCCCCGGCGGCGCTGGCGCATGTGGCGGGGCGAATTTGCGACCTCCTCGGCCGCCTCGGCTGGCGGGCCCCGCTGCGCAGCACGGCGCTCGCCGAGATCGCGCGCGGCGTCCTCGGCGACCCCGCTGCCTGGGCGGCGGCGAACGGGCGGCCCGTCGCATCGCTGGCGGAGACCCTGCGCCGCCACCCTGCCACCGTGCAGGAACGTTGGTTCGGGCGGCTGTGGCTGCTGCGGCCGGTGCTGGTTGCCGGCCTGGCGGCCTTCTGGCTGGCCTCCGGCGCGATCGCCCTGGCGCGGCCCGAAGCGGCGGCCGCCGTGCTGACCGCGCGCGGCCTGGCGGAAGCGCCGGCCTGCGCCTTCGTTGTCGGCGGCGCGGCGGTCGATCTCGCCCTCGGCGCGCTGGTGCTGCTGCGCCGGACCATGCCTCTGGCGGCCTTCGGCATGCTGGCGACGAGCGCCGGCTATCTGCTCGGTGGCACGTTGCTGGCGCCGGACCTCTGGGCCGATCCGCTCGGGCCGCTGGTCAAGGTGCTGCCGGCTATGCTGCCCGCCGCGGCGCTGCTTGCCCTGGCCGAGGATCGGTGAGCGTGGCCGCGGAGATCCTCCGCTGGCTGCATGTGATCGGCGCCGCCGTGCTGCTCGGCACCGGTGCCGGCATCGCGTTCTTCATGCTGATGGCGCACCGGACGCGCCAGGCCGCGCTGATCGCGCATGTCGCCGGCACGGTGGTGCTGGCCGACACCGTTTTCACCGCCACGGCGGTGGTGCTGCAGCCCGTCACCGGCGCGCTGCTGGCGTGGGAGATCGGCTGGAGCCTCGGCGAGCCGTGGATCCTGGTCTCGCTGGGTCTGTACGTGCTGACGGGCATGTTCTGGCTGCCGGTGGTGGTGATCCAGATCCGGCTGCGCGACCTGGCGCGCGTCACGGCCCAGGCGGGGCAGGCGCTGCCGGCGGCCTACAATCGCTTGTTCCGCATCTGCTTCGCCTGCGGCGTTCCGGCCTTCACCGCGGTACTGGCGATTGTCTGGCTGATGCTCACCCGACCGGCGCTCTGGTCGGCGGGGTTTGATTTCCTCAGCCGGTAGAGGCAATCAGGCACCCGCATGGGCCTGTAGCTCAATGGTCAGAGCGGACCGCTCATAACGGTTTGGTTGCAGGTTCGAGTCCTGCCGGGCCCATGCCCGTCGCCGCGCGGCGTTCATCCGCCGCAGGCAATGCGACGGGAACCGCCGCGCGTCAGGCTGCCGGCACCGGCGCGGCCGCCTGCCGGGCCCGCACCCCCAGCACCATCACCGCCGCCACCAGGCAGGCCGCCCCCGCCAGGTAGAAGGCCGGCAGGTAGGAGGCCAGCGCATCGCGGCTGAGCCCCGCCCCGAAGGCGGCGATCGCGGCACCCACCTGGTGGCCCACGAACACCCAGCCGAACACCAGCGGCGCCTTGTCCCGCCCGAAGGCCTGGCCGGCGAGCCGCACCGTCGGCGGCACCGTGGCGATCCAGTCGAGCCCGTAGAACAACGCGAAGATCGACAGGCCATAGAGCGAGAAGGTGCTCGACGGCAGCCACAGCAGCGACAGCCCGCGCAGCCCGTAATACCAGAACAGCAGCTTGCGGTTGTCGTAGCGGTCCGACAGCCAGCCCGAGGCGACGGTGCCGATGAAGTTGAACACGCCCATCATCGCCAGCACCGAGGCAGCCTGGACCTCCGCCATGCCGAAATCGGCACAGAGCGGGATGAAATGCGTCTGGATCAGTCCGTTGGTGGACAGGCCGCAGATCAGGAAGGTGGCGAACAGGATCCAGAAGACCTTGGAGCCCGACGCGTCCGCCAGCGTGGCGAAGGCGGTGCGCACGGGGTTGCCGGTGGGTGCGGCCGGCGGCGTGACCGCGGTCTCGCCATAGGCCGCGAGGCCGAGATCCGACGGGTGGTCGCGGCCGAACAGCGCCATCAATACCGTGGCGGCGGCGCAGACAACGAGGCCCGGCACCATCGCGACGCGCCAGCCCTGGTCCTGCGCCAGCCACGCCCCGAGCGGCAGCAGCGCCAATTGCCCGGCCGCCGCGGCCGCCGTCAGCACCCCGATCACCAGCCCGCGCCGCTGGGCGAACCACCGGTTGGCCACCGTCGCGCCGAGGATCAGCGCCGTCATCCCCGTGCCGAGGCCGGTGATCACGCCCCAGTACAGCCACAGCTCCCAGGTCGTGGTCATGCGCAGGGACAGCAGGCAGCCCACGACCACCAGCGTCATCGCCAGCACCACCATGCGGACCAGCCCGTAGCGTTGCAGCAGCGCTGCGCCGAACGGCGCCATCACCCCGAACAGCAGCAGCCGCAGCGCCAGCGCGCCGGAGATCGTCCCGGTCTCCCAGCCGAATTCACGTTGCAGCGGCAGCAGCAGCGCCCCCTGCACCCCCATCGCGCCGGAGGAGGACAGCGCGACCAGAAAGGTCAGCGCCACCATCACCCAGCCGTAGTGGATGCCGCGACGGGCCAGGGCAGAGGCAAGGGGGGCCGACAGCATGGCGTTGGATCCTGTCCTGTGCGGCGTCAGGGCGCCGGGATGAGGTCGGTGGCAATGAGCTCGGCGAGAAGGGTCCGCAGCGCCTGCGCCTGGTCCATGCCGAAGCTGGTCTCGAATGCGGTCTGGGCGGCGGACCACAACGGCCGCGCCGCGACGAGACGGGCCTGGCCCTCGGCGGTCAGCGACACCAGTCGCCCGCGCCGGTCGGTAGGGTCGACCGTGATGGCGACCAGCCCCTCCCGTTCCAGGGGCTGGAGGTTGCGGCCCATGGTGGTGCGGTCCATCGCCATCACCTCGGCAAAGGCACCCGGTGCGATGGGGCCGCGCCGCGCCAGCGTCGAGAGCAGCGCGTATTGGCCGATGTTCAGGCCGGATGGCGCCAGATGCCGGTCATAATGCTGGTTCAGGTGGCGCGTCGCCTTGCGCAGGCCATGGCAGCTGCAGCCATCGGGGCGGGGCGGGATCATGGCGTGTAAAATAGGCGTATATGCACCTAATGCAAGCCCCCGCCTTGGCGCGCCCTTCCGCTGGCCGTAGAACCCCGGGCAACCCCCTCCGTCACAGGTTCCCCGCCCCATGGCCGCCTACCAGTACGTCTATGTGATGAAAGACCTCACCAAGTCCTATCCGGGCGGGCGAGACATCTTCAAAGGCATCACCCTGTCCTTCCTGCCGGGGGTGAAGATCGGTGTGCTTGGCCCGAACGGCGCCGGCAAATCCACCCTGATGCGCATCATGGCCGGGCAGGACAAGGAATTCGGCGGCGAAGCCTGGGCCGCCGAGGGCGTGCGCGTCGGCTACCTATCGCAGGAACCGGAACTCGACCCCAACCTGACGGTCGGCGAGAATGTCCGCCTTGCCTTCGCCGAGCTCAACGCCGCCATGGCGCGCTTCAACGAGATCTCCGAGAAATTCGCCGAGGAGATGACCGAAGACGAGATGAACACCCTGCTCGCCGAGCAGGCCGACCTGCAGGAGAAGATCGACGCCGCCAATGGGTGGGAGATCGATCGCCAGGTCGAGATCGCGCTCGATGCGCTGCGCTGCCCACCGCCCGATGCCGCGGTGACCAACCTGTCGGGTGGCGAGCGCCGCCGCGTCGCATTGTGCCGGCTGCTGCTCGAAAAGCCGGACATGCTGCTGCTCGACGAACCGACCAACCACCTCGATGCGGAATCCGTGTCGTGGCTCGAACAGACGCTGAAGGCCTATACGGGCACGGTGCTGATCGTGACCCACGATCGCTACTTCCTCGACAACGTCACATCCTGGATCCTCGAGGTCGATCGCGGCCGCGGCATTCCCTACGAAGGCAACTACTCGACGTATCTGGAACAGAAGCGCAAGCGCCTGTCGCAGGAGGAACGCGAGGAGAGCAGTCGCCAGCGCCAACTCGCCGAGGAACGCGACTGGATCGGGCGGTCGCCCTCCGCCCGCCAGGCGAAGTCCAAGGCGCGCATCGCGGCCTATGAGGACCTGCTGCGCGCGTCCCAGGACAAGGCGCCCGACCCGACCGAGATCGCCATCCCGCCCGCGCCCCGGCTGGGCAACACCGTCATCGTCGCCGATGGCGTCTCGAAGGGCTATGGCGACCGGCTGCTGATCGACAACCTGTCCTTCAAGCTGCCGCCGGGCGGCATCGTCGGCGTCATCGGGCCGAACGGCGCGGGCAAGACCACGCTGTTCAAGATGATCATGCAGCGCGAGCAGCCCGACGCCGGCACCATGACCGTCGGCGACAGCGTGCAACTCGGCTATGTGGACCAGAGCCGCGACACGCTGGATGACACCAAGTCGGTCTGGCAGGAAATCTCCGGCGGCGACGACGTCATCACCATCGGCAAGCGGTCCGTGCCCTCGCGCGCCTATTGCGCGGCCTTCAACTTCAAGGGCGGCGACCAGCAGAAGCGGGTGGGCTCGCTCTCGGGCGGCGAGCGCAACCGCGTCCACCTCGCGAAGATGCTGAAGAAGGAGCACAACGTGCTCCTGCTCGACGAACCGACCAACGACCTCGACGTCGAGACGCTGCGGGCGCTGGAGAACGCGCTGATGGAATTCGCCGGCTGCGCCGTCATCATCTCGCACGATCGCTTCTTCCTCGACCGGCTCGCGACGCACATCCTCGCCTTCGAAGGGGACAGCCACGTCGAGTGGTTCGAGGGGAATTTCGAAAGCTACGAAGAGGACAAGCGACGTCGACTCGGCGACGCGGCAACCGACCCTCATCGAATCAAGTACAAGCCACTCGCACGGTGAAGGAGACGGGGGAGAGAACTCCCCCGCGCCCCCTCCTTTTTCCGTCTGTCACCAGGGCAGTCCTGGCGCGGCAGTCGAAGCCCCCAGGCGGAGGCCGCATTTGAGCGCGAGCATGATGCCGCTGCGCTCGGCACGGATCGTCAACACCGAAAGGCTGATGATGATCCCGCCGGGCAAGGAGAACCTGCCGGACCTCATCCGCCTCAAGGGGGATGAGCGCGTCTTCGGCTGGATGCTGCATGGCGTGCGGTCGGCCGAACGCGCGCGCGAGGAACTCGAGGACGATCACGACTTCTGGGAAGTGCGTGGCTACGGCACCTGGTGCGTCTTCGAACGCGAGACCGGCGACTTCCTGGGCATCTGCGGCTTCATGGAACGACCCGACGGGCGCGGCGTCGCGCTGCGCTACGCGCTGTGGCCGGAATGCCGTGGCAAGGGCTACGCGCGCGAAGCGGCGAAGGCTGCGATCGCCTTCGCCCATCGCGCCGGCCTGCCCCGCATCATCGCCGTGGCGCGGGAGGAGAACGTCGCCTCCCGCGCCGTGCTGACCGATATCGGCATGACCCCGGCCGGCGAATTCCGCCACCAGGGCCACCGCATGATGATGTTCGAAAGCCGTAGCTGAGCCTGGGCTGATGCTGCGCGATCCTCCTTGGCCCGATGCGCATGCATCGGGCAGGGAGCACAAGGCGCGGCCACGGTCGGACCGTCAGTCGTCCCCGATGCAGGCGGAGCACGGCGTGCAGGAAGGGCCGGCGGAGGCCGGCCGCCTAGGGTCTAACCGAGACTCTCCGGCCATCCGATGAACACGCCGACATTGCCCGGCATCCCGCCGGGGAAGTCGATCACGCGGGCCGAGAAGGTAAAGCCGCCGGCCTTCAGTTCCTTCTCCCACCAATGATAGATCTTCTGGTAGACGCCCGGCAGCGTGTCCTGCCAACCTTCGAGATGGTTGTTGATGCGCCGGCCACCATCCTCGCACAGGACGGATGGGAACTTCACGAGCATCAGTTCGCGTTCGCCGGCATCGAAGGCGCGCCGGATGCGCTTGATGGCGCGCGCGCGGTCGTCATCGGTGATCTCATAGGTCTGCACACGTTCGGAAAAGGCGGCGAGGTCTGCCTTGTGCTGGGCTTCGGCCGCATCGGCCTCGGCCTTTCGCTTCGCCGCGATCTCGGCCTTCTCGGCGAACAGATCCTGGATGGTCAGCGCTGTCATGGTGTCGCCCTCAAAACGGCCGGAAGCATGGCTTCCACGGCATGCGGAGGCAACATGATCCTGGGGTGTCCCGAAGGCCTTGATGCAGCGCAGATGCAGGAAGCCGCGATCGCATTTGCGCAGCCGCAGCCAGGCGGTGCGCAGTGGCGGTGCGAAGGTCACGACATGCGGCGCCGCCGGATTCGAGGACGGCGCCGGCCCGGATCCGTGCTCATGCACGATCGACCAATGCGTGCCATCGTCCGATGCCTCGATCACGAAGCGACCCAGCCGATGCGGGTGGGAGCACCGGTTCACGATCTCGAGCCGCGAGAGCTGATGCGGCGAGCCGAGCGCAACCATCCACCAGGGCGAATCCTCGATGTCGGTATGGAAGCCGCAGTCTTCGTACCCTTCGGCCTCGGTCGCGCCGGCGGCCTCGCGCGCGGGATCCTGGTGCCGTGACCAGCGGGAGACGGAACTGACCAGCGCCGGCTTGCCGGGCAGGACATCGCGGGCCGCCGCCTCTGTTGCCAGCGCGGCCTGCAGAAGCGGCATCAGGGCCGAGCCATCCGGCAGCAGCGCCAGGCGCCCTTGCAGGGCCTCGGCGTAGTCGGCCAGCCGGTAGGGCGCCAGCAGCCGGCGCAGGCGGCCCTGCGGATCGAACCAGCCGCGTGGATCATGGGCGCCCACCATGTCCCGGATATAGGCCTGCCGCCCCAGCACCGAATGCGCCAGGCTGCCCGGACGGTTGGCCCGCCAGTCATCGATGTCGAGCCGCGGACGGTAGCGCAGGTGCCGCGTATCGGCGAAGGCATCGACCGGGGCGAAGCGGAACGCGCCGGCCTTCAGGACCGAGGGCACGAAGACTTCGCAGAACGGCCACCGGGCCAGGCGTCCGGCCTGGTATTCGCGCGTCAGGCGCTGCCGTTCGGCGAACAGGTGGTCGAGCGCGCGGCCCGACAACACCATCATGAACAGCAGGGCCTGCCACGGTTCAGCGTACAGCGCAGCGCCGGCCCCGTACCACGGCCAGCCGGGTTCGGCGGGCTTCACATCATGGGCGACGATGTCGATGCCTTCGTCGATGCAGCGCGCGACCATCGGCTCGAGGTCGAGATTCACCGCCACATCGGATTCCGCGATGAGGTAGCAATCGTAGTCCGGCAGGGCCTGCCGCACGAAATACGGCCCATAATCAACATTGTACCAGAGCGACCGGTTGGGCGGGTATTCCAGCAGCCCAGCCTGCTGCGTTGCCGCCGTGTGGTTCACCACCTCATAGGGCGTGATCGGCAACGGGCCATGCGTGGTGTCGGCCAGCACGACCTGGCGGGCGGAACGGCAATTGGCGAAGAAGCGCTCCGCCAAGGCCGCGATGTCCGCATCCCATTGATAGACGCGGAAGGCGGCGACGTAGCGCACCCGGCGAAGCCGGCCGGCTCGCGGCAGGCCTATGCCCGTCAGCCACGGCCCTCGCGGGCTGCCAACTGGGCGATCTGGTTGCGCATCGCCTCCAGCAGGGACGCCACCCGCCCGCCATTGCGCTGGATTACCGCCGAATACTCGCTGCGCGTGGTCAGCCGCAGGGAGGTTCCCTCGGCGATCACATCCACGACGCGCGGCTGGCCACCCACCTCGCTGACCCGCCAGTCGAGCGAAAAGGCCGGGGTGCTGGGCCGTTCGACGATGGTGTTGACCAGCACGTCCTCCTCGGTCCGCTGTTGGCTGCGGCCGAGCGAGAATTTCACCCCGCGGTATTCGCCGAAGCGTGCCGACAGATTGCGCACGATGATGTCATCGAACAGCCGATTGTATTCGGCGAGTTCCGCGGCGCTCGCCTGCCTGGCGTAGCGGCCCAGGATGAAGCGGCCGGTGCCTTCGACGTCGATGGTGCGGCGCAGCGTGGCGGCCACGCGATCCCGCCGGGTCGCGAGGTCGAGCCGCGGGTCGTTGATTGCGGCCACCAGCTCGTTGCCCGCGCCCTGGATGAAGGCGGTGGCGCGGCTGGGGTCGACCTGTGCCTGCCCGGGGCTTGGCAGCCCCACCAGGGCGGCGGCGACCAAGGGGGCGGAGAGGAGGAGCCGTCTGTTCATGGCGGTCATATAGTGAGCCATTCCAGGTTGCCGAGTCATTGCGTGGGGGGGCGCGCATCGGGGCCGGCCGGTCCGGTGACACCCTGGCCGAAGCCGGTGACGCCGGATGGGCCCACAACGCGGCCGCGCTCCTCCTCGTTGCGGATTTCATAGCCGCGCCGCTGCCGATAGGCCGAGCGCAGGGTGGAATAGGGGTCGAGCGAGGTGGCGCGGACCTGGTCGATGGGTTCCAGCAGCGCCTCGCGCGTGTCCACCACGGTCAGGCCGAGCTGCGTCCAGCCGGCGACGTCCACCAGCACGCCCTGGCCGAACCAGGACAGCGGGTTGATGGCGAAATCCATCGCCTGGCCCACCACGTCGCGCGGGTTGGACGGGCCGAACAGCGGGATGAACAGGTACGGCCCTTCGCCGACCCCCCAGACCGCCAGCGTCTGGCCGGAATCCTCGGTATGGCCGGGCACGCCCCATTCGCGGGCGACATCGATGATGCCGCCGACCCCGATGGTGGAATTGACCATGAACCGGCCGAGGGTGATGCGCGCCCGCGGAATATTCCCCTGCAGCAGGTCGCCGGCGAGGATCACCGGCGCGCGCAGATTGCCCAGGATATTGCGGATGGCGACGCGGATGCCCTGCGGCATCAGGTCGCGATAGGCCTCGGCAACAGGCTGCAGCACGTTCCGGTCGATCGCCTCATGCACCTCGAACATCGCGCGGTTCGTGGGTTCCAGCGGATCGTTGGTTTCGCGGAATTCCGCCTGGCCCTCGGGGTCGTCATCCCCGGGGCGGGTGGCGCAACCGCTGGCCATCAGGGCCGCGGCGAGCATGGTGGCGCGCACCAGGCCGGATCGGGAGAGAAACATGGGGGCGGAATACAATGTCTCGCAGGCCCTTGGAACCGCTGTTGATGCCATGTGACGTGGTGACGTGCGCGCCGGGTTCCACCCTGTGGACCGGGGGATTGCCGGCGCGACCGCGCACCCCATCCTAGGACGGATTGGCCGCGCGGCGTCGATTCGCTGCGCGGCAGCGCATGACGATGGCTTGCCAGCCCGGCCGGGACGGGCGAGAGGAACCGCCCGCCGCGACCCGGCGGCAGCGAATGGGGAAGGTGAGAGATGAACCAGGCCTTGAGCGGAACCCTGGCCCGCTGGCTGACCGGCCCGCGCGTGGCCGGCCTGCCGGCGCCTGCCGCCATGCCCGCGCCGCGCCTGTCCTTCGAATTCTTCCCACCCAAGACGGACAAGCTCGAGGAACAGCTCTGGGCCTGCATCCGGCGGCTGGAGCCGCTGGGGCCGCGCTTCGTGTCCGTCACCTATGGCGCCGGCGGGACCACCCAGGAACGCACCCATGCGACGGTGGCGCGCATCGTTTCCGACACCACGCTGACGCCCGCGGCGCACCTGACCTGCGTGGGTGCGACGCGCGATGAGGTGGACGCCGTCGCCCGCCGGTACTGGGAGGCGGGGGTGCGCCACATCGTCGCCCTGCGCGGCGACCCGCCGGCCGGGTCCGAGCGGTATGAACCGCATCCGGGCGGCTACGCCCAGGCCGAGGATCTGGTGCGCGGTCTGAAACGGATCGGCGATTTCGAGATCAGCGTCGGCGCCTATCCGGAGGTGCATCCGGCGGCCGTGTCGGCCGATGCCGACCTCGATTTCCTCAAGCGCAAGATCGACGCCGGGGCGACACGGGCGATCACGCAGTATTTCTTCGATGCCGAGGTGTATCTGCGCTTCCTCGACCGGTGCCTGGCGGCCGGGATCACTGTGCCGATCGTCCCTGGCATCATGCCGGTGACCAATTTCGGGTCCGTCCAGCGGTTTTCCGCCATGTGCGGGGCGTCGGTGCCGGGCTGGATGGGGCAGCTGTTCGAAGGGCTGGACGAGGATGCGGAGACGCGACGCATGGTCGCGGCCGTGGTCGCGGCCGAGCAGGTGCGGCTGCTGCAGGCCAATGGGGTGGACGAGTTCCACTTCTACACGCTGAACCGGCCGGACCTGACCTACGCCATCGCGCATATCCTGGGGGCGCGGCCGAAGGCGGGGTGAGGCGTGACGGGGCCGGAAACACGGCCTTGCCGCTTTCGGCGGCGTCGCTTTACAGTCCGGCGATCCGCGCCGCGCCTTCATCCCACAGTCGCCCGAACTCCAGGTCGACCTCCGGCGGGTCCCACTTCGATGCCCCGGCGCCGGTGTAGGGGGTCAGTTCCGCGAAGCGCGGCCCGTCCGCCGTCACCAGGAAGTCCACCCGCAGATGGGCGTAGTTGGCGGCGAGAACCGTCGCCATGGTGGTCAGCCGTTCCGCCAACTCGGGTTGCAGCCGATAGCTGCCGGTCGGGTAGTTCTGGCTGATCGGCAACGGCATGCACCGTGTATCGAACCAGTTGTTCGTTCGGCCGGGCCCACGTATCGGCCCCGTGCAGATGCGGATATGGGTGACGCGCCCGCCAAATGTGAATACCTGGGCCTCCAGCGGGGCCCCGCCATCCGCGCCTTTCAGCAGCGGTTCGATGAGCAGGCGGCGCGGTATGCCGCGATAGCCCCATTCGGGGCTCGACTCGTAGTAATCATGGGCGAGCCACTCGCAGGCCAGGGCGGTGAGATAGTCGGCCTGCATCTGGTCCGGCCGGGTCACGGCATGGGTGAGGCCGGAGGCATGGCTCGGCTTCATCATGAAGGGCAGGGGCAGGCTGTCCCATGGCACCGTCCGCGGATCATCCCAGGCGCCGAGCAGCGGCACCAGCACGGCATCCCCAAGTGCGGCCCGGACCACCTCCCGCACCGCGAACTTGTCGCTGATGATCTTCAGCCGCGGGTCGCGGTCGCGCAGGATGCGGGCGACCATATGGGCGTTGAATCCGCGCGGCGGGTCGAGTTCCGGCGCCCGCCCGTGGTGGCTGATGAAACGGCGGACGAGTTCGCGCCGCAGCAGGCGCGGCCCGATCACCGGCCAATCCAGCATCCGCAACATCCGGGGGCTCAGCGGCGGCGGGGGTGGCGGTGGGGTGTCCGGGGCGAGCGAGGCGGCATCGGCGGATCGGCCGCGGGCCCGGGCCACCACGCGGCGCAACGGCAGCGCGCTGTGCCAGGCGAAGCGCAGCGGGCGCAGCAGGGTGCGGTGCCATCCCGCCACCTTGCGCAGTTCGGCTAGATCCGCGTCGATTCGGTCGAAGCGGGCGGCAAGCCCGGCATGCAAGGCCGCGAGGTCGTGCCGCAGCGCCTCCAGCCTTCCCGCCTGCTCCGACGCCGCGGCGGTTGCGGCCTGTTCGGCAGCGGCACGCGCGGCTGCGGCCTCGTTGCGCGCTGCGGCAATCTCCGTGACCAGGGCGTCGAGCCGCGCCCGCGGATCGACCTCCGCCTGGGCGGTCAGCAATGCCTGGAGCAGCCCCAGCGTTTCCGGCCTACCGTGCAATCCGGCCCGAAGCATGGCGTTGCGCAGCAGGATCAGCTGTTCGCGCCGTGCCGGCTGCTGTTCGACCACCGTATTGCCATAGGCTTCGCCCGACCCACGCACCCGGTGGTGGTAGCTGGCGAGCACCGCATCGACATGGCCGATCTCGCCCAGCAGCAGCAGCCGCAGCAGCGCTTCCCAATCCCCCGCGAATCGGAGCCGCGCGTCGAAGCCGCCGGCTTCGAACAACGCGTCCCGGCGAAAGGCGAGGCAGATGGGCGGGATCTGCGCATCCGTCAGTGCGGCGCTGAGATCCACTAGGCCACGGCCATGTGGCCAACGGCAGCGCCAGCGTTCGGTGACGGTCTCGCCGGCGATCTCCTCCTCGATCAGGGTGCAACCGGTGCTGACGGCCACGAAGCCGGCATGGGCGGGGTCATTGAGGAAGCCGGTGACGGCCGCCAGGAAGCCGGGTTCCCAACTGTCGTCATCGTCATGCAGGCAAACCACGCCCTCGCGCCCGATGGCGTCGAGGCCCGCCTGGGCGGCCGGCCAAGGACCGTGCGGCGGCGCGTCGCGATGGATGACGCTGACGCGCCCGGCCAGCGCCGACCCGTGCCGGCGAAGCAGGGCGTCGATCGCAGCCGGATCGCCCCCATCATTCACAACATACAGGTGCCATGCCGCATGGGTCTGGCCCGTGATGCCCGCCAAGGCGCGGCCCAGCAGCAAGGGCCGGTTGCGCGTGCGCAGGATGATGGCGACGGCCTCGCCGGGCGGCGCCGCCGCGGCAATGGCTGGCCTTGGATAGAGGAAGGAGCCTGGCTGTCGCGGTGACCCGCGTTGATGGGCATCATCCATGGCAGCGACAGTTCCGCGGGTTTCGCCGGCAACGCAAGCGCCTGCGGCGCGCTACAGCATCGATGACAGCTTCCGCCGCAGCCCCGCCGCTTCCTCCGGCGCGACATGCCCGCACAGCAGGCTGACGAACTCCTCCGCGCTGGTTGCCTTGGCCGCCGCCTTCTGCACCAACACCTTGGCGATCGGCCCGACCAGGAAGGCCACGGCCTCGGTCGCCTTCGCCTGTGCCCCCGCGGGCAGGGCGAAGGCCGTCGGCGCGAGCGTCATGCCCGTTCCGCGGAACCCGGCCGTCGAGGGGAAGCGCGGGAAGGCCGAGGTCGATCCGCGCATCGCCGGTGACAGCACGCGCGTCGCATCGATCGGCGGGTTGCCTTCCTGCGCCAGCGCACGGTCCAGCGCCTCGGCGAATTCCGCGGCCGAGCCGAAGCGCGTCGCCGGGTCCTTGGCCAGGCCGCGGGCCAGCACCTCGCCCATCATGGTCCCGGCGAGGGGGCCGAGATCGGCTGGCGCCGGGCCGGTCAGGCGGAGCAGCGTCTCGGCCATGGTGCCGGCGGAGAATGGCGGGCGTCCGTGCAGGATCTCGAACAGCACGGCGGCGGTGGCGAAAAGGTCGGTCCGGTGGTCCACCGCCTGGCCCAGCGCCTGTTCCGGCGCCATGTAGCCAGGCGTGCCGATCATGTCGCCGACCAGCGTCAGCGAGGAACTGGCCAGCCGGGCGATGCCGAAATCGGTGATCTTCACCGCGCCCTGCGGGGTGATCATGATGTTGCTCGGCTTGATGTCGCGATGCACGACGCCGGCCGCATGAGCGGCGTGCAGACCGGCCAGCACGTCGATCATCGATGTCACCAGTCCCGGCACGGACGCGGTGCGTTCGGCCGGCGGGCGGCGCAGCAGGGCGGTCAGCGTGGTGCCCGGCACGTATTCCATGACGATGTAGGGCATCGGCCCGTCATCGGCGAAGTCGTACACGGCGACGATCGCGGAATGGGCGCATAGCGCGGCCGCGCGCACCTCCGTGCGGAAGCGTTGCAGGAAGGCCGCGCGGTCTTCCTCGGACAGGCCCTGCGCGCTGATCACCTTCACCGCCACCCGGCGGTCGATCAGCGGATCGATCGCCAGGTAGACCTTGCCCATGGCGCCGGTGCCGAGTTCCTCGAGCGGCCGGTAGCGCCCGAAGGCCGCGGGCAGGCCGGAGGTGCCGCTCATGGTCGTGACGCCGTTCCGCGCATCAGTCACCGAGCATCTTCACGGCCTGGTCCAGGCTGCGCCGCATGCGGGTGAAGGCCCGGCCGAGCTCCGAGATCTCGTCGCGGCCCTTGGCGGGGAATTCCTCGGCATCCTGCTGCCCCAGGCTGACCGCGGTGGCGGTGCGCGACATCAGCCCGACCGGCCGGATCACGATGGCGTGGATCAGCAGGTTCAGCGCCACCATCAGCCCGACGAAGATCGCCAGCAGGATGGCCATGGCGCTGTACAGATTGGCCTGGGCGCTGCGCAGGGCCAGCGCCATCGGCACCGAGACCAGCTGCGCGCCCACCGTCTCGCCCATCCGCCAGCCGAAGCCGTTGGCGGCGCCGTAGGCGGCGACCATGCGCGCCGGCGCCCGGTCGGGGGTGGAATGACAGGTCAGGCAGGCCTCGTTCTGGATAGTGATCGGCCGGGCGAGGGTCAGGGTCGGGCCGCTGGGTGTCTCGCGTTCGCCGATCAACTCGGTCTGGCCTGGCGTATTGCGGAAGCTGTTGATGAAGTCGGCTTCCCAGTCCAGCGCGCGATCGGCCGGGTTGGTCGGGTTCAGCGCGGCTTCCTTGTAGGTGTAGTCCGGGTGGTCGTTGCGCACCGTGCGGAAATTGGTCTGCGCGGCATAGGAGGGGACGGTGACCGGGGCGATCCAGTCTTCATTGTCGCGCTGCACGGCGGGCAGGACCTCCCGAGCGGTATAGACGCGCACGGCGTTGGCCGCGCTCATCATGATGCGCGCGTTCTGCAGCACATCCTGCCGCGCGGTGGCGACGAATTGGCGGTCGAGGAACCACCAGGATGCGACGAAGGCGATCGCGAAGACCACCAGCAGGCCGAGGTTCAATTTTGCACGAATTCCCATGGCGCGACTGTGTGGCGGCGGCGCCGTTCTGCCAAGGCTGAAGGTGGTTCCGGCGCCTTGCCGGATCGTTTCGGTCTCGCTTCAGGCGGGCCGCAACCGCGCATAGACCGGTCGCAACAGGAAGGGGCTGAGGAACAGCGGGAACTGGCACAGCGCGAAGAACAGCAGGATTCGGTCATCCGTCGCCGCCGGCAGCACCGCCAGGTACAGCGCCATGTTGCGGTTGCCCGCCAGCAGCCCCCCCGCCAGCGCCAGCCGCTTGCCAGCCGCGAAAAAGGCCAGGGCCGTCACCGCGTTCATCCCGAAATTCCCGGCGAAGGCGAGTGCGAGGTCCCCCAGCACCCAGGACGGCTCGGCAATCAGCCGCGCCAGCATCCCGTCCATCACGCCGAAGCCGTACAGCACGACCAGCCATACCACCGCGCCATCCACCGCCGGGCCGACCCGCTTCAGCGTCGAGGCCGCCACCGCCTGGCGAATCGCGATCGAGATCAGCAGTGGCAGCCCCACCACCAGCGCGAGCCGCATCATCAATCCGGTCAGCGAGATCGCGAGGTCGATGCCCATCAGGCCGAGGGCGAGCGGCGGCGCGGTGAAAGGCACCAGCAGCGTCGTCACCACGGCGACGACCAGACTGATCTCCCCGTCGAGCCCCACCATCCTGGCGAAGGCCGGCGAGGAGGTGGCCGCACAGCCGGTCGCGCTGATCACCAGCGCCGCCCCCAACGGCCCATCCAGCCCCGCCGCCATCGCCACAGCATAGGTCAGCACCGGCATCGCCAGCAGCAGCCAGAAGGTGAGCGCCGCCACCAGCACCGGTCGCCGCAGATACGCCACCACCTGCGCCGGATCGACCCGCAGCAGCACCAGCGTCATCAGCCCGGCCACCGTGATGGTCACGACATCGCGGAACGCCGCGGCAAGCGGGGGGATGAAAAGCCCGGCGAAGATGCCCACCGCCAGCAGCGCGCCACCCCGACGGGCCGACCATTCCAGGAAACGCAACGGAGACAGGGCAGGCCGTCCAGTGGTTGGAGGAGTTCGCGCAAGGTTCTATATCCCATGGCGTGCACACACCATCCTCGCTGCCCACCCTTGTCGCGGGGCTGGTCCTGCTTCTCGCCGGGCCCGCCCTGGCCGGCTGTACCGACCCCCCGGCACCCGAGGTGGTGTGGCGGCGCTGCCTTCTGGAGGAAAGCGAACTCGCCGGCGCCGACCTGTCCCGCGCCGTGCTGCGCGACGCCACCTTCCAGCGCGCCACCCTGACCGGCGCGAAGCTGGTCGAGGCCGATGCCATCGAGGCCCGCTTCGTCTCCGCCGACCTGACCGGGGCGGACCTGTCGCGCGCCACCCTGCGCAACGCGGACTTCACGCGGGCGAACCTGCAACGCGCGATCCTCGCCGGTGCCGACCTGCGCCGCGCCACGCTGTTCCGCGCGGACCTGTCAGGTGCCGACCTGACCGGGGCGAACCTGTCGGGGGCGAACATTTCGGGGGCGATGCTGGGCGGGGCACGCTGGACGGATGGGCGCCGCATCTGTGCGGCGGGGTCGGTGGGGAATTGCCAGTGACGAAGAAGACGGGGGAGAGAACTCCCCCTGCCCAGGGCCCCGTCGGCATCGCGCAGCGACGTCGACAGGAGGGGGTGGGCCTCCTGCCTTTGTTCGTCACGACAGTGCGCCGGCGCCACGGGCACGGCCCATCATGAGCGGCGCGGATTATCTCATCCGGCTCAATCCGGAACAGCGCGCGGCGGTCGAGGCCGTGGACGGGCCGCTGCTGGTGCTGGCCGGCGCCGGGACGGGCAAGACGCGCGTGCTGACCACGCGCTTCGCCCACATCCTGTTGCAGGGCAAGGCGTTCCCGAACCAGGTGCTGGCCGTCACCTTCACCAACAAGGCGGCGCGCGAGATGCGCGAACGCGTCTCCGCCATCCTCGGCCAGCCGGCCGAGGGGCTGTGGCTCGGCACCTTCCACGCGCTGGCGGCGCGCATGCTGCGCCGCCACGCCGAGCAGGTCGGGCTGAATTCCAACTTCACCATCCTCGACACCGACGACCAGAACCGACTGCTCAAGCAGGTGATGGAAGCCGCGCGCATCGACACCAAGCGCTGGCCGGTCAACGGGCTGATGGCCGCCATCCAGCGCTGGAAGGATCGTGGGCTGGAACCCGAGGCCGTGACACCGGCCGAGGACACCGACTATGCCGGCGGTCGCGCGACCGAATTGTATGTGGCGTATCAGGACCGGCTGAAGGCGCTGAACGCCTGCGACTTCGGCGACCTGCTGCTGCATGTCGTCACGCTGCTGCGCAAGAACCCGGACATCCTGGCCGACTACCACCGGCGATTCCGCTACATCCTGGTGGACGAATACCAGGACACCAACCTGGTGCAGTATTACTGGCTGCGGCTGCTGGCACAGGGCCACAGGAACATCTGCTGCGTGGGTGACGACGACCAGTCGATCTATTCCTGGCGCGGTGCGGAGATCGAGAACATCCTGCGTTTCGAGAAGGACTTCCCCGGCGCGCAGATTGTCCGGCTGGAATCCAACTACCGCTCGACGCGCCACATCCTCGCCGCGGCTTCCGGCCTGATCGCCAAGAACACCGACCGCCTGGGCAAGACGCTGCGCCCGGGTCGCGCGGATGCGGAAGGCGACAAGGTCACCGTCGTCTCCGTCTGGGACAGCGACGAGGAAGCCCGCATGATCGGCGACCGCATCGAGGCGGCGAAGCGCGACGGCCAGTCGCTGGGCGAGATCGCGATCCTGGTGCGCGCCGGCTTCCTGAACCGCTCGCTGGAAGAACGGCTGATCGCGATCGGCCTGCCCTATCGCATCATCGGCGGGGCGCGCTTCTACGAACGCGCCGAGATCCGCGACGCCATGGCGTATTTCCGCGTCGTCGCACAGCCCGCCGACGACCTCGCCTTCGAGCGCATCGTGAACCTGCCCAAACGCGGGCTGGGCGACACCGCGATGCAGGCGATGCACGGCATCGCGCGCGCGGAATCCATCCCGCTGGCCCTCGCCGCCGCGCGCGCGCTGGAAACCGGCGCGATCAAGCAGGCCAAGGCGCGCGAGGCGCTGCGTGAGTTGCTGCAAGGCTTCGAACGCTGGCGCGCGATGCTGGAAGTCGAAGGCCATATCGTGATGGCGCAGACGCTGCTGGATGAAAGCGGCTACGCGCCGATGTGGCAGCAGGACAAATCGCCCGAGGCACCCGGCAGGCTGGAGAACCTCAAGGAACTCGTCAGCGCCATGGCCGACTACGAAAGCCTCGGCGCGTTCCTGGAACACGTCGCACTGGTCATGGACAATGACGCC
Source organism: Roseomonas sp. CAU 1739 (assembly GCF_039839775.1). Taxonomy (NCBI): domain Bacteria; kingdom Pseudomonadati; phylum Pseudomonadota; class Alphaproteobacteria; order Acetobacterales; family Roseomonadaceae; genus Roseomonas; species Roseomonas sp. CAU 1739. The sequence goes on from NZ_JBDOQQ010000006.1 coordinate 120,725, forward strand.
GATGCGGAAGGCGAGCGCGTTTCCCTGATGACGCTGCATGGCGCCAAGGGTCTTGAGTTCGACATGGTGTTCCTGCCGGGCTGGGAGGAAGGCGTCTTCCCGTCCCGCCGCAGCGTCGATGAGGCCGGCGACAAGGGGTTGGAGGAGGAACGCCGCCTCGCCTATGTCGGCATCACGCGGGCACGCCGGGTGGCGGTCATCAGCCATGCCGCCAACCGCAACATCTTCGGCAATTGGCAGTCGCAGATCCCCTCGCGCTTCCTCGATGAACTCCCCGCCAGCGAGATCATTCGCGAAGGCACCTCGCAACGCGCCCAGCGCGGCCCGTCGGTCTTCGCCGGCGGCGGCATGTTCGCCCAGCGCCCACGCCGGATGATCGAGGCCGGTGCCTGGGAAGTGAAGCCCCGCGCAACGACGTCATCCTTCACCGTGGGTGAGCGCGTCTTCCACCAGAAATTCGGCTATGGCCGCGTCATCGGCATCGACGACAACCGGCTCGACATCGCGTTTGAAAAGGCGGGCGAGAAGCGCCTGCTCGACAGTTTCGTGGAGAAGACCTGATGCGACCGTCAGGCCCTGACGCCCCCGGCGCGCTGTCCCGCCGCCGTGCCGAGCCGCTGGAAGCCCTGGTGATCGACGGGCTGCCCGAACATGCCGTGCCGGTCTTCGAGGCGGCGCTGCAACAGGTCTGCACCACCGTCGCGCTGTTCCGCGACGAACCGACCGACACCTGGCGCATCGAAGGCGTGCGGGAAGCCGGCGCGCATGACGATGAACTGGATGCCGCGCTCGCGCTCGCCGCCATGGTCGCCGGCATCGACCCGCCGGCGGTGCAGGCGGCACCGGTGGAAGCCGAGGGCTGGCTCGCCCGCACCGTGCAGGCCTTCCCGGAAATGCCGGTCGGCCGCCGCTTCATCATCCGCCCGACCCATGTGCCGGACCCGCCGACCTACGGTCGCGTGGTGCTGAAGCTCGATGCCGGGTTGGCCTTCGGGTCGGGCGAGCACGCTTCCACGCAAGGCTGCCTGCGCGCCTTCGAGGGCGTCGCCCATCGCCGCCCGCGCACGGTCTGCGACCTCGGCAGCGGTTCGGGCATCCTGGCGATGGCGGCGGTGAAGATGCTGCCCTGCACGGCACTCGCCACCGACATCGAACCGTGGAGCGTGCGCGTCTGCGAACAGAATGCGCGCATGAACGGGCTGGTGCCGCGGCGGATGCGCACCATCCTCGCCGATGGCTGGAAGCCACGGCTGATGAAGGGCGTGCGCTACGACCTCATCTTCGCGAACATCCTGGCCCGGCCGCTATGCGCCATGGCGCAGGATTTGGCGCTGCATCTGGCGCCGCGCGGGACGGCGATCCTGGCTGGGCTGCTCGGCACCCAGGTGCGGATGGTGCTGGCGGCGCATCGGCGGGCCGGGTTGGTGATGGAACGGCGCATCGATGTCGGACCGTGGACCACTCTGGTGCTCAAGCGCCGAGGCTGATCGCCCGGCGCTGGATCGTGTCGTTCTGTTCCAGCGCCCTGGCATTCGCCTCATAGGCCCGGCTGGCCTGGATCGCGTCGGCCATCGCGCTTTCCAGGTCGCCGCTGGCCTGCGCCGCGGTCAGGCCCTGGTTGCCGGTGGGCGGCGCCGGCGACGGGTCGCTGCCGCGCGCCGCCTGGGGCTGCGGGCTGGCCATGGTCGCGGCGGCACGGTCGAGTTGTTCCGTCGCGCGCTGCATGCCCTGGACGGGGGCTATGGGTCCAATCTGCATCGTCTCAGCCTATGCGGCGGACGTTGAGAAAGCGTGAACCGGATGGCCGCGATGGTGGCTGCCCAACGCCGGATCCCGCGGATCGTGACCGATCCGCGGAACCGGCCATGCCTGTCGCGCCCTCAGGCACCGGCATCCGCCGGCCTGACTTCGCCGGACTTCATTGGGCGGCGGCCGATCACGGGCAACGCGATTCGGCATGGCTCGCCGCCGTGCCGGGCTGTCCGCCGGCACGCTGCGTAACCGCCGCCGTGACCAGCGTCGCGAACGCCTCCGCCAAGGGGGACGTGCTGCCGCCCAAGGGACGGAACAGCGCGAGGTCATAGGGCAGGGGCGGTTCGATGGGACGCACCGTCAAGCGCTGCGTCGCCAGCATGTCGCCGGTGAAGGGATCCAGGATTGCGAGCCCGATGCCCTGCGCGACCGCCCGGGCGGCCATTGCCGCGTTGCTTGCCACCATGCGGATGCGCGGCACGACCCCCGCGGCCTGCAGCGCGGTGGCGATGCGGATCGGGAAGACGCCGTCGCCGCCGAAGCTGACGAACATCTCGTCATGGAGTTCGGCCAGGGCAATCCGCCGCCGGCGCGCCAGCCGATGGCCGGGCGGCAAGGCGCAGACGGCCTCAGGTCCCGGCAGGTGTTCCACTTCGACCCCCGGGTTGGCCGCCGCGTCGGCCGAGACGTCCGCGGCGAAGCCGATATCGGCCTCCCCGCGCGCAACAAGGCCCGCGACGTCCCGGGCGGTGGCCGTGGCGATGCGCACGGAATCACGGGGATAGTCCCGCAGCAGCGCAGCCAGCAGGGCCGGCAGCATTTCGAGCGACAGGCTGGCGCCGGCCGCGATGCGCAACTGCCCCAGGCGCGACGCACGCAGGCCGCGCGCGGTCTCCAGCACCTCGGCGAGCGTCGCGACATGGCGTTCCACGACACCCTGCAGCCCGCGGCCTTCCTGCGTGACTACCAGGCGGCCGTTGCGGCGTTCGAACAGCGTCAGTTCCAGCCCGGCCTCGAGATCGCGGATCAGGCGACTTGCCGCCGGCTGCGTGATGTTCAGCAGCCTTGCCCCCGCGGACATGCCGCCCGCCATCAGGACGGCGCGGAAGGCTTCGAGCTGGCGTGAATTCGGGCGATGCATATCCATAGCATAATGTGATGGAATCATCAGAATACGGACTTTGATGTGATGGATTCAAGTCGATACCGTCCATCGCATCCCAGGCTTTGGAGTCATCCCCATGCGCAGGACTTGCACGCGATGAATCGCCATGACCGGCTGCACGCCGCCCTGCGTGGCGGCAATCCCGACCGGGTTCCGGTCAGTGCCTGGGGCCATTGGTACCTGCGCGAGATGAGCGCGGAGGCCTTCGCCGATGTGATGGTGGAGTTCCAGCAGCGCTACGACTGGGACTTCTGCAAGCTGCATGCGCGCGCCAGCTACCATGCCGAGGGCTTCGGCTTCCGCCACCGACCCTCGACGCGCGCCGACACGGTGCATGAGACGCTGCATTCGCCGATCGCTACGCCGCAGGACTGGCGCAAGCTCCGGCCGCTGCCGTTGAGCACGCCGGCGCTGGCTGAGCAGCTGCAGGCCATTGACCTGGTCAAGCGCGCGCTTGGCGATGCGGTGCCGGTGATCATGACGGTCTTCCTGCCGCTCGACATCGCCTACAAGCTTTCCGACAAGAACGGCGCGATGCTGGCCGAGCACATCCATGCGGATGAGGAGGCGGTCGCCTCCGCCCTCGGCGTCTTCACCGAGACCTTCGTCCCGTTCATTGAGGCGGTGGTGAAGCGCGGCGTGGACGGGATCTACTTCTCGACCAAATGGGCCAATGCGCATCGGCTGACCGAGCCGCACTACCGGCGCCTCGCCCGCCCCTTCGACCTCGCGATGATCGAGGCGGCGAAGTCGCTGCCGTGCAACCTGCTGCATCTCTGCGAGGACGGCATCTACCTCGATGCGTTGTCCGACTATCCGGTGGCCGGGTTCCACTGGGAATCCCAGACCAAGGGCAATCCGTCCCCCGGCACGGCGCTCAAGCGCCTGCCTGGCCATGCGGCGGTCGCCGGCGGCGTCGATCCCTACACGCTCGCCCATGGCAGGCCGGCCGAGGTGCGCATGAAGGCGGAAGATGCGATCCGCCAGGCCGATGGCCGCCGTTTCGTCCTTGGTCCGGGCTGTTCCATCCTGACGGCGGCGACCCCTCATGAGAACCTGCAGGCTCTGCGCGATGCGTCGCGTTCATGACAAGGAGGTCAGCATGACCGCAGATATCCCGATGGGGCGCCGGCGGCTGGGCCTCGGCCTTGCCGGCGTGGCGCTCGCACGCCCGGCCCTGGCGCAGGGCGGCTGGCCCTCGCGGCCCATCCGCTGGGTGGTGCCCTTCGCGCCGGGCGGCAATATCGACGTGATGGCGCGGCTGTACGCCGAGCCGCTGTCGCGGGAATTGGGCCAGCCCGTGGTGGTGGAGAACCGCGCGGGCGCGGCCGGCAGCATCGGGGCGGATTTCGTCGCCAAGGCGGCGCCCGATGGCTACACGATCCTGATGGGGTCGGTGGTGAACGCCATCAATGTCGGCCTCTATCGCAACCTGACCTTCGACTTCGTGAAGGACCTGGCGCCGGTGGCGCTGCTGTACAGCGTGCCCAGCATCCTGCTCGTGCGGCCGGATTTCCCGGCGCGCGACGTCGCGGAACTGGTCGCCATGGCCAGGCGCGAGCCGGGTGCCCTGAACTACGGCTCGGCGGGCAGCGGCTCGGGGATGCATCTGTCGACCGTGCTGTTCGCGCAGGCGGCGGGGATCGAGCTGACGCACGTGCCCTATCGCGGCGCGGCGCCGGCGCAGCAGGACCTGATTGCCGGCCGCATCCAGCTGATCTTCGACAACATGTCCACCGCCCTGCCGCTGGTGCGCGATGGCCAGGCCCGGGCGCTCGGCGTGACGGCGGCGGCGCGTTCGCCGCAAATGCCGGATGTGCCGACCATGGCCGAGGCCGGCGTGCCGGTGGACCTGCTGGTCTGGGGGGGCGCCTTCGCGCCCGCGGCAACGCCGCCGGCCATCCTGGGCCGCCTGTCCGACGCCTTCCTGAAGGTCAGCAGCCAGGGCTTCCTGACCGAGCGGTTGCGCGGCCTCGGCAGTACCTCCAGCGTGGGTGACCGGACGGATTTCGCACGCTTCGTCGGCAGCGAGACGACGCGCCTGGTCGAACTGGTGCGCCTGTCCGGCGCCAGCGTGGACTGATACCAAATGCCGAATTCTTCGACCGTGGGTATCGGCTTTGGCCCGCCCTCGGACGCGTCGTGCCGAAGGCGCGCCCATGGCGTGACGCGCAAACCTCCGGTTTGCTTGGCCTTCGCCGGACGACCGGCGGGCCGCCTTCGCGGCCTCGGCACGAGTCCATGACCCGTGCCGTTGGTATGCGGCGAACGCCCGACGGCGCGGTCGCGGCGGGCGCGCAGCGGCCGCTTGCAGACAGTCGGCCTTCCGTCAGGCGGCCTTGGCGGTCGCCATCACATGCTGGCGCAGCTTCGGCATCACCTCCTGCGCCAGAAGCTGCATCGTCTCCGCTTCCCAGGCCGCGTTCACGCCGGACCAGTCGAGCCCGGCCATCAGCAGGTGGCCGAAGGGGCCGACCTCCTCGCGAAGCGCCACCAGCCGGTCGAGCACGGCCGCCGGGCTGCCGGCGATGACGCAGGCTTCGATCATGTCCTCGGTGGTGGCAGTCATCGGGTCCATCTCCTCCCGCGGCGTCATGGTGGCGCCGAAGCCTGACCGCTTCGCGATGGAGCCGAGGTAGTCGAAATAGTAGCGCGTCGCCCCTTCGGGCGCGGTGGCGCGGGCCCGTGCCTCGGCATCCGTGCCGGCGATGACGAAGTTGCGCGCGGCCCGCCAGCGGCCGCCATCGACTGGATGCCCGGCCTTCGCCATGCCGGCGGCCATGCTGCGCCAATGCCCGGCGATCACGCGATGCGCGACGAAATTCGCGCTGATCACGCCCCAGCCGCGCGCGGCCGCGACGGCCACCCCCTGGCTCTCGGCGCTGCGGGCGGAGACATGGATGGACGGCCCGCCCTTCTGGAAAGGCTTGGGCATGTATCCGATGCCATAGTCGGCGGAGACGGTGCGTGACAGCCGGATCGGCCAGGTCGCGCCTGGAATGTCATAGGGCGGGTCCTGCGCCCAGATCGCCTGGATGGTCGCGGCGGCCTCGATCATGCGCTTGCCGCGCTCGGCCGGCGGCAGGTCGCCGAACATCTCGGAATCGGAGGGCAGGCCGCCAGGCCCGATTCCGAACATCAGCCGCCCGCCGGACATGTGGTCGAACTGCGCGATCTCGGCCGCGACGATGGCGGGGTGGTGGTTGGGCAGGTTCACGACGCCCGTGCCGAAGGTCAGCCGGGTGCGGTGGATCAGTCCGGCCATGAACATCAGGGGCGAGGCGATGGGTTCGGAACTGGCGGAGAAATGCTCGCCCACCCACAACTCGTTGAAGCCGAGCCGGTCGGCGAGCAGGGATTTCTCGGTATTCTCCGCCAGGGTCTCGTGCAGCGGCCGGTGCGGTGGGTGCAGCGGCATCATGAACAGGCCGAGTTGCATCGGACGGATCCCTTCCCTGGAACCGCCCGATGCTATGGGGTGTTGGCTTGGCTGGGAATGCGCGGCGCGTCGCCGCCCGGCATTGCCGCGCCGGTCACTTCGGCGACTGGAAGATGAAAGATGCGCTCCAGGGGCCGTAGCTCGACGTCGTGACGCCGTTGGCGGCGCTGCCGGCATAGGCCTGCAGGCCGGGTGCGGGCTGCAGGTTCACCGTGCCGCCGGTGACCGGGATGACGCCGGCATGCACCGCCGCGCGGCAGATGCGGCTGTCGGTGGTGTAGGTGCCGCTGCCCCAGACCACGCCAGCCATCGCGGCATCGGCGGTGCAAGTGCAGGACAGCGGCGTGGAGCGGTTCTGGAAGTCGGCCGGGCAGGCGGCGGCCGCGACGGGCGCCGCACTGGCCGCGGCCACGGTGAAGGACCCGGCCCAGGGCCCGTAATCCTCGGTGGCGATGCCGTTCGCGGTGCTGCCCTGGTAGGCCTGCTGGCCGGGCGCGGGCGTGACGGTTACGGTGCCGCCGGTCACCGGGATGGCCCCGGCATGGATCGCGGCGCGGCAGACCCGGCTGTCATTGGTGTAGGTGCCGCTGCCCCAGACCGTGCCGGACAAGGCGGCATCGGCCATGCAGGCGCAGGTGATCGGTGCCGCCTGGTTCTGGAAGTCGGCCGGGCAGGCGGATGCCACCGCGCCCGGGGCGGCGACGGTGAAGGATCCCGGCCAGGCCCCATAGTCGGAGGTGGTGACGCCGTTCGCCGTGCTGCCGTCATAGCCTTGCAGCCCCGCGGCCGGTGCGACGAGGACAACGCCGCCGGAGGCCGGGATGGCGCCGGCGTGAAGGGCGGCGCGGCAGACCCGGCTGTCGGTGGTGTAGGGGCCGCTGCCCCAGACCATGCCCGCAACGGCGGCGTCGGGGGCGCAGCGGCAGGTCATCGAGGCGGATTGACTCTGGAAATCGATGGGGCAGGCAGGCTGCGCGAAGGCCGGCGCGGTGCCAATGGCCAACAGGCCGAGCATGAGGAAAATCCGCGTCACCGTCTGCTCCCGGGGTTCTGATCGCGGCAGGCTACGGCGATGGCGGACGGGCCTTCAATTTCAATTGGTCGATGACGATGCATTCATGTGCGGTGCGTCACGCCGGTGCCATCCGGGGTGCGCGCGTCGCCCAATTGCTGGCGATCGCCACGATCCCCACCACCAGCATTACCGGCCAGAAGGCGGCATAGGAGCCGGTGGCATCGACCACGATCGCCCCCGCCCCGGCGCCGAGGAACCCGCCCACCTGGTGCGACAGGAAGCACACGCCATACAGCGCGCCGAGATCGGCGACGCCGAAGCGCCGCGCGATGGCCGCCGAGGTCAGCGGCACGGTGCCGAGCCAGATGAAGCCCATCACCGCGGCGAAGATCATGGTGCCCCATTCGCTCGGCACGATGGACGCGAAGATCGCGATGCAGATGGTGCGCAGCAGGTAGATGGCGCCGAGCGCGACCTCCGGCCGGATGACGTTGCCGATGCGCCCGCACAGCCACGACCCGGGAATGTTGAACAGCCCGATCAACATCAGCGCGGTGACGCCCAACCCGGTCGGCAGGCCGCACAGCGCCAGATGCGCCGGCAGGTGGACGGTCAGGAAGGCCAGCTGGAAGCCGCAGGCGAAGAAGCCCAGCGTCAGCAGGGCGAAGTCGCGATCGGCCAGCGCGCGGCGCGCGAGGTTCGGCAGCCCGGCGATGCCCACCGGCATGGCGTTGCCGACGCGGATCGGCGCCTTCCATTCCAGCCTTGGACAGATCACCAGCGCGAGCAGCATGGTCGAGGCCAGCAGGGTGAAGGCGAAGGACGTGCCGCCGGTCTCGATGCCCCATTGCGCGAAGGGCACCATCGCCGCCTGGCCGACCGACCCGCCGGCCGAAGCGAGCCCCAGCGCATCGCCGCGCCGATGTTCCGGCACGGCGCGGGCAACGGCGCCCAGCACGGTGCCCGCCCCCGCCGCCGCGGTCCCGAGGCCGGTCAGGATGCCGATGCCGATGATGAGGGTGGCGGCGGAAGGATAGATCGCCGGCAGCAACAGCCCGACCGCGTAGATCGCCGCACCCGAGAGCGCCACGCGCCCGGTGCCGATGCGGTCGGCCAGCGCGCCCGCGAAGGGCTGGCCGATACCCCAGATCAGATTGTGGATGGCAACCGAGGCGCCGAGCACCGTCGCGCTGATGCCGTGCTCGACGCCGAGCGGCAGCAGGAACAGCCCGAAGGTTTGGCGCGCGCCGAGCGACAGCGAGACCGAAGCGGCGGCGGAAAGGACGATGATCCAGGCGGCTGCGGGCATGGTCACATGTCAGCCGCTGCATTGCGCTGCCGCAACCGACGCTGCGGCATGGCAGCCCCGCAGGACGCTGCCTCTTGAATCGGCGCCGGTCGCGCCGAAGCGGAAGGGGTGGGGCCGCGGCGGAGGGGGCGAATGCCGCGGCCCCGCCGCGCGTCAGGCAGCCCGGGGGGTGGTCTGCCGGCCGGCATCATTGGCCGGGCGCGGATTGAAGCTCGGCTCGAAGACGCGGCCGATGTCGAAGCGGTTCATGCCGATGTCGCGCAGTTCGCGATCCGACAGGGCGCGCAGCGCGTTGTAGGTGGCGACGCGCTGCGGCAGGGAAGCGACCAAGTGGACCGCGCTGCGCAGCCCGCCGAGAATCCAGGAGGCCACGGCTTCGTCACGCGCCGCAACGGCGGCCAGGCGGATTGCCTCGGCATCGGTCTCGCGGCGGGAGGCGGCGGCGGCTTCCGGCAGCAGCAGGGCGGCCTCGGCCTTGGTGAAACGGTCGTCCATGATAAGTGTCCTTCGTCTGGGTGGCGCCTCGTTCCGGGCGCCAACCTTTCGCAAACGCAATCTAGATGCATCGACGCCACAGGTGATGCGCCAAGGCCACGAATGAGCCATGCATAGAACGCGGTGCTTCCTGTGGATGCGAGCAATTTTGGCGTAACAAGGATCACAGCCCTGTCACCGACCGAACGCCTTGCCGCCCTTCGCGCCCGCCTCGCCGAGGCCGGGGTGCAGGGCTTCATCATCCCTCGCTCCGATGAATATCTGGGCGAATACGTGCCGCCATCGGGCGATCGCCTGGCATGGCTGACCGGATTTACCGGGTCGGCCGGCATGGCGATCGTGCTGCCGGATCGCGCCGCCGTCTTCACCGATGGGCGCTACACGCTGCAGGTGCGCGAGCAGACCGACCCGGCGCTGTGGGAGTGCCGGCACATCACCGATGAACCGGCGAGCGCTTGGCTGAAGGCGCATGCCCAAGACCTCGCCATCGGCTACGATCCCTGGCTGCAATCGGTGCCGGCGATCGAACGGCTGACGGTGCCCGGCGTGCATCTGGTGCCGCTGGCCGCCAATCCGCTGGACGCCGCCTGGACGGATCGCCCGGCCCCGCCGATGGCGCAGGCGGTGCCGCATCCGCTGGCCCATGCCGGCAAATCCTCCACCGACAAGCGCGCCGACGCCGCCGCCGCGCTGCGTGAGGCCGGCGAGGCGGCGGCGGTGCTCGCCGATCCGCATTCGGCGGCCTGGCTGCTCAATATTCGCGGCGGGGACCTGGCGCATACGCCGCTCGCGCTGGGTGTCGCGCTGCTGCATGCCGATGCGCGGGTCGAGCTGTTCATGGCCCCGGAGAAGGTCGGCGCCGATACCCGCGTGCATCTGGGCAACCAGGTGGTGGTGCGCCCGCGCGAGGAACTGCCCCGCGCGCTCGATGCCCTGCGCGGCAAGCGCGTGCGTATCGACGGCGAGGCCACTCCTGCCTGGTTCAGCCATTGGCTGCGCGAGGCGGGTGCCGAACTCAGCCCCGGCGAGGACCCCTGCCGCCTGCCGCGCGCCTGCAAGAACGCGACCGAGCGCGACGGCGCACGCGCTGCGCATCGGCGCGACGCGGCGGCGATGGCGCGCTTCCTGTGCTGGTTCGCGGCCGAGGCGCCGAAGGGCGGGCTGACCGAGATGTCGGCCGCAGCACAATTGCTGGCCTTCCGGCGCGAGGTCGCTCTGTTCCGGGGGGAATCCTTCCCCGCCATCTCCGGCGCGGGCGAGCATGGCGCCATCGTGCATTACCGCGTGACGCCCGAGACCGACCGCCGAATCGCGCCGGACGAAGTCTATCTGATCGATTCCGGCGGGCAGTTCCTCGATGGCACGACGGACATCACGCGCACGCTGTGGACGGGACCGGGGTCCGCGCCGGCTGTCATCAAGGACCGGGTGACGCGGGTGCTGAAGGGCCATGTCGCGCTGGCGACGGCGCGCTTCCCGGCCGGCGTGGCGGGGCCGCATCTGGATGCGCTGGCGCGGCGGCCGTTGTGGGATGCGGGGCTCGATTTCGACCATGGCACCGGGCATGGCGTCGGGTCCTTCCTGTCAGTGCATGAGGGCCCGGTCGCCTTCAGCCGGGCGGCCAAGGTGGTGCCGTTGCGGGAGGGGATGATCCTGTCGGATGAGCCGGGCTTCTACGCCGCGGGCGAATACGGCATCCGGCTGGAGAACCTGGTGCTGGTGGTGCCGGCCGAATTGCCGCTGGCCAATCGTCCCTTCCTGGCGTTCGAGACGTTGACGCTGGCCCCCTTTGACCGCGCGCTGATCGACCCCGAGCTGCTGACGGAGGCCGAGCGGGGCTGGCTGAACGCCTACCACGCCCGCGTGCTGGCCGAAGTCGCGCCGCAGGTGGATGCGCCGACGGCGACCTGGCTGCGCGCCGCCTGCGCCCCGCTGTGATGGCGCCGCCCGGCATCATCGGCGCCAGGGAATCAGAAAAAGGAGGGGGATCGGGGGAGTTCTCTCCCCCGACCTTTTGTCACGCCTCAATTACCGGCGCCGCCATGCGGCGGCGTGGCTTGCGCGCCATGCGCTCCCGGCCCGCCGGCATGACGCGATGACCCTCGCCGGCCAGCGTGTCCTGCTCGTCTATGGCCTGCTCGGCGATGTTGCTGCGGCGTTCCACCCTTTCGGGTTGGAATACATGCAGCCCTTGGCGGAATGGCTGCGCGGCCAGGGGGCGGTCGCCTCGGTGGTCAAGCTGCGCACGGCGGAATCGGTTTCCGCCAATGCCGCGCGGCTGCGGGCGGAGATCCTGGCCGATCCGGCGCCGGCGCTGGTGATCGCCCACAGCAAGGGCGGGCTGGAGGCGCTGGCGGCCCTGTTGGATCCGGCGGCGCAGGCGCGCTGCGTCGGCTTCCTGGCGATGCAGTCGCCCTTCTATGGCAGCCCGGTCGCCGATGTGGTGGTCGGCGCCAAGCCGCTGGAGGCTGCCGCCGGTGGTCTGGCGCGGCTGTTGGGGATCGGGTCGGAGGAAGGCGTGCGGGACCTGACGACCCAGGCGCGGCGAAGTTGGATGGCCGCGGCGGAGGCACCCATCCAGCGACTTGTTGCCGCTCTGCCGGTTGCCTGCCTGGCGACGGCGCTGGAGGATGGCGAGGCGCGCGGGCGCGAACGCCTGCACCTCGCTGCGTCGCAATGGATGGAGAAGCGCGGCTATGGCCCGAATGACGGGCTGGTGCCGGTAGACAGCGCGCTGATCCCTGGAGCACGCCATGTGGTGCTGCCTGGCAGCCATATCGCGAGTGTCAGTCGTGGGCCGGGGCGCGATCCGGTGGCGGTGATGCGGGCGGGGCTGGAGGCGCTGTCGGTGCTCTGACCGGCTGCCGCTACCGCGGCGACCCTGCCAGCAGCCGGAACCCGAGGCCGAGGAACAGCGTCCCCGCCGCGCCATCGAGCCAGCGCCCGGCGGATGATGCGCGCAACCGGTCCGCGATGCGCGCCGCGCCGGCGATCAGCACGGCGAAGAAGGGAACGGAGATCAGCGGCAGCAGCGGGCCGAGGATCAGCATCTGCACCCAGGGCGCGCTGCGCGCCGGATCCACGAACAGCGGCACGAAGGCGAGGAAGAACAGCCCCACCTTGGGATTCAGGAGATTGGTCAGGAAGCCCTGACGCCAGGCAGCGGACAGGGACGCGGTCGGTGCGCCGCCGTCACCCAGCCCGCCCTGTCCGCGCAGCGCCGCGCGGATGGCATGGAAGCCAAGGTAGAGCAGGTAGAGCGCGCCGATCACCCGCAGCGCGGTGAACAGCACCGGATTGGCGGCAACCAGCGCTGCGACGCCGGCCGCGGCCGCGAGGATATGGACGGAGGCGCCGGTGAAGACGCCCAGCGTTGCCGCCCAGCCGCGCCGCGCGCCGCCCGACAGCGTCTGGCCGAGCACGAAGGCCATGTCCGGCCCCGGCGTCAGCACGAGCACCAGGCAGGCCAGGAGGTAACCGGAGAGCAGGCTGGGATCGACGGGCATGGGTGGCGTGATGAACCACCCATGCCTCATTCGTCCAACGCATTGTCCTGATGGGGTGCATCAGGCTGGTTGATGGGCTGCTACGCCCCGTGGACGGCCAGCGTCACATCCACATTGCCGCGCGTGGCATGGGAATACGGGCAGATCTTCTCATGCGCCTCCTTCGCCAGGGCTTCGAGCGTCGCCTGGGGAATGGACGGATCCTCGACCTTCAGCGTGACGGCCAGGCCGAAGCCACCACCCTCGCGCGGGCCGATCGAGACGGCGGCGGTGATCGTCGCATCCGCCGCATTCACCTTGTGCTGCCGGCCGATGAAGTCGAGCGCACCACCGAAGCAGGCGGCATAGCCGGCGGCGAAGAGGTGTTCCGGCGTCGCCGTGTTGGGCTTGCCGGGGCCGCCCATCGCCTTCGGCACCGACAGGTCCACCGACACCATGCCGTCATCCGAAGCGGTATGGCCGTTGCGGCCGCCCTTGGCGGTGGCGATGGCGGTGAATTTCGGGTCGATCTTGTCCATGGATGCCGTTCTCCGATGTGCTGGCCCCCATGAGGTGGGCCGTGAAACGGCATCGGCAAGCCGGGCGGGGCATTGCCCACCCCGCAATGGACCCTGGCCCGCGGTCTTCTGGCGTGGCTGCCGGGCTACATGCCCGACATGGCGCGGTACTCCGCTTCGGTCAGGATGCGCAGGCCCAGTTCGGCGGCCTTGGTCGCCTTGGATCCGGCATCGGCGCCGACCACGACAAAGTCGGTCTTCTTCGACACCGACTTCGTGACCTTGGCACCGAGGCGCTCGGCCTGCGCCTCCGCCTCGTCGCGCGTCATCGTCTCGAGCGTGCCGGTGAAGACGAGTGTCTTGCCGGCAAAGGGGCTGTCGGATGCGGCGGCGGATTCGGCGGGCAGCGGCGGGGCCTGCGCGACCAGGTCGTCCAGCGCCGCCACCGCGCGGGGTTCGGCGAAGAATTCCACCAGCTCCTCGGCGATGGCGGGGCCGATGCCCTGGATCGAACCGAGTTCCTCGCGCGCCTCCGATCCGATGACATGGGCGGCGATCATCCTTTCGCGCCACTCCGCCAGCGTGTGGTAGTGGCGCGCCAGCAGCTTGGCGTTCTGTTCCCCGATGCGGCGGATACCGAGCGCGAAGATGAAGCGTTCCAGTGCCACGTTGCGCCGCGCCTCGATGGCGTCGAGCAGCTTGGCCACCTTGCGATCCCCCCAGCCTTCCAGGGCGAGCAGGGCGTCGCGGTGATCGCGCAGGCGGAAGATGTCGGCGGGGCTCTTCACCAGTCCGCGGTCGAACAGGAGCTGGATGTTCTCCTCGCCCAGCCCCTCGATATCCATCGCGCGGCGCGAGGCGAAATGCTTGAGCCGTTCCACCGTCTGCGCCGCGCAGATGAGGCCGCCGGTGCAACGGCGCACCACGTCCTCCCCGTCGCGGATCGCGTGGCTGCCGCAGACCGGGCAGGTGGTCGGGAAGGCGAAGGGCACGGAATCGGCCGGGCGCCTTTCCAGCACCACACCGAGGATCTGCGGGATCACGTCGCCGGCGCGCTGCAGGATGACGGTGTCGCCGATGCGCACATCCTTGCGCGCGATCTCGTCCTCATTGTGCAGCGTCGCATGGCGGACGACGACGCCGCCCACCGTCACCGGCTGCATCACCGCGCGCGGCGTCAGCGCGCCGGTGCGGCCGACCTGGATCTCGATGTCCTGCAACACCGTCGTCGCCTGCTCGGCGGGGAATTTCCACGCCGTCGCCCAGCGCGGCGCACGGCCGACGAAGCCGAGGCGGCGCTGCCAGTCGAGCCGGTCAAGCTTGTACACCACGCCGTCGATATCGTATGCGAGGACGGCGCGCTGGTCGCCCATGCCGCGCTGGAATGCCGCTGCCGCCGCCTCGCCATCGAGCATCGTCGAGAGTGGATTCACCACGAAGCCCCAATGTTCCAGGCGCTTGAGGAAGTCGTGATGGCTGTCGGCCGGTGGCTCGCTTGCCGCGCCCATGGCGTAGGCGAAGAGCTTGAGCGGGCGCGACGCGGTGATGCGCGGGTCGAGCTGCCGCACCGATCCCGCAGCAGCGTTGCGGGGGTTGGCCGGCACGACGATCGCGTCGCCCAGCTTCTCGCCGCGCGCGCGGCGCGCTTCCCGGTCGGCCAGGGCCTGTTCCTGGGTGGCGCGGAAGGCGAGGAATTCCGCCTTGTCCATGAAGACCTCGCCGCGGATCTCGATGCGGGCGGGGAAGGGGGCGTGCAGGCGCTTCGGCAGCGAGGCGATGGTGAGAAGGTTCGGCGTGACGTCCTCGCCCTCGGTACCGTCGCCGCGCGTCGCACCTTTGACGAAGACGCCGTCCTCATACAGCAGGTTGATCGACAGCCCGTCGATCTTGGGCTCGCCGACGAAGCGCAGCGGTTCCTCCGGCGCCAGGCCGAGGAAGCGGCGGATGGAGGCGCAGAACTCGCTGAACTCGGTGTCCGAGAAGACGTTGTTCAGCGACAGCATCGGCTCGCCATGGCGCGACTTGGCGAAGCCCTCGGCGGTGGCGGCACCGACGCGGCGGGATGGGCTGTCGCTGCGGATCAGCCCGGCGAAGCGCGTTTCGATCGCGCGGTTGCGGCGCACCAGCGCGTCGTAGTCGGCGTCGCTGATCTCGGGGGCGTCTTGGCCGTGATACAGCGCGTCGTGATGGGCGATCTCGGCGGCAAGCGCGGCGAGTTCGGCGGCGGCCTCGACTTCGGTGAGGGATTCGATGTCGCGGCTGCGCAGCGTGGTCATGTCCAGGCCTCGGCGGCGAAGGTGGCGGCGGCCGCTCCGGGCGGGATGCCCGAGGCGGCGCCGGGGACGATGTAGACCGCCACGGCGGCGGCGTCGCCCCGGATGGCTGGTGTCATCGCGGCTGTTCGGCGGCGAGGTTGAGGAAGTCCTGTTCGACGACGGCGAAGGCGACGACCGGTTCGCCACGGCTGCCGAGGCGGCGATAGAAGGCGTGGGCGGCGATGTTGCCGGGCTTCGCCGTCAGCCAGAGATGGCGCGCGCCCCGTGCATGCCCCTGCCGCGCGAGGGCTGCGAGCAGGGCGCGGGCGACACCCTGCCTGCGATGGGCCGGCACGACGTAGAGATCGCCGACATAAAGCCCGTGTTCGGCGTGCCCTGTCTCGTAGGTGTGATGCGCCGTGACGTAGCCGATCAGGCCATGACCGGGCGCTTCGGCGACCAGGACGATGGCGCGGTCTTTGTCGATCAGGTCGCGCCGCAGGTCGGTCGGGGTGATCGGGTCGCCCTGGTCGCTGTTCATGGCTGCGATCAGCCGTTCCAGCGCGGCTGCATCGCTGCCCGCCGCCCTGCGCACCGTCACGGCGCTGCCCGCCGGCGATTGCCGCTTCCGGCCATCATCGAGCTTGCGGCAGCCGCGTCGCGCCGCTAGCGGCGAGCCGCGCGATCTCCTCCTCGGTGAAGCCCGCGGCCTGCAGCACCGTGGCGCCATCGGCGCCGAGGCGCGGTGCGGGCAGCCGCTCGCCGGTCGCGCTCGCCGACCAGCGGGGCCCGATGGCGGGGCGGTTCAGCCGGCCCTCACTCGGATGATCCTCCACCTCGAAGAAGCCCGTGGCGCGCAGATGCGGGTCGTCGAACAGCGCCGCCAGTTCATTGACCGGCATGGCCGGGATGTCGGCCTCCTGGAAGAAGGCCATCCATTCCGCCGTGCTGCGTTTCGCCATGGTTCCGGCGATCATGTCGAGGATTTCGTCGATATGCGCGATGCGCGCGCCATGGTTGGCGAAGCGCGGGTCGGTCGCGACAAGATCCGGCATGCCGAGCCCGGCGCAGAAGCTGCGCCAGTGCTTGTCCGTATAGACCATGGCGCAGATCCACCCGTCGCGCGTGCGATAGGGCCGCCGCCCCGGCGACAGCATGCGCGCATAGCCCCCGGCATCGATCGGCGGATCGAAGGTCAGCCCACCGAGATGGTCGCCCAGCACGAAGGGCAGCATGGTCTCGAACATCGGCACGTCCACCCGCTGTCCCTGGCCGGTCCTTTCCCGGTGCAGCAGCGCTGCGGAGATCGCGCCCGACGCGGCGAGCCCGACGATGCGGTCCACCAGGCCCAGCGGCACGTAGCGCGGCGTGCCGTCGCCGATGCGCGCATTCAGCGCGGCAACGCCGGTCGCACCCTGCATGAGATCGTCATAGGCGGGCAGCGCGGCATAGGGACCGTCCTGCCCAAAGCCGTAGACACCGGCATAGATGATGCGCGGATTGACCCGCGCCACGGCGTCGTAGCCGAGGCCGAGCTTGTCCATCGTGTGGGGCCGCAGGCTGTAGACCAGCACGTCGGATTGCGCGGCGAGGCGCAGCGCGGCGTCCCGCCCCTCCGGCTTCTTGAGATCGAGCACGAGGCTCTGCTTGCCGCGATTGGTGTTGAGGAAGATCGGCCCCATGCCCGCATGCCGCGACGGCCCGATGTGGCGGACGATGTCGCCTTCCGGCGGCTCCACCTTCACCACCGCCGCGCCCATGTCGGCGAGCGTCTGGGTCGCATAGGGGCCCATCAGCGTGGTGGTGAGGTCAAGGACGCGGATGCCGGCGAGCGGACCGGCGGCGGGCTGCGCGATGCCGTCCTCCGGGGTTGGGGGAGATGGGCTGTTCATGCTGGTGGACAAAGGAAGCACATCCTCGAAAACTGGGTCAAACGAGCCGGCCCGGACCGGCGGGGAGAAGGCGGATCCATGGGCATGCGACTGAACAGGCGCGCGTTGCTGCACGGTGCGGCGGCCGGGTTGGTGGCGGGGCGGGCATCGGCGCAGCCGGCCTGGCCACGGCAGGCGGTGCGGATCATCGTGCCGGCGGCCGGCGGCGGCTCCTCCGATCCGCTGGCGCGCTTCGGCGGCCAGGAGTTCAGCAAGCGCTTCGGCCAGCCCTTCGTCATCGAGAACCGACCCGGCGCCGCGGGCAATGTCGGCATGACGGCGGCGGCGCGCGCACCGGCCGACGGGCATACGCTGTTGTTCAGCTGGGCCGGGCCGCTGGCGACGAATCTCGCGCTTTATCGTGACCTGACCTTCAACTCGCAGCGGGACTTCGAACCGATCGTGCGCTTCGGCTCCATTCCGAACGCGATCGTGGTGGGGAAGAACTCACCGGTTACGACGCTTGCGGAATTCATCGCGCTGGCACGGGCCAATCCCGGGACGGTCAGCTACGGGTCCACCGGCAGCGGCAGTTCCATGCATCTGGCCGGCGCCATGCTCGCCGCGGCGACGGGCACGCAGTTGACGCATGTGCCCTACACCTCGCCGGCGGCGGCGACGACGGATGTGATCGCGGGGCGGCTCAACGCCATGTTCCTCGGCGCGCCGGGCACCGTGCCGCTGAGCCAGTCCGGCGAGATCCGTGTCCTGGCCGTGCTGTCCGAGAAGCGCGCCGCCGTCCTGCCCGACGTGCCGACCACTGCGGAACTGGGATATCCGAGCGTGGTGATGGGCACCTGGTTCGCCTGGCTGGCGCCCAAGGGGACGCCGCGGCCGATCATCACCGCGCTGAACGCGGCGGTGAACGAGGTGCTGGACAGCCCGGGGCGCGACTGGCTGCTGCAACGCGGGTTGGAGATCGATGACGGCGCGGCGGGCGGTCCGCCGGAGAATCTGCAACGCTTCCTGGCCAGCGAGATCGAGCGTCACGCCGCGCTGGTGCGTTCGGCAGGGATCACGGTGGATTAGAGCGGATCGCGTTCAGATGGAATCATCTGGACGCGTGAAGATGCTCTCAAAGCAATAGGCTGAAGCATGTGGCGTGAGCGCATGCGAACGCTGCATGCTCAACGGCGGATCGCCTCTGTCGTGCGGGCACACCCGTGGAGAACCTGGCCCATAGGGCGTCCCTCCATGCCGGCGAAAAGACTGCACCATCGAAACCCGGGATCACGCGCATGGGACGGGAGCGGGGGTGGGAACGCCTCCATTCCTCCTGTCATCGCCCATCCGCGAGCAGGCTTTCCGCCGCCGCGCGTGCTGCATCGGTGACGCGTTCGCCGGCGAGCATCCGCGCCAGTTCTTCGCGCCTTTCGCTTTCCGGCAGGGTTTCGACACGGGTTTCCGCCCGCCCGCCCTTCACCTGCTTGGCGACGCGCAGATGCGCCGCACCACGGGCGGCGACCTGCGGCGAGTGCGTGACGACCAGCACCTGCAGCCGTTCCGCCACGCGGGCGAGACGTTCGCCGACAGCGGCCGCGGTGGCGCCGCCAATGCCGGAATCCACTTCGTCGAAGACCAGTGTGGGCACGGGCGATCCACGGGCGAGCACCACCTTCAGCGCGAGCATGAGGCGGGACAGTTCGCCGCCCGACGCGATCTTCGCCAATTGGCCCGGCGTCTGGCCCGGGTTGGTGGAGACCAGGAAGGCGACGCGGTCCTGCCCGTCCGCACCCCAGGCGCTTTCCTCACGGGCGGCAATGTCGATGGCCAGCCGCGCGCGGTCGAGCTTCAGGGGCGGGAGTTCCTTGGCGACGGCCTTCTCCAGCCGGGTGGCGGCCTCGCGGCGGGCTTCGGTGAGCGCGGCGCCGGCCGCGAGGTAGGCGCGGCGAGCGGCGGCCTCGTCGCGTTCCAGCGCAGCAACGCGGCCGGATCCGGCATCGAGGGCTTCTAGGCGGGCGCGCAGGTCGGCGGCCAGCGCGGGCAATTCCACCACCGGGACGGAATGCTTGCGGGCGGCCGCGCGCAGGGCGAACAGGCGCTCCTCGACGACCTCCAGGCGGCGGGGGTCGGGGCCACCCTCCTGCAAAAGGCGGGACAGAGCGGATTCGGCCTCGGCGAGGGCGTCCTGTGCGGCGGCGAGTGCGACGAGCGCCGGCTGCGCATCCTCGTTGGGCGGTGGCAGGCGCTCGAGCGCGCGGGCGGCCTCGCGCAAGGCGCGGGCGGGGGAAGCGGCGCGGCGGTCGCGCGGGGTGAGTTCGCCGATGGCCGTGGCGATGGCCTCGGCACGGCGTTCGCCCTGCTGGAGGCGCTGGCGTTCGGTGGCGAGGCGGTCCTCCTCCCCTTCCTCCGCGGCCAGGTCCTTGAGCTCGGCGACCGCGTGGCGGAGCCATTCCTCCTCACGCTGGGCGGCGGCGATGGCGGCGCGGGCCTCGGCCAGGCGCTTCGTCGCGGTGCGCCAGGCGGACCAGGCCTCGGCGGCGGCTCCGCGGCGGGGTTCCAGCGCGCCGAAGGCGTCGAGCAGGCCGCCATGGGAGGCCGGGTCGGCAAGGCCGACCTGGTCGTGCTGGCCCTGCACTTCGACCAGCAGCGCGCCGAGGCGGCGCAGCAAGGCGACGCCGACCGGCTGGTCGTTGACGAAGGCGCGCGACCGTCCATCGGCCTGCACGACGCGGCGCAGCACCAGATCGTCCTCGGGTTCGATGCCTTGCTCGCGCAGCAGGTCGAAGGCCGGGTGGCCGGTGGGGGGGTGGAAGGCTGCGGCGACCGAGGCCTGGGGCTGGCCGGCGCGGACCATGCCGGATTCGGCGCGCTGGCCAAGCGCGAGGCCAAGGCTGTCGAGCAGGATCGACTTGCCCGCGCCGGTTTCGCCGGTGAGGGTCGTCAGGCCCGGGCCGAAGGCAAGGTCCAGGCGCTCGATCAGCACCACATCGCGGATGGCGAGGCTGGAGAGCACGGTTGCGCCGTGCCCTACGCTAAAACAGCCAGTTGAGCGTGCGGGTGAAGAAGCCCGGGCGATCCTGCGCGGCCGCCGGTGCGCCTTCGACCAGCAGCGCGTAGGAATCCTGGTACCAGGGGCTGCCCGGATAGTTGTGGCCGAGCACCGAGGCGGTGCGGCGCGCTTCATCGGTCAGGCCAAGCGAGATGTAGATCTCAGTCAGGCGGTGCAGCGCCTCGGGGACGTGGTTGGTGGTCTGGTATTCGTCGACCACGCGGCGGAAGCGGCCGATGGCGGCGGTGGACAGGCCCTGGCGCTGGTACCAGCGGCCGACATGCATCTCGCGCCCCGCCAGATGGTCGCGGCCGAGGTCGATCTTGAGCCGGGCATCGCGGGCATAGGCGGTGTCGGGGAAGCGGTTCACCACCTCCTGCAACGACGTCATGGCGGTGATGGTCTGCTGCTGGTCGCGTTCGGAATCGTTGATCTGTTCGTACTGCGCCAGCGCCCGCAGGTAATAGGCATAGGCGATGTCGCGATGCGCCGGATGCAACTGGATGAAGCGGTCGAGCGCGCCGATCGCCTCGGTGTAACGATTGCGGTGGTATTCTGTGTAGGCGGCCATCAGCTTGGCGTTGGTCGCCCAGGTGGAATACGGGTGTTCGCGTTCCACCGCGTCGAACAGGTCGACGGCGCGCTGATAGCGGTTGTTGCGCAATTCCTGCATGCCGGCGGCGTAGAGCGCCTCCGGCGACTGGTCGGCGGCGTCGGCGGGCGCCGTATTCGGCGCGAGCGACGGGTCAGCCCCGGTTCCCTGACGGAAACTCGAGGATCCGCAGCCGGCCAGGACCGCAACGAGGAAGATGGGCAGGAATCGACGGAACATCTCGGCAGCCATGATATCGCGCCGCTCTATATCATGCTGATGGGTGAAGGCGCCAAGCCGCCCCGGTCGGCGAGGCGGATCAGGCGATGGCCGGGGCGGCGGCCGCCCGCATCGGGGAGGCCGAGACGCCCTCGGCAAACACGGGCAGGCCGGCGAAGCGCCAGGCGGAGGCATCGGCGAACAACGCGCGCAGCAGGCGGTTGTTCAGCGCATGGCCGGACCGGCTGCCGCGGAAGCGGGCGCGCAGCGGGGCACCGGCCAGCGCCAGGTCGCCCACCACGTCGAGCATCTTGTGCCGCACGAATTCATCGCTGCGGCGCAGCCCGCCTGGGTTAAGCACCAGCGGGCCATCCACGACCACGGCATTGTCGAGGCTGCCGCCCTGGGCCAGGCCGGCAGCGCGCAGCCGCGCGATGTCCTCGGCCAGGGTGAAGGTGCGGGCATCGGCCAGCCCGTCGCGGAAGCTGCGCTCGGTGATGCGCATCGTGACCGCCTGGCGGCCGATGGCGGTGTTGGGGAAGTCGATCTCGAGCTCGGCGTCGAAGGCGGCCTCGCGGGCGGGCAGCAGCTCGGCGAAGGCACCGCTCGCATCCTCGACCCGGATCGGGCTCAGCACCTCGATCGTCGCGCGCGGCGCGGCGGTGGTGGCGATGCCGGCGCAGTCGATGAGGAAGACGAAGGGCGCGGCCGACCCGTCCATGATCGGCACTTCGGGGCCGTCTACATCGACGATGGCGTCGTCGATGCCACAGCCGGCCAGCGCCGCCATGACATGCTCGATGGTCGAGACGCGCGCCGCGCCGTCACCGAGCGCGGTGCACAGGCGGGTATCGCCGACGCGGTCGAACAGGGCTGGAATCTCGATGCCGCCAAGGTCGATGCGGCGGAATACGATGCCGGTGCCGGCCGAGGCCGGGCGCAGGGTCACGGTGGCACGGTGACCGGAATGCAGGCCGACGCCGACGCACCCGATGGGTGCCTTCAGCGTCCTGCGCCGCCCCGTCTCGACCGTGATGAAACCGTCCATAGACCCGTCGCCTTTCCTGGGTGATCCAACCCGCGCTGCACGGCCCGATCGGGGCCAAGGCACGGAAGGGGTTAACACCCAGGATTACAGAAGCACTGTGCAGTGCGGGATGCCATTCAAGCCTTGTTTCTCCGTATTACGACGTAACCTGTTGAAATTGCGTGATTGGTGCGTCGCGGAATGGGGCAGAATTGGGGCGCCTGCAACACGGACCGGTCAGGTGCGGCACAAAGCGACACGCCCCGAAGGCCGCTGGGCCTCCGGGGCGTCTGGTACGCTCCACCATCCAATGGGGCCGGCATGGCCCCGGCTGGGGTGCCTCAGTTGCTCTGGCGACGCAGGAAGGTCGGGATTTCCAGGCCCATCTCATCCTGCTGCACCGGGCGCGGTGCCGTACGGGCCGGCGCCGGGGCCGCATGCATCGGCCCACCGACCGAAGGTTCCATCCGCACCGTCTGCGCGGCGTGGTGCTGCTGCATCGGCGCCTGCGCCTCGGGCAGGGTCCGGCGCATCATGCTGCCCAGGCCTGTCGCCTTCTGGAACAGGCCGCGGAAGCCGGCGCCCGCGTTGCGCGGCGCGTCGACCAAGGCTGGGCGCATCGCCGGCACGGGGTCGGCGTGCATCGGCGCCGGGGTCATCATCACCGGGGCCGGATCCATCGCCACCGGGGCGGGCGCCTCGGCCGGCTGGGTGTCGTAGTGCAGCGGCTCAGGCGTGGCTTCGACCACCGCCGGCCGCATCGTCGCCATGGTGGCGACCGGGGCCACCTCCGGCGCGCGGCGCACGAAGGATGACGGGGTGGCGGCCGCGCGCGGCGCCATAGCAGAGGCCACGGGCTGCGTCGCGACCGCCGAGACCGGCGCGCCGCCGCCCATGGCGACGAGCTTCGGCCGGACCGCTTCTTCCTTCACCACCAGGTCGATGCCGGTGGCCACGACCGACACGCGCACGCGCCCGTTCATGTCCTCATCGACCGAGGTGCCGAATATGATGTTGGCGTCCTCATCCACCTCGTCGCGGATGCGGTTCGCGGCGGCGTCAACTTCGAACAGCGTCATGTCGAGGCCGCCGGTGATGTTGATCAGCACGCCCTTCGCCCCCTTCATCGAGATGTCCTCGAGAAGCGGGTTGTTGATGGCGGCCTCGGCGGCCTTGCGGGCGCGTTCCTCGCCTTCGGCCTCGCCGGTGCCCATCATCGCCTTGCCCATCTCCGCCATCACGGTGCGGATATCGGCGAAGTCGAGATTGACCATGCCCGGATTGACCATCAGGTCCGTCACACCGCGCACGCCCATGTACAGGACGTTGTCGGCCATCTTGAACGCTTCCTGGAAGGTGGTGCGTTCATTGGCCAGCCTGAACAGGTTCTGGTTCGGGATGACGATCAGCGTATCGACGAAGGACTGCAGTTCCTCGATGCCGGAATCCGCGGACTTCTTCCGCTTCGGCCCTTCGAAGTCGAACGGCTTGGTCACCACACCGACGGTCAGGATGCCGCGCTCGCGCGCCATGCGCGCGATCACCGGCGCGGCACCCGTGCCCGTGCCGCCGCCCATGCCGGCGGTGATGAAGATCATGTGCACGCCTTCGATGTGGCGTGCGAGTTCTTCCATCGCTTCTTCCGCGGCGGCGCGGCCGATCTCGGGCTTGGCACCGGCGCCAAGACCCTGCGTGAGATGCGGGCCGAGCTGCACGCGCCGTTCGGCGCGCGAATGGAACAGCGACTGGCTGTCGGTGTTGGCGACGAGGAACTCGACGCCGTCGAGCCCCATCGCGATCATGTTGTTGACCGCGTTGGTACCACCGCCGCCGACACCGACGACCGTGATACGCGGGCTGAAGTCCGTATGCGTGCTCGTCGGCACGGTCAGATTCAGGGTCATGGGCGGGCCTCCTGTTGAAGCTCTACGGGATCGCGTCGATTCGTGGCGAGGCCTCGATTCACACGCGGTCCTTGATCCAGTTGACGAAGCGACGGAAACCGCTGCCGGCCCGTGCAGGGCCTGGCGCGATATCAAGCACGGGGCGGCCTTCGCCGGCCCCCCACAGCAGCAATCCGATGGCGGTCGCGAAGGCAGGCCCCGAGGCGGCTTCGGCCAGGCCGCGCACCGGCAGCGGTCGGCCGACGCGCACCTGGCGGTCCAGCACGCGCGCGGCGAGTTCACGCACGCCGACCAGCTGGCTGCCGCCGCCGGTCAGCACGACGCGCGACCCGCCTTCCTTGCCGAGGCCGGCGGCGTCGATCTTCTCGCGCAGCATCTCGAAGGTTTCTTCCAGGCGCGGCTTGATGATGCCGACCACCATGGCGCGCGGGATGCGCGCGATGGCGTGCTCATCCTCGCCGAGCAACGGCACCGGCAGGTATTCGCGGTCGTCATCCGCACCGCCATGCACGCTGCCATGCAGCGTCTTGATGCGTTCGGCATGCGCGACCGGCGTGGACAGCACGGTGGCGAGGTCGTTGGTCACCTGGCCGCCGCCCACCGCGATCTGCGCCGTGTGGACCAGGTGGCCTTCGCTGAACACGGCGAGGGAGGTCGCGCCGCCGCCCATGTCGATCACCGTCGCACCGAGCTGCTTCTCATCCTCGACCAGCGTGGCGAGGCCGGCGGCGAAGGGCGCGGAGACCAGTTCCTCGACTTCC
The DNA here is from genome assembly GCF_039839775.1 of Roseomonas sp. CAU 1739. NCBI lineage: Bacteria > Pseudomonadati > Pseudomonadota > Alphaproteobacteria > Acetobacterales > Roseomonadaceae > Roseomonas > Roseomonas sp. CAU 1739. Next base: position 145,584 of record NZ_JBDOQQ010000006.1, read on the forward strand.
AGGTCGCACCGCATCAGGCAGGCGCCGAGGTTGCGCAGCGAGGCCTGGGACGCCGCGACCATATGCAGCCGCGCGCCCAGCGTGTCGCAGATCATGCTGCGCGGATCATCGACGCCCGGCGTCGCATCCACGGTGAAGCCGAGCGGGATGGCGTGCACCGTCTCGCGGCCTTCCTCGGATGTGCGGCGACGGCCCTCATGCAGGATGGCGCGCAGGTCGTTCTCGGTGACCGCGCGCCCGCCGATGCCCCATTGGATGTTCAACTGACGACTATCGGGCTGGCCGCACGAAAGATTGACGATCGCGCCGGGGATGCGGGTGTCCGCCATCTCCTCCGCCTGGCCCACGGCGGCGCGGATGGCGCGCTCGGCTTCCTCGAGATCGACGATCGACCCGCCCTTCACGCCGCGCCCGCGCTGCCAGCCGAAGCCGAGCACGCGCGGGGATCCGTCGGATTCGATGCGCGCGATCAGGCAGACCGCCTTGGTCGAGCCGATGTCGATGACGCCGAAGGTGCCGCTGCGCGCATGGCGACGGCGGCGCGGCGGCTGGCCGGGTTCGACGGGGGCGGGCAGGCGGGTCATCTGGTTCATCCGCGACGTGCCCTGCTCGCCTGTTGCTGGTTGGGCTGTTCGGCGGGTTCCGCCTGCCGCGTCGGCCGCAACACCAGCCGGTCCGGCAGGCGCAGGTCGATCGCCGCGAGCGGGCGGTCGAGCAGCCGTGCCTCCCGCTGCAACTCGGCCAGCCGCTGGATCGCGGCTGCCTCCGCGCCTTCGGGCAGCAGCACGTCGGTGCCGTTGTGCAGCCGCAGGTTCCAGCGGCGTTCATGGATGCGGACCATGGCCTGGACGCGCTCGGCGACCTCGGGCTGCGCCTTCAGCATGTCGTGCAGGGCGGCACCCATGGTGTCCGCACCCGTGCCGACCAGCAGAGGCAGCGGGCCGAACTGGTCGAGGCCATCGGAGGCGACGACGCGCCCCTCCCGGTCGATGATCACGAAGCGGCCGCCATTCTGCCAGATGGCGAAGGGGCGGCGTTCCTCGATGCGCACCAGGATGGTGCCGGGCAGGCGGCGTTCGACATGGGCGGTCTGCACCCAGGCGATGGTCTCGATGCGCGCGCGTGCGGCTTCGGGCGAGAATTCCAGCATCGGGTCGCCGCGCGCCACGCCAAGCGCGGCGCGGATCATGTCGGTGGGCGTGTTGCGGCGGCCTTCCAGGATCACCTGCTGCACGTCGAGGCCGAGGCCCTCGCCGATGCCGCTGAAGGATTCCGCGATGGAGCGCACGCGTCCCGCCGGATCGACCGCACGCACCGCCACCACCACCAGCGCCAGCGCGCCGATGCCGAATGCGCCGTAGAGTGCGGGGCGCAGCAGCGAACGCCGGCGCTTGACCCAGATGCGCAGCCGCGACGGCCGCGCCGGGTCCTTGTGCGGCACGGAACTGCGGGAGAGCCTTTCGCGCGCCGCGGCGCGGGCCGGGTCACGCGCCATGCCGTGCCTCCTTCACCATCCAGGCGCAAAGGGCGGGGAAGGGGATGCCACAATGCGCGGCCTGTTCGGGCAGCAGCGAGGTCGGCGTCAGGCCCGGCTGCGTATTGACCTCCAGCAGCACGAGCCGCCGCGTGCCCTGGGCGGTTTCGTCGTAGCGCAGGTCGGCACGCGAGGCGCCGCGGCAGCCCAGCGCCTGGTGCGCCCGCAGCGCGATGTCGAGCGCGCGGGCGTAGTCCTCCGCCGGCATCTGCGCCGGCACGACATGGCGCGACCCGCCCTCGGCATATTTTGAATCGTAGTCGTAGAAGGCGCCCGCATCGGCGATGATGTCGGTCACCGCCAGTGCGCGGTCGCCCATCACGCCGACCGTCAGTTCACGGCCCGGGACATAGGTTTCCGCCATGGCGTGTTCGCCGAAGCGCCAGTTGCGGGCGATCTCGGCGCGGCGGTTGCTGCCTTCGAGCATGATGTGCACGCCGACCGAGGAGCCTTCGTTGACCGGCTTCACCACATAGGGCAGCGGCAGCGGGTCGGCGGCTTCCAGTTCGTCGCGCGTGACCAGGCGATGGTCCACGATCGGCAGGCCGGCGGCGCGGAACACCGCCTTGGCGGCGGCCTTGTCCATCGCCAGCGCTGAGGCGCGCAGCCCGGAATGCGTGTAGGGAATGCCGAGCCAGTCCAGCACGCCCTGGATGCAGCCATCCTCGCCATAGCGGCCATGCAATGCGTTGAACACGGCATCGGGGCGCGGATGCGTCAGCGCGTGGATGACGGCGGGCAGGTCGTCGGTCACCTCGATCGGGATGACGTCGAAACCGGCCTCGCGCAGGGCGACGATGCATTCGCGGCCGGAGGAGAGCGAGACCTCGCGTTCCGCCGACCTGCCGCCATAGAGGACCGCGACCGTCTGCGTCATGGCATCGATCCGATGGACGGAGGGCCGCCGGGCCCGGAGTGCTGGATCGGATCGGCAGGCGCGGGCCGCCCGATGCGCTTGATTTCCCATTCGAGATCGATGCCCGTGGCGGCGCGCACGCGGGTGCGGACCTCCTCGCCCAGGGCTTCGATCTCGGCGGCGGTGGCACCGCCGAGGTTCAGCAGGAAGTTGCAGTGCTTCTCGCTGACCTGCGCGGCGCCAAGCGCCAGGCCGCGGCAGCCGGCTTCGTCGATCAGTTCCCAGGCCTTCGCAGCACCCGGCGGGTTCTTGAAGGTCGATCCGCCGGTGCGGGCACGCACGGGCTGGGTGGCTTCGCGCGCGGTGCGGATGTCGTTCAGCCGCGCCGAGATGACAGTCGCGTCGCCGGGCATCGCACGGAAGCGCGCGCGGGTGACGACGGCCCGCGCGGGAAGGGCTGCGTGGCGATAGGCGAAGTGCAGATCGGCGGCGGTCATGCGCAGCAGCCCGGTCGGCGTGGCGACCTCCGCCCAGTCCAGCACGTCCTTGACCTCGGCCCCGTAGGCGCCGGCATTCATCGCCACTGCGCCGCCGATCGTCCCCGGAATGCCGACGAGGAATTCCAGCCCACCCAGCGCGTGCGCGGCCGCCGTTTCCGCCACCGTGACATCGAGCGCCGCCGCACCCGCGACGATGCCGTCGGCTTCCACCGCGATGTCGCCAAAACCGCGCGCGAGGCGCACCACGACGCCGGCCACGCCGCCATCGCGGATGATCATGTTCGACGCCGCGCCCAGCACGGTCAGCGGCACATCGTCCGGCAGGTCGCGCAGCAGCAGCATCAGGTCGTTCGCATCCGCCGGGCGCACCAGCACATCGGCCGGCCCGCCGACGCGGAACCAGGTCGCCGCGCCCAGCGGCGCGTCCTGCTGCACGCGGCCGCGCAGCGGGGGCAGCGTGGCGTGGGCCTGCATGCCGGGCCTCACTTCATCGCCCCCGCGAGCCGGCCGCGGGAGCGCGACTGCAGCTCCTGCAACTGGCCCGGCAGGGCATGCGCCCAGGCGGTGATGTTGCCCGCACCGAGGCACACCACGTAGTCGCCCGACTTCGCGATGGCGTTGATCATCTCCGGCAGGGAATCCGGACCCGGCAGCGGCACCACCGACCGATGGCCGCGCGCGCGCAGGCCTTCGACCAGCGCGTCTTTGTCGATGCCCTCGATCGGCTGCTCGCCCGCCGCATAGACATCGGCGACGATCACCGTGCCGGCATCGTTCATGCAGGTGCAGAAATCCTCGAACAGCGTCTGCAGGCGGGAATAGCGGTGCGGCTGCACCACGGCGATCACGTCCCGCGCGCCGGCCTGCCGCGCGGCTTTCAGCACCGCGGCGATTTCCACCGGGTGGTGGCCGTAATCGTCGATCACCGAAATGCCACCGGCCTCGCCGGTGCGGGTGAAGCGCCGCTTCACGCCCTTGAAGCCGGCGAGCGCGGTGCGGATGGTGCCCTCATCGACATCCATCTCGACGCCGATGGCCACGGCCGCGAGCGCGTTCTGCACATTGTGCTGCCCGAGCATCGGCAGGCGGAACGGCTTCATCTGGCGCACGCGGCCGGTGGCGCGGTCGGTCACCGTCACCTCGAAGGTCGCACCCATGCGGTCGGTGATCACCTTCTCGGCGCGCACATCGGCCTGCGGGGAAAAGCCGTAGGTCACGATGCGGCGGTCCGACAGGCGCGGGATCATCGCCTGCACTTCCGGGTGGTCCATGCACAGCACGGCGAAGCCGTAGAACGGGATGTTGCCGACGAACTGGGCGTAGCCCTCCTTCATCGCATCGCCGGTGCCCCAATGGTCCAGGTGCTCGGGGTCCATGTTGGTGACGACGGCGACGACGGCCGGCAACTTCAGGAAGGACCCGTCGGATTCATCGGCCTCGACCACCATCCAGTCGCCGCCGCCCATGCGGGTGTTGGTGCCATAGGCGTTGATGATGCCGCCATTGATGACCGTGGGATCGAGTCGCGCGGCTTCCAGCACGGCGGCGACAAGGCTGGTCGTGGTGGTCTTGCCATGGGTGCCGCCGATCGCGATGGCCCATTTCAGGCGCATCAGCTCGGCCAGCATCTCCGCACGCCGCACCACCGGGATGAAGCGCTTGCGGGCAGCGGCGACCTCGGGGTTGTCGCGCTTGACCGCAGTGGAGACCACGACAACCTGCGCATCGCCCAGGTTTGCCGCGTCGTGCCCAACCGCGACCGGAATGCCCGCGCCACGCAGGCGCTGGACATTGGTGCTGTCGGCGATGTCGCTGCCCTGCACCTGGTAGCCCAGGGTGTGCAGCACCTCGGCGATGCCGGACATGCCGATGCCGCCGATGCCGACGAAATGGATGGGCCCGATGTTGAGTGGCAGCGCGCGCATCAGCCGAGCCCCATCGTCGCGCGGCGGGCCAGGGCCAGCACCTGGTCGGCGAGGTCGCGCGCGGCCTGCGGGCGGGCGAGGGCGGCGGCGGCAGCCGCGGCCGAGACGAGGCGTTCAGGCACCGAGAACAAGGCGGTCAGTCTTTCGGTCAGGGCCGCAGGCGTGAAGGCCGGTTGCGGATACACCCAGGCGGCATCCGCTTCGGCCAGGGCACGCGCATTGGCGTTCTGGTGGTCGTCGATCGCCGAGGGCAGCGGCACCAGGATCGAGGGGCGTCCCGCGCATTCCAGTTCCGACACGGTCGAGGCGCCGGCCCGCGCGACCACCAGGTGGGCGGTGGCAAGCCGCCCCGCGATGTCGGGGAAGAACGGTGCGAGGTTGGCGACGACACCGGCCTCGCGATAGGCGGTTTCGGTGCGCGCGAGATCCTCGGCGCGGCATTGCTGCGTCACCAGCAGCCGCGCGCGGATCGATTCGGGCAGTGCGGCGACGGCGGGCGGGACGATGTCGGCGAAGATGCGTGCGCCCTGGCTGCCGCCGGTCACCAGCAACCGCAGCGCGCCGCCTTCCAGCGGCACCGGATAGGGCTGCCCGGCCAGCGCGGCGAGCGCGGGGCGCACCGGATTGCCCACCACGGCCGATGTCGTGCCGGCCGGGACATTGGCGGTGCCCTCGAAGGACAGCGCCAGCAGATCCGCCGCGCGCGCCATCAGCCGGTTGGCGCGGCCGAGCACCGCATTCTGTTCGTGCAGGATGATCGCCGGGCGGCGCGACGCCCCCATCAGCCGCGCCGCAGCCAGCGGCGGGAAGGAGGCATAGCCGCCGAACCCCACCACGGCCGAGGGCATCAGCAGCGCCAGGTGCCGCCGCGCCTGCATCGTGCCGGCCATCAGGGCCATCGCTCCGCGCGTCGCGCGCCGCAAGCCGCGTCCGGACAGGCCACCACCCGACAGCACGAAGCGTTCCGCATTGGCGAAGGCCGCGCTGTCATAGGCGGCCGAACGCGCATCGGTCATCAGCGCGATGCGTTCGCCGCGGCGCAGCAGTTCCGCCGCCAGCGCCTCGGCGGGGAACAGATGCCCGCCGGTGCCACCGGCGGCGATGATGATGGGGTGCACGGCGGGGCCCCTCACCGTGCCCCTCCCGCCGCCATGACAGGCGCGGCGGGGGAGTCCTCGACGCTGCCACCCGAACGCGCGCCGACCCGGCGGCGCGTCAGTGCCAGCAGCATGCCCATCCCCATCGCAATGGCGAGCACGGAGGACCCGCCATAGGACACGAAGGGCAGCGTCATGCCCTTGGTCGGGATCAGGTGCAGGGTGGACGCCATGTTGACGAAGGCCTGCAGCCCGAACTGCGTCAGCAGCCCGGTGCCCGCCAGCACCACGAACAGGTCGGTCTCGGACAGCAGGCGCATCAGCCCGCGCACCACGATGAAGGCGAACAGCGCGAGGATGACCAGGCAGATCACCATGCCGAATTCCTCGCCGGCGACGGCGAAGACGAAGTCGGCATGGGCATCGGGCAGCACGTTCTTCACCCGGCCCTCGCCCGGCCCGCGGCCGAGCAGCCCGCCATTGGCGAAAGCCTCCATCGCCACGCTGACCTGGTAGGAATCACCCGAGGCGGGATCGAGGAAGCGCTGCACCCGCGACTGCACATGCGGGAAGATGAAATACGCGCCGACCGCGCCGGCCACGCCGATGCCGCCGACCATGCCGACCAGGAACAGGTTCATGCCCGCGACGAAGAACTGCGCGAAGAACACCGCCGAGACGACGATCAGCATGCCGATGTCCGGCTGGCCCTTGAGGATGCCGCCCACCGCGAGGAACAACCCCAGCGCGATCGTCGCCCCCCAGACCTTCGACCCCGGTGCCTTGCCCTCCGCGATCAGCCAGGCGGCGACCACGGCGAAGAACGGCTTGAGGAACTCCGAGGGCTGCAGCGACAGGCCCGGGATCGGCAGCCAGCGCCGCGCGCCCTTGATCTCGACGCCCACGACGAGGGTCGCCGCCGTCAGCAGCAGGGCGATGGCGAAGCCGATCAGCGCGAAGCGCCGCACGCCGCGCGGCGACAGCAGCGAGACCGCGACCATCAGCCCCGTCGCCATCATCAGGTAGGCGACCTGCTTGATGAAGAACATGTGGCGCGAGGAGGCGCCGATGCGCTCGGCCACGGCGGGCGACGCCGCGAGCATCATGACGTAGCCGAAGCCGACCAGCGCCAGCAGCGCGGCCAGCGTCCAGCGGTCCACCGTCCACCACCAGCGGCCGAGGACGGAGGTGTCGGCGCGGGAGAAGGCCATCAGGTGGTCTCCTCGGCAATGGCGCGCGCCAGGTCTCGGAAGCGGTCCCCGCGCGCATCGAAGCCGGTGAACTGGTCCCAGGAGGCGCAGGCGGGCGACAGCAGGACGACCGGCGCGGCCCCCGCGAAGGCGGCATCGGCGGCAGCGCGCGTCGCGGCATCGAGCGTGCCGGCGACCTCATGCGCCACGCCATGGGCGGCGAGCGTCTGGGCCAGCATCGGCGCGTCGCGCCCGATCAGGAAGGCGCGGGCAATGCGGGGGAAGAACGGCGCGATCGATTCGATGCCGCCATCCTTCGCCTCGCCGCCGGCGATCCACACGACGCGGTCATACGACGCCAGCGCGCGCGCCGCGCTGTCGGCATTGGTCGCCTTGCTGTCGTTCACAAAGACGACGCCGCGCGCCTCGGCGACGCGTTCCTGGCGGTGCGGCAGGCCGGGATAGGTCACCAGGCCGGCGGCGACAGCATCGCGCGACAGGCCGAGCGCGAAGCAGGCGGCGGCGGCGGCTGCGGCATTCTGCGCGTTGTGACTGCCGGGCAGGGCCGGCGCCTCGCCCAGGTCGAGGATCGTTCCGGCTTCGTCGCGCAGCGCGCGACCTTCGGCCCAGATGCCGCCCTTCTGCCGCGCCAGTCCCGAAATCGGCACGACCTGCGCCTGCAGCCCGTGGCCCATCGCCACGGTTGCGGCGTCGTCCTGGCCGAGCACCGCGACGTCCTGCTTGGTCTGCCGCGCGAAGATTCGCGCCTTGGCAGCGGCATAGCCGGCCATGTCACCATGACGGTCGAGGTGATCGGCGCTGAGGTTCAGCATGACAGCCACGTTGAAGCGCAGCGTGGCGATTCGCTCCAACATGTAGGACGACATTTCGAGGGTGTAGACGCCATCCGACCCCAAGATGTTGAGTCCCAGGGCGGCGGGGCCGAGATTCCCCCCCACCACGGCGGGACGCCCCGCGCCTGCCAGGAGGTGGTGGATCAGCGCCGTCGTGGTCGATTTGCCGTTGGTGCCGGTCACGCCGACGAAGCGTGCGCCGGAATGGGCCGCCAGCACCGCGCGATAGAGGAATTCGGCGTCGCACAGGATGGGCGCGCCGGCGGCCTCGGCCGCGCGTGCGGCCGGATGGGCTTTCGGCAACCGGTGCGGGATGCCGGGCGACAGCAGCAGCGCATCGGCACGGAAACGATCCTCGGCCGGGTTGTGCACCGTGAGGCCGGCTTCCTCGGCGGCCCGGCGCGCCGTCTCGCCGTCGTCCCACACCTCGACCTCCGCGCCCCATTCCACCAGGCGCAGCGCCGCGGGCAGCCCGGCGCGGCCGAGCCCGACCACGGCGATGCGGGCACCCAGGAACGGCGTGAAGGGGGGCGGGGGCGCGGTCATCGGATCTTGAGCGTGCTCAGCCCGACCAGGGCGAGGATCATGGCGATGATCCAGAAGCGGATGACGATGGTGGGCTCGGCCCAGCCCTTCTTCTCGAAATGGTGGTGCAGCGGGGCCATCAGGAACACGCGGCGGCCGGTGCGCTTGAACCAGAACACCTGGACGATGACGGATACCGTCTCGACCACGAACAGACCGCCGACGATCGCCAGCACGATCTCATGCTTGGTCGCCACCGCGAGCGCACCCAGCGCGCCGCCCAGCGCGAGCGAGCCGGTATCGCCCATGAACACCGCGGCCGGCGGCGCGTTGAACCACAGGAAGCCCAGGGCCGCGCCGATCAGTGCCGAGGCGAAGACGGCCAGTTCGCCCGTGCCCGGCACATAGTGCAGTTGCAGGTAGTCGGCGAAGACGCGGTTGCCGACGAGATAGGCGATCAACGCGAAGACGGCCGCCGCGATCATCACCGGCACGATGGCGAGCCCGTCGAGTCCGTCCGTCAGGTTCACCGCATTCGACGCGCCCATCATCACCAGCATGCCGAACAGCGGGAACAGCAGCCCGAAGGGCACCAGCACTTCCTTGAAGAAAGGCAGCGCCAGCCGGTCGCCGAGCGGTCCCGGCATCAGCGCGGTGATCCACAGCGCCGCCACCAGGCCCAGCCCGGCCTGCACGAACAGCTTCGCCCGGCCCGAAACGCCCTTGGTGTTGCGCTTGGTCACCTTCAGCCAGTCATCGGCGAAGCCCAGCGCGCCGTAGCCGACTGTCACCAGCAGCACCGCCCAGACCATGCCGGAGCGCAGATCCGCCCAGAGCAGCGTGGAGACCACCAGCGCGGTCAGGATCATCACGCCGCCCATGGTCGGCGTGCCCTTCTTCTCGATCAGGTGGCGCTCGGGGCCGTCGTCGCGGATCGGCTGGCCGCCGCGCTGGAAGGACCGCAGCCAGCGGATGATCGGGCTGCCGAAGACCAGGCAGATGAACAGCGCGGTGATGCAGGCGGCACCCGCGCGGAAGGTGTGGTAGCGCGCCAGGTTGAACAGCGCGAAATCCTCGGCGAAGGGCGTCAGCAGGTTGTAGATCATGCCGCCGCCCCTTCCGTCAGCGCGGCGACGACGACCGCCATGCGGGACCCGAGCGAACCCTTCACCAGCACGGCATCGCCCGGCCGCAGCGCGGCCTTCAGCACGGGCGCGAGGGCGCTGGAATCCGCACAATGCGCACCGCGCTTCACATTCGGCAGCGCGCGATACAGGTGGCCCATCAAGTCCCCGCAGCAGAACACAAGATCACAGGTAGCGGCGGCATCGGGGGCGAGCGATGCATGGATCGCCGCCCCGTCCTCGCCGAGTTCGCGCATGTCGCCCAGCGCGGCGATGCGCCTTCCCGCCGCCTGCGCGCCGAGCACGGCAAGCCCGGCACGGATCGAGGGCGGCGAGGCGTTGTAGGAATCATCGATCAGCAGTGCATCCCCGCCGGCGACGGCGATGCGTGTCCGCCGCCCGCGCCCGGCCGACGCGCCGAAGGCGGGCAGCGCCGACGCCGCGATGCGCGGCGACAGCCCGAGTGCTGCAACCGCGCCCAGCACCGCGCAGGCATTGAGCGCGACATGCCGCCCCGGTGCGGCCAGCGTGACGCCGATCCGTTCGCCGCCCAGCAGGATCTCGGCCCGCCCGCCATCGTCGGCACCGTCGTAGGACAGCAGCCGCGCATCGGCGCCGGGCGCTTCTCCATGCGTCAGCACATCGAGGCCGGCCTCGCGCGCGCGCGCCGCAAGCCGCGCGGCGAAGCGGCTGTCGGCCGGCAGCACGAGCGCGCCGCCGGGGGCGATGCCGGCGATGATGTCGCCCTTCTCCTCGGCGATCGCCTCCTCGCTGCCGAGCCGGCCGACATGGGCCGAGCCGAGATTGGTGATCACGCCGATGCGCGGGCGGGCCAGGCGGGCGAGCGGGGCGATCTCCCCGCGATTGTTCATGCCCATCTCGATCACCGCGAAGGCGGCGTCGCGCGGCAGGCGGGCGAGCGTCAGCGGCACGCCCCAGTGATTGTTGTAGGAGGCGGCGGCGGCATGCGTCGTCCCGAAGGCGGCGAGGGCGACGCGCAGCATCTCCTTCGTCGTGGTCTTGCCGACCGAACCCGTCACGCCGACGAAGACGGCATCGCTGCGTTCGCGTGCCGCCGCACCCAGCGCGGTCAGCCCCGCCAGCGTATCGGCCACGCGCAGCAGCGGCGCATCGGCCGCGGCGCCCGGCGGATCACGGTCCACCAGTGCTGCGGCCGCGCCACGCGCCAGGGCGTCCGCGACGAAGTCGTGGCCGTCGCGGGCATCGCGCAATGCCACGAACAGGTCGCCGGCTGCGATGGTCCGGGTGTCGATCGACACGCCGGTGACGGCGACCTCGGCATCGAGCGATCCGCCCGTTGCGGCGCGCAGTTCGTCCGTGCTCCACAGCGCGGTCACGGCGCCATCCCAGCGAGGCGACGCACCACGGTCACATCGTCGAAGGGATGGACGATGCCGGCGATCTCCTGCCCGGATTCATGTCCCTTGCCGGCGACCGCCAGCACGTCGCCCGGCCGCAGGTCGGACAGGGCGGCGGCGATGGCGGCTTCGCGCGCGCCGGCGTCGATGGCGCCCGGCGCGCCGGCCAGCACGACGGCGCGGATCGCGGCAGGGTCCTCGCTGCGCGGATTGTCGTCGGTGACCCAGACGATGTCGGCCGCCGCCGCGGCGGCGGCACCCATTAGCGGACGCTTGCCGGGGTCGCGGTCGCCGCCGGCACCGAACAGCACGTGCAGCCGCCCGGTCGCATGCGGCCGCAGCGCGACCAGCAGCCGCGACAGCGCATCCGGCGTGTGGGCGTAGTCGACATAGACCGCGGCGCCATTGGCCAGCATCGCCGCGCGTTCCATCCGCCCGCGCACGCCCGCCAGATGCGGCAGCGCGGCCAGCACGCGATCGGCGGGCTGGCCGGCGCCGACCGCCAGGGCCGCGGCGAGTAGCGCATTATCCGCCTGGAAGCGCCCTGGCAGCGGGAGATGGATGTCGTGCCGCGTGCCGAAGGCGGTGACGCTCAGCGCCAACCCATCCGGCAGCGGCTGCGCGGCATGCAGGCGGATCGCATCCCCGGCATCACCGACCGTCAGCAGCCGCAGCCGGCGCGCCTGGGCGATCCCGCGCAGCGCGGCGAGCGTCGCCGGATCCATCTCGGTGCAGGCGGCCGCCGCGGCACCCGCCGGCAGCAGCGTGTCGAACAGCCGCAGCTTGGCAGCGCGATAGGCCGCCACGTCGCCATGATAATCCAGGTGGTCGCGCGTGAGGTTGCTGAACCCCGCCGCCGCCAGCACCACCCCATCCAGCCGCCGCTGGTCGAGCCCGTGCGACGACGCCTCCATCGCCGCCGCGCCGAACCCGGCGCGCGCCAGGGCGGCGAGCGTCGCATGCAGCGCCACCGGGTCCGGCGTGGTGAGCGAGGGCCCGGGCGGAAAGCCTTCCGCCACCAGTCCAAGCGTGCCGAGGCTTGCGGCGCGCTCGCCGCCGGCGATCCAGATCTGGCGCAGGAAATCGACCGTGCTGGTCTTGCCGTTGGTGCCCGTGACCGCGACCACGCTGCGCGGCTGCGCGCCATGGAAGGCGGCCGCCATCAGCGCCAGCGTCCGGCGCGGATCGGCCGTGGTGATCAGCGGACGCACCGGCACGCCGGGCGGCCATTCGGTGCCCTCGGGGGCGAGCACCGCGGCCGCGCCACGTTCCACCGCATCGGCGATGAAGGCGCGGCCATCGGCGCGCGCGCCGGGCAGGGCAGCGAAGACCATGCCGGGGCAGACCGCGCGGCTGTCGGCCGTCAGGCCGGCGATTGCGGTGTCCTCGGCCGGTCCGTGAAGGCCCGCGCGGCGCATGATCTCACCGAGGCGCAAGGCTCGCCTCCCGCTGCACGGCCAGGCGTGGCACGGCGGCGGCGGGCGGCTGCGCGGCGGGGCGGACGGGGCGCGGTGCGGGTGTGGCCGCGGCCGGCGCGGCGGCACCGGGAACGCCGCGGCCGTTCATCGGCATGGCGATGCTGCGGGTGATCTCGGGCGTGGCCGGTTCCGGCAGCATGCCCAGGATGGGGGCGATGCGGGAGATCACCATGCCGGCGGCCGGCGCGGCCACCCAGCCGGCGGTCGCGAAGCCGTGGCTGCGCGCGTTCGGCTTCGGCTCATCGACCATGACATAGACGGCGTAGCGCGGCGCGTTGATGGGAAAGGCGCCGACGAAGGCGGCGATGCGCTTATTCTCGAGGTAGCCGCCGCGCGGGCCGGTCTTCTGCGCCGTGCCGGTCTTGCCGCCGACATAGTAGCCCGGCACCTCGGCCGACCGACCTGACCCGTCGGTCACCACCAGGCGCATCAGCCGGCGCATGGTCTCGGAGGTGCGTTCGCTGATGATGCGCGTGCCCGGGCGTTCGACGCCTGGTTCCTGCGCCAGGATCGTCGGCTGGCGCAGGATGCCGCCATTGACGATGGTGGCGCCGGCGGTCGCGACATGCAGCGGCGTGACCGAGATGCCGTGGCCGAAGCCGATCGTCATCGTGTTCAGCTCGCGCCAGGCGCGCTGCGGCGGCACCAGCGGCAGCGCCGTCTCCGGGATCTCGATGCCCAGGCGCGACGTCATGCCCATGCGGCGGAGGAAGTCGCGATGATCGTTCACGCCGACCGCCGCGGCCATGCGCGCCGCGCCGAGGTTGGAGGAATAGGCGAGGATCTCGGGCAGCGCGAGCCAGCGCCCCTTGCCGCGATAGTCGTTGATGGTGAAGCGGCCGACTGAGATCGGATGCGCCGCGTCGTAGCCCTGCCAGGTCTGCAGTCCGTGTTCGAGCGCCATCGCCGCGGTCAGCAGCTTGAAGGTCGAACCGGGTTCGTAGACGCCGACGGTGACGCGGTTGAAGCGCTGGTCCATCGTCGCCGAGCCGACATCGTTGGCGTCGTAGTCGGGCAGGCTGACCATCGACAGCACTTCGCCGGTGTTCACGTCGATCACCACGCCGGCGCCGCCGATGCCGTTGTATTCGGTGATGCCGCGCTGCACCGCGTCGCGCAGCGCGAGCTGCACGCGGATGTCGAGCGACAGGCGCAGCCTTTCGTTCGGCTGGTCGCGCAGCCGCGCGTTGAAATGGCGTTCGACGCCGGCGATCCCCTGGCCGTCCACGTCGACGCCGCCGATGATATGCGCGGCGGTGCGGCCCTGCGGGTAGTAGCGGCGCTCGGCTTCCTCGAAATGCAGGCCGGGGATGCCCAGCGCATTGACCTGCGACATCTCCCGCGGGGTCAGAGCGCGGGCGATGTAGGCGAATTGGCGCTCGCCGGTCATGCGCTGGATCAGGCGCTCGCGGTCGAGATTGGGCAGCACGCTGCGCAGCCGGTCGGCGGCTTCGGTCGCGTTCTCGATCTGCCGCGGATTGGCGTAGAGCGCGGTGAGCGGCAGCGAGACCGCCAGGATCTCCCCATTGCGGTCGGTGACGGTGGCGCGCGCGACCGGCGCCTCGGCGGCCGGGGCCGGGGGGCGGGAGAGCACGGCGGCGCGGCGCGCATCGGCAGGGTTCAGCACCGTGGCCAAGGCGAGCTTGATCGCCACCACGCCGAAGATCGCGGAAAAGCCGAAGGCGGCGATGACCAGCCTGCCGCGGGACTTCTCCAGGATCGCCCGGCGCATCAGGTCGGGCTGCGTCACCCGCACAAGTGCGCGCGGCGCGGCGGTGCCGGGCTCGCCCCCGCCGGCCAGGTTCGCCGGCCGCCGCAGACCATAGTTGCTGGCCGGGGCGGAACTCGGCTCGGGCGGGCGGATCACCTCGATGGGGGGTTGCTGGGTCATGCGCGGGGGCGGGCCTACCGCACCATGCCGGGCGACAGCGTCGCGGCGGCGGCGCGCGCGATCGGCACCGGCGGAGCGAGGGCCGGCATGCCGCTGCCACCCAGCGCGGAAAAGCCGAGCGAGGAGGCCGCCGCGGGACGGACCACATTGGCGGCGACGGTCTGCGCCTGGGGCGGCTGCTGCGGGCGGCGGTCCACATGCATCGCCGAATGGACCGGCGGCGCGGGCCGCGGCGCGGCGGCGGCGACGCGCACTGGTGGGGCCGCGCGTGGGGCGGCCGGTTCGGGGCGGGCGGGCTCGGCGGCGGCCATTGCCGGGGCGGGGGTGACCGGGGCCGCGGGGGCCGCAGGTGCTGCGACGACCGTCGGCGCCGGGGTGGTGGTGGCCGGTGGCGGCGTCGCGGCGGCAGCGATGCGCGGGGCGGCAACGGCGGCGGCCGCCGCCGCCAGGGTCGCAGCGGGCGGCTGGCCGCGCGGTTCGGCCGTGGCAATCGCCATCGGGGTCGCGCTGCCGTCGCCGGCGGGTTCGGTCGGCGCGAACAGCGAGGGCGAGCCGGCGAATTGCCGCGCGGCCGGCAGGCGGCGCTCGATCTCCCCGATGCGGACGAACTGCGCCGGCGTCATGGCGTCGAGCGGCAGGTAACGCTGGGCGACCTGGCGCAGCCGGTCGGGTTCGTTCAGCAGCGCCCATTCGGCGCGCAGCACCTGGGTGCGTTCGCGCGCGTGCTCGGTGCGGCGGTTGATGTCGCGCAACTCGCGATCGAGTTCGGAGACGGAATGCTTGACCTGGTACAGGTACAGCCCCGCGCCGGCGGCGGCGCAGAGGGTGACGAGGGTCAGGGGGCGGATCATGCGGCCTCCTCCAGTCGTTCCATGGCGCGCAGGCGGGCCGAGCGTGCACGGGGATTGGTCGCGGTTTCCGCCTCGGCAGGGCGGAGCGCGCGGGATGTGATCAGGCGAAACCGTGGCGGCACGCGGGATGCCAACGCGGCGGGATTGTGGCGGGAGGCGTTGCCCGCGCGGCCGGTGGCGTCGGCCATGAAGCGCTTGGCGATGCGGTCTTCCAGCGAATGGAAGGCGACGACGACGAGCCGCCCGCCCGGGGCCAGCAACTGCGCCGCCGCGGCAAGGCCGCGCTCGACCTCGCCGAGTTCGTCATTCACCGCGAGGCGCAGCGCCTGGAAGGAGCGTGTCGCGCCGTCGATGCCGGAGGGATCGCGCGGCACCTTCGAACGCACCAGCGCGGCGAGGTCGCCGGTGGTGGCGAAGGGCTGTTCGGCGCGGCGGGCGACGATGGCGCGGGCGATGCGCCGGGCGAAGCGTTCCTCGCCGAGGTGGTACAGGATGTCGGCGATCTCCGCCTCGGTGCGCGTGTTGACGATGTCGGCGGCGGAGGGGCCGTCCTTTTCCATGCGCATGTCGAGCGGGCCGTCGGCGCGGAAGGAGAAGCCGCGCTCGGCCTGGTCGAGTTGAAAGGAGGAGACGCCGAGATCCATCACCACGCCGTCGAGCGCCGTCACGCCGTGCGCGGCGAGGTGTTCGAGCATGTCCCCGAAGCGGCCTTCGATCAGGCGCAGCCGGGGCGCGTAGCGCGCTGCGAGCGCGGCACCGCGGGCGATGGCATCCGGGTCGCGATCCATGGCGAACAGGGTGCAACCCGGCGCGGAGTCGAGGATAGCCGTGGCATAGCCGCCGCCGCCGAAGGTGCAGTCGAGATAGGTGGCATCGTTGCGCAGCGCCAGCGTGTCGAGCACTTCGGCCAGCATGACGGGGAGGTGGCCGCTCATGCCGCGCCTCCGTCCGGGCGGGGGGCGGCGGCGGGCGAGGGCAGCGTCAGGCGGAAGTCGCGGGCACGGGCGCGGGCGTCGCGGACATGGGCGGCGGCGCGCTCGGGGTTCCAGATCTGGAAGCACTGGTTGGCGCCAAGGAAGGCGATGGTGTCGGACAGACCGGCTTCCTCGATCAGGTCCTCGGGCAGCACCAGGCGGCCCTCGCCATCGGGGCGGGCAGGATGGGCGGTGGCGAACAGGGCGGCGCCGAGGTTGTCCGAGGCGTCGGAGAAGATGTCGAGGCTGCTGTGGCCGGCCGACAGCGCCGTGAAGGCGGGTTGCGGCCAGACCTCGATGCAGGGGTGGCGGAAGGAGGGGAACAGCACGATGTCGGCGGTGCCCAGGGCTTCGAGGACAGCGCGGAACGAGGCGGGAACCGAGATGCGGCCCTTCTTGTCCAACTTACCCTTGTGCGTGCCCAGGAACTGGGTCATCGCCCCCCGCTGACGGCCCCGCGATGCCGCGATTGAAATCTGTTCCGGTCCGGATCAGCGGCCGGCGAGGCCCCCCGACCTCGCCGGCTCGCCCGACCATCCCGCTCTGAAACCCTCTCGCCCCCCCGAGCGTCCTGGGATCCTCACGGGATGACATGGGATAACATGGGAAAACGCGGGACAGCAAGGGAGAAGAATCATTGCGTGTCGCGGACGTTGCTTGAAAAACACAGTGAAAACGGATGCTTGCAGGGTCAGCCTGCACCGTTTGTTCAACAATGACGATGGTTTTTGATCAGCACCGAGGCGGCGGGGTTGGAAAGCCAGCCGCCGGCCCGGCCTGGATGCGCCGCGGCGCAGCGAGCGGCCGGAACCGGGCTTCTGACTTCGCGACAGGCCTGGCGGACGGCATCGGCCATTTCGGCCGCTGCCGGGGGTGCCGCTCAGCCGCTGCCGGGGTTGCCGGGTAGGCCGATGAAGCGGTGCCGTTGGGCCGGCGGGATGATGGTGCAATCGCGACGGCGGCCGAACCAGCGATAGCGCCGCCGGGCGACGAAGACATAGAGCGCGTCGCGCATGGGTCGCGGCAGGATCGCCGCCATGGCGAGCCATCGCCAGGGCCGCCGCAGATGCCGCGCCACCGCGATGCCGCCATCCGACCGCGCGAGGGCACGATCGCCGTCGATAACCAGGAAGGTTTCCTCGAGATCGTCGCGGGTGAAGCCATGGCGCCCCGCGAGCGCCAGGCCTTCGGCCGACCAGGCGCCGGCGAAGCGCAGGTCGGATGCGCGTTCATGCGCCAGCACGAAGGCCACCATGCCGCTGCACAGCACGCAGTCAGTGTCGAAGACGATGATGGGGCCGGCGGCATCCATGCCGCGAGGATAGGCCGATCCTCGCGGACAGGCGCGCCCACCATCCACCGGTCCCTGCGGATCGAGGTTTTGCCTCGATCCGGGAGCGCAAAGCGCGACCGCGCCCCGACCATCAGTCGCCGCAGGAACGACAGTCCATGGCGCGAAGGCAAGGGCCGCGGATGCGGCCCGCCCGCCGTTTGAGGGTCAAAACAACACCTCACGTCACTCGCCGCTTTGCGGCGGCGAGTGACGTCAGACGGCCTGTAAGCCGGGTTCTGTCACACCCGTTGCCGGGCATGGACGGCCATTCCTCTGGAACCCGCATCGCTGCGGGCTTCGCGCGGCCAACCCGGGTGGAAGGGCGGGACCGCCCCTGCGACGACGCCCGAAGGCGCCTCGCCGTCCACCCCTATTCGGCCTTGCTCCCGGTGGGGTTTGCCGTGCCGCCGCCGTTGCCGGAAGCGCGGTGGGCTCTTACCCCACCGTTTCACCCTTGCCCGAAGGGCCGAAGCCGTCCGGGCGGTCTGTTCTCTGTGGCACTTTCCCTGGGGTCGCCCCCGCCGGTCGTTGACCGGCACCGTAGTCCCGTGGAGCCCGGACTTTCCTCCAGTGCGGGATCGCTCCCGCACCAGCGGCCGCCCGGCCGTCTGACGCCGCGCACCCTGTGCGCTGTGGCGAGGGCGTGCGTCAAGTCGTCGCGGCTCGGCCGCGCTTCAGGTTGTCGCGGCTCGGCCGCGCTTCAGGTTGTCGCGGCTCGGCCGCGCTTCAGGTTGTCGCGTCTCGGCCGCGTCTGAGGTTGTCGCGGCTCGGCCGCGCTTCAGGTTGTCCCAGCGCGGCCGCGCTTGAGGTCACTGCGGCGTTGCCGTGCGTCACGTGGCCCCGGCAGCCTCGGCGCGCATCCAATCCCAGAAGACCTGCGCGGGACGCCGCAGCGGACCGATCGGCCTGGCCAGGTGGAAGGCGCGCGGCCCCGGGGCGGCGAAGGCATGCGCATAGACCAGCCGGCCCGAGGCGATTTCCCGCTCCGCCAGGTCGCCGCGCGTCAGCGCCAGCCCGAGCCCCGCCGCCGCGGCTTCCAGCGTCAGGCCGAAATCGCTGAACACCAGCCCGTTGACCGGTGGATCGCCGCGCCAACCGGCGGCGGCGAGCCAGCCCGCCCAGTGGTCCCGGTTGACATCGAAGATCAGTGGGAGGCGCTCGGCGATGGCTTTCAGGGATGGCGTGCCGCGCAGCCGAAACTGCGGGGACCGCACCGGGCGAAGTGTCTCGGCCATCAGCAATTCCGCCTCGATCCCGGGCCAGGGCGGCACCCCGTGCCGCACCAGGAAGTCGAGGCCGTTGCGCTGCGGGTCCTGCAGTTCGGTGGTGGCGGCGACCTCGACGCGGATGGCGGGATGCTGTTTCGCGAAGGCGGGCAGGCGCGGCAGCAGCCAGCGTGCCGCGAAGGTCGGCACGACGCCGACGCGGACTTCGCCGGCGCCGTCCTGGGAGCGGCGACGGCCGCGGGATGCCGCGCGACGCGTGGCGTCCTCGATCCCGGCCAGCAGGGGGGCGACCTCGGCATGGTAGCGCTTGGCCAGCGCCGTCGGCTCGGCCCCGCGTGGGCCGCGCTCGAACAATGGCGCGCCCAGCATCGCCTCCAGCGCCGCGACGTGGCGGCTGACCGCACCATGCGTCAGGCCGAGTGCAGCCCCGCCGCGCCCGAAACTGCCGGCGCGCAGCGCGGCATCGAGGGCGCGGAGCTGCTCAATGCTGGGTAGGCGGGTGGGGCGCATGGGCGTGAGTATTCCTCACATCCTCCGTGAATGCGAGACGCTTCCGCGAGCCATGCCATGCGCGCAATGCTTGACGGCACGGCGCCCTCCGCAACCCGCGCCGCAGGAGCAGACCAATGTCCGTCGAACGCATCGCCAACCCCTTCCGGACCGCAGGGCACCGGGCTTCGGCCGTCACGCCGGGGCCGTTCGCGCGCCTCTGGTCCACGGCGGTTGTCGCGATGGAACGCCGGCAGGCCCGCAAACTGGTCGGCCAGATGGACGACCGCATGCTGCGCGACATCGGCATCCATCGCGGTGACGCCGAACGCGCGATCCGATACGGGCGGGACGAGGTGGTGCCCGTGCTGCCGTGGTGGGATCGGTGAGGCACGGGATGGAGGGGCTCTGCCCCTCCAAGCCACCCCGCCAGGGGCCTGCGGGCCCCTGGACCGCGGGTTTTCGGCATCGGGTGTCGCAGTCGGGCTGACCGATCGGCCCGGCGCCCGGATGCGTGCCGGCCGCCGCGCAAATCGCGACCGGATCATCCTCGTCCGGCCATGGCTACCGGCGTCACGTCGAGATGTTCGGAAGTCTTCGGGATTTTGGCGGGGGGTGAGGCTCGGAAGGGGGCAACGCCCATTTCGGGCCTGCCGCCGACGCATCAACGTGCCAGCACCTGCAGCGCTGGCCATCGCGCCGCCCAACCTTTCGCCGCGACGCGTGCCAGCATTGCCGCTGGCCGCGCCCGATACGCCGGCGTCGGGCGAGCGATCAGGCTAAGCAGGTCGGCAAGGCCGTGCGGGGCCAGGATCTCGACCCCGCCAGGGCCGAGCCGCGCGGCGATCGCGGTGGCCGTCTCAGGCCAATGCGCCAGGGCGTCAGCCAGGTCCTGATAGGGTGCATGGCCGTGGCGATCATGCATGCGCGCCTGGTTCGTCACCTCCCATGGCAGGCCCGGGGCTGCGGCTTCCAGCCGCGCCCGCGCGGCCGCATCGCGCGCGGCGGAGGCATCCGCGACGTCGTAGTACACGACATCGAGGTCCGTCGGCGGTGTCGCGTCCGGGTCGCGGCCGGTCAGCGCATCCCACACGGCGTTGCGCAGGAAGCCGGCACCGATCCAGGCGCCAGGCGGGCCATGCGCGGCAACGGACCCCAGCCGCGACATCATGGTCGGCTGGCTGTGGATGAAGCGCGCGAGGCCAGCGGCGTCGCGCATCCGGTCGTTGTTGGTCTGGATAGGGGTCATTCCGTGCAGGCCATGGCGACTGCGGCGAGCCGCGCGAGCGTCGCCGGATCGGCGATGCCATCCGCACGGCCCGGCAGCCAATGGCGCTGGAAGGCGCTGAGCAGCAATGAGAGCGGCAGGTCGGTCCGGTAGCCGATGGCGCCGAGCAGGCCGGGCGCGTCCGCTTCCGCCGGGGGTGGCGGATCGGCTTGCGGCCACAGCCCGACGCCATTCGCGGCGAGGCCCTGCCAGTCGAACAACTCGCCCGGATCCTGCTTGCGGTCCGGCGCGATGTCGCTGTGCGCGACCACGTTGCGGGCGGGGATCGGGTGGCGACCGAGGATGTCGAGGGCGAGGTCGCACACCGCGGCCATCTGCAGGGCGGGGAAGTCGCGATAGCCCCATTCGTGGCCGGGATTGACGATCTCGATGCCGACGGAGCGCGCGTTCAACGCGGTGTGGCCGCGCCAATGGGACACGCCGGCATGGGCGGCGCGGCGGGCTTCGGGCACCAGGCGAACGATGCGGCCATCCTCCTCGACGACGTAGTGGGAGGAGACGCGGGCGGCGGGGTCGCGGAGGCGCTCGATCGCCTCGGCGCCGCTGCGCATGCCGGTGTAGTGCAGCACCAGCATGTCGATGGGCATGCCGTGCGGGCGGTCGTCGTGGTTAGGGCTCGGGGCCTCGATGACGCGCAGGATCAGAGGCCGCGCTCCCGCTTGATGCGGTCCCCGAGGACGCGCTGGCGTGGCCGTTCTGGACAAGGATCCTGGGACCATGGCGCTGCCTTCAAAGGCCGCGCTCCCGCTTAATCCTGTCCCAGGCTGCGTTGATGTCGGCGACCTTCGCCGTCGCACGCTTGGCGAATTCCTCGGGCACGCCGCGCGACGCCAGGCTGTCGGGATGATTCTCGCGCATCAACTGCCGCCAGGCGGCGCGGACCTGTTCGTCGCTGGCTTCCCGTGTCAGGCCAAGCACCGGATAGGGGTCCTCCATCTGCTGCGCGTTCATGCCGCGCGGGGCGCCGCCCTTGGCGCGCTGCCAAGCGGCAGCGTCCAGGCCGAAGCGCGCATGGATGCCGCGCAGCATGTCGCCTTCGTACCGCGTGACCGGCCCATCGGCACGGGCGATGCGCACCAGCGCGGCGAGCACATCCTCGAGCATCGCCTTGTTGTCGGCGAAGGTCACGCCGAGCTTGTCGGCGAAGGGTTCCCAGCCATCGGCGGTCTCGCGCGCCTGGTCGAACAGGCGGCCGACATCGCGCAGCCCCTCATCCGGTACGCGGAACATCTGGCGGAAGGTCTCGATCTCGACCCGCTTCACCGGCCCATCCACCTTGGCGAGCTTGGCCGACAGCACCACGACGGCGAAGGAGAACAGGTTTTCCTTGCCGCCCAGCATGTGGACCATGTCGGCGGCATTGGGTGGGATGCGTCCGGCACCGGGAATCGCGCCATTGTCGGCGGCATGACCGATCGCCGCGCCCATCATCGCGCCGAAGGGCCCGCCCATGGCGAAGCCCGCCATACTGCCCAGGATCTTGCCCCAGAAGCTCATCATGGTGATCCTGCTAGCACGCCTGGACGCCGTCCGTCAGGCGCGAAGCTGCAAAGGCCGGGCGGCTTCGCCCCACTGGCGGCGCGACCTTCGTCTTGTCCTGGCGCGGCCCTGCTCGCATTCTCCGCCCGCTTTTGGTGATGGATGGGGATTTCATGGCTGGCTGGCAGTTCTGGATCGATCGTGGCGGCACCTTCACCGATATCGTCGCGCGCGACCCGGACGGGCGCCTGTCCACTCGCAAGCTGCTGTCGGAGAACCCCGAGCGCTATCGCGACGCCGCGGTGGCCGGCATCCGGGAGACGCTGGGCCTGCCCCCCGGTGCGCCGATCCCGCCCGGCACGATCGAGGCGGTGAAGATGGGCACCACCGTCGCCACCAATGCGCTGCTGGAGCGCAAGGGCGAACGCGTGCTGCTGGTGGTCAACCGTGGCTTTGGCGACATGCTGCGCATCGGCAACCAGGCGCGGCCGCGGCTGTTCGACCTTGATGTGCGGCTGCCGGAACTGCTGCATGAACGCGTCGCCGAGATCGGCGGCCGCGTCGCGGTGGATGGCACCGGGATCGAGCCTCTGGATGAAGTGGCGGCCCGCGCCGCGTTGAAGGCCGGCTTCGCCGATGGCATCCGCGCGGTCGCGATCGTGCTGATGCATGCCTGGGCGCATCCGGCGCATGAACTGCGCCTGGGCGCGATCGCGCGTGAGGAAGGCTTCACCCAGGTCTCGCTGAGCCACCAGGCGAGCCCGCTGCCGCGCATCGTCCCGCGTGGCGACACCGCGGTGGTGGATGCGTATCTGTCGCCGGTCCTGCGGCGTTATGTCGACCAGGTGGCGTCCGAACTGCAGGCGGCCCGATCGCCGGGCGCCGAGGGCGTGGGGCCGGAGCCGGCCGGCGCGCAGAAGGGCGTGCGGCTTTACTTCATGCAGTCCAATGGCGGGCTGACCGAGGCCGGCCGCTTCCAGGGCAAGGATGCGATCCTGTCCGGCCCGGCGGGCGGCATCGTCGGTGCCGCGCGCACCGCGGCAATGGGTGGGTTCGATCGCATCATCGGCTTCGACATGGGCGGCACTTCCACCGACGTGGCGCTGTATGCCGGCGAATTCGAACGCGCCTTCGAAACCGAGGTCGCCGGCGTGCGCATGCGCGCGCCGATGATGGCGATCAACACGGTCGCGGCGGGTGGCGGCTCGATCCTGCATTTCGACGGCGCGCGGATGCGCGTCGGGCCGGACAGCGCTGGGGCGGTGCCGGGGCCGGCCTGCTATCGCCGCGGTGGGCCGCTCGCCGTGACGGATGCGAATGTCATGGTCGGCAAGATCCAGCCAAGGCACTTCCCGGCGATCTTCGGGCCGGATGGCGACCAGATGCTCGACGCGTCGGTCGTGCGGGAAAAGTTCACCGCCCTGGCCGCCGAGATCGCGCAGGCTACCGGCACCGGGCAGGATCCGCGCGGCGTCGCCGAGGGCTTCCTGCGCATCGCCGTGGCCAACATGGCGAACGCCATCAAGCAGGTCTCCATCCAGAAGGGCCATGACGCGACGCGTTTCGCCCTGCAGTGCTTCGGCGGCGCGGGCGGGCAGCATGCCTGCCTGGTCGCCGATGCGCTGGGGATGGAGACGGTGTTCATCCACCCCTTCGCCGGCGTGCTCTCGGCCTATGGCATGGGCCTCGCCGACCAGGCGGTGATCCGCGAGGGCGCGGTGGAAGCGCCGCTGTCCGCCGACGGCATGGCCGACCTCGCCGCGCGGCTCGATGCGCTGGTCGAACAGGGCCGCGAGGAGTTGGTGCGGCAGGGGGCGGACCCGTCGCGCCTGCAGGCGGCGCGGCGGCTGCACCTGCGTTACGCCGGCACCGATGCCTTCCTGCCCGTCGGCTTTGCCGACCACGCCACGGTGCTGGACGCCTTCACCGAGGCGCATCGCCGCCGCTTCGGCTTCGCCACGCCGGAACGCCAGGTGGTGGTCGAGGCCTGCATCGCCGAGGTCACCATGCCCGGCGAGCGCGTCACCGAACCCGCTCTGCCCGATCGCGGCGATGGCCACCCCGAACCCATCGACACGGTCGAGGTCTGGAGCGAAGGCGCGGCGCACGCTGCCCCGTTGTTCGACCGCGATGCGCTGCTCCCCGGCGATCTCATCCCTGGCCCGGCGCTGATCCGCGAGGCGATCGCCACCACCGTGGTCGAACCGGGCTGGACCGCCGAACTCACCGCGCTCGACCACCTCGTGCTGCGGCGGACCTCGCCGCGCGCCGCGGCGCTGGCGGCGACCAGCGACCGGCCCGATCCGGTGATGCTGGAACTGTTCAACAACCTGTTCATGAACGTCGCCGAGCAGGCCGGCGCCGTCCTGCAGAACACCTCGCTGAGCGTGAACATCAAGGAACGGCTCGACTTCTCCTGCGCCATCTTCGACGCGCAGGGCTTCCTCGTCGCGAACGCGCCGCATGTGCCGGTGCATCTCGGCGCGATGGGCGAAAGCGTGCGCACCGTCATCCGGTCGCGCAGCACGACCCTGAAGCCGGGCGATGTGGTGGCGCTGAACAACCCGTCCAATGGCGGCACGCATCTGCCCGACATCACCGTCATCACGCCCGTCTTCGATGAGGCCGGGCGCGAGATCCTGTTCTTCGTCGGCTCGCGCGGCCATCACGCCGATATCGGCGGGCTGACGCCGGGCTCGACGCCGCCGGGATCGAAGACGCTGGAGGAGGAGGGGGTCGTCATCGACGACTTCCTGCTGGTCGATGGCGGCCGCATCCGCGAGGCGGAGTTCCGCGCCGTCCTCGCCGGTGCGAAATACCCGGCACGCAGCCCCGACGTGAATGTCGCCGACATCAAGGCGCAGGTCGCATCGAACGAGAAGGCGGTGCAGGAACTGCAGCGCGCCGTCGCCGAATTCGGCCTGGCCACCGTGCGCGCCTACATGAAGCACGTGATGGACAATGCGGAGGAATCCGTCCGCCGCGTGCTGGAACGCCTGCCGGACGGTGCCTTCGCCACCACCATCGACGACGGCACGCCGTTGAAGGTTTCGATCCGCGTGGACCGCGCGGAGCGCCGCGCGGTGATCGACTTCACCGGCACCGGCCCGCAGCGGCCCGACAATTTCAACGCGCCCAGCGCGGTCTGCCGCGCCGTGGTGCTCTACTGCTTCCGCTGCCTGGTCGGTGAGGACATCCCGCTCAACGATGGCTGCCTCAAGCCGCTGGAGATCATCATCCCCGAAGGCACTTTCCTGAGCCCGCGCCCCGGTGCGGCGGTGGTCGCCGGCAACACCGAAGTCAGCCAGATGACCTGCAACGCGGTGCTCGCCGCGCTCAACGCCTGCGCCTCGGCCCAGGCGACGATGAACAACGTTCTGTTCGGTGACGCCACCTACCAGTATTACGAGACGGTCTGCGGCGGCGTCGGCGCCGGCCCCGGTTTCAACGGCGCCGGCCCGATCCAGACGCACATGACCAATACCCGCATGACCGACCCCGAGATCCTTGAACTGCGCTACCCCGTGCGGCTCGAGGAATTTTCCATTCGTCATGGTTCCGGCGGCGCCGGCCAGTGGCACGGCGGCAACGGGTCGCGCCGCCGCATCCGCTTCCTGCGCCCGATGGAGGCGGTGATCGTCGCGTCCCGCCGCACCGTCCCGCCGCATGGTCTGCAGGGCGGTGCCGATGGCGCGGCCGGCCGCCAATGGGTCGAGCGCGGAGATGGCCGGATCGAGGCGCTGGAAGGCAGCGACCGCGCCAGCCTGGCCCCCGGCGACGTCTTCGGCCTGGAGACGCCGGGCGGCGGCGGCTGGGGGACTCCGGCCGGGTGAAGAAGCGCTTTCTTCTGCTGCCGCTGCTGCCGATCGCGCTGCTGCTCGCCGCGTGGTTCGGCCCGCTTTTGCTGAACTGGGAATCGCAGCGCGGCCGCGTCGCCACCATCGCGACGGCGCGGCTTGGCCGGACGGTGACGGTGGAAGGCCCGCTGCGCGTCACTCTGCTGCCCCAGCCGATGCTGGAAGCCGATGACGTGCGCGTCGGCGATGCGGATGGTGAGACGCTCGGCGTTTCCGCGCGGGTGCTGCGCCTGCGCCTTGGCCTGGCGCCGCTGCTGACGGGGCGGCTGGAACCGCGCGACCTGGTGCTGGTGGGCGCAGAAATCCGCCTGCCCTGGCCGCCCGAGCCGATCGGCGCGCTGCGCCCGCCGCCCTGGCTGACCGGCTTCGACGCCCGCATCGAGGACAGCCGCGTCGAGGTCGGCGGCGTCGTGCTCGACGGCGTCTCGGCGCGCCTTGCCGCCCCTGGCCCGCTCGATGCCATCCGCACCGAAGGCAGCTTCACCTGGCGCGGCGCCCCGGCGCGTTTCGAGGCGGTGCTGGGCCGCCCCGGCTTCGACGGCGTGGCGACGCTCGACCTGTCCGTCGCCGCGCAGGGGGCGAATGTGTCGGCGCGCGGCGCGCTCGTTGCCGAAGGTGGCTTCGAAGGGCGCATCGAAGCCTCCGGGAGCGACCTGGCGCTGCTGATGGCTGCGCCCCCCGGCCCGTTCCGCGCCACCGGACGCGTCAGCGTGACAGGGGAGGTCGCGGCGGCCGATGATCTCGCCATCGACCTCGGCGGCGTCACCGGGCGGGGGGCGGCGACCTTTCGCTTCCGGCCCGAACCGCGGCTCGACATCGCGCTGGCGCTGGCGCGCATCGACCTTGATGCCTGGGTTGCCGCGCTGCGCGGCGCGCAGACACCGCCATTGCCGGTCGGGCTCGACCTGTCCGCCGAGGCGGCGTCCTTCCGCGGCCAGACCATCCGGCGGCTGCGCGGCGGCATCTTTCGCGAAGGCGACCGGATCACCCTGACCGACATTGCCGCCCTGCTGCCCGGGGAGACGGAGATCGAGGCCGCGGGAGCCACCGCCGGCGGCCGGCTGGAACTTGCCCTGCGCTTCGCCGGACCCAGCCTGCGCGCGACCATCGCCGCCTTCGGCCTGCCGGTGGAACGCTTCGACCCGTCCCGGCTGCGCGCCTTCGATGGCCGGGCGCGGCTGGTGCTGGAAGCGACGCAACTCGGCGTGCCGGAACTGTCTGCCACGCTGGATGGTGGGCGGGTCAGCGGCGCAGGGGTGTTCCGCTTCGGCGCGCGGCCAGCGCTCGGCCTGGGGCTGAATTTCGACCGGTTGGTGCTGGACGGGCTCCTGCCCGCACCGGCCGATTGGGCACCGCTGCTGCGCGGCGGGTTCGAACTGGACGCCAATCTGCGCCTGGCGGCCGAGGCGGTGGTCTGGGATGGCGTGACCGCCGGGCGCGCGGCGCTGGATGCGGTGATGGAACGCGGCCGGATCGGGCTGCGGCGCGCCTCCGCGCGGATCGGCGGGGCGGATGTGACGCTCGCCGGCAGCCTGGCGACAGGGCCCACGCCGCGCTTCGCCGACCTGGTGCTGGAGGTCGCCGGTAGCAGCGCCGCCGGCCTGGCGACGATGGCGGCACCGATTGTCGCGTTGCCCCAGGCATTCGCCACCCAGGCGCTGCGCCTGCGCGTCACGGGCGGCGGGCCCATGGATGCCCTGGCCCTGGCGGCCGAGGGCGAGCTTGGCGAGTTGCGCTTCGATGGCCAGACCACGTTCAACCTCGGGCCGGGACGGCTGAGCGGAAACCTGACGCTGCGCCATCCCGGCGCACCGCGGCTCGCCGTGCTGCTCGGCGCGCCGCAGATGCCGGCCTGGCTGGGGGAGGGGTCCTTCTCCCTGATCGCCGCCCTGTCCGGCAGCCGCGGCGCGATCGCGGCGGACAGCCTGGAACTCGTCGCCGGCGGGCTGCGCGCACGCGGGCAGCTGGCGCTGGCGCTGGATGGCGCGCGGCCGCGCCTGACCGGGCGGCTGGCGGCGGAACGGTTGCCTCTGCCGGGCCTTTCGCTGCGCGACAATGATCCGCTGGGTGTCGGCGTGCTCGGCGCCTTCGATGCGGAACTGGCTGTCGAGGCCGCCGAGGTGGTCGCGCCCGACCTGCCGCCGCTCCGCGAGGTGGCGGCGAAGCTGCGGCTCGATGCCGGGCGGCTGGTGCTGGACGAGATCAAGGCGCGGCTTGGCGGCGGCGCGGTCGAGGGGACCTTGGCCATTGATGCCGCGGCGGCGCCGCCGGTGCTGTCCGGCTCGCTCGGCCTCACCGGGGCGACGCTGACGCAGCCGCTGTTCGGCCTGCCGATTGACCTGGCGTCCGGGCAGGTTTCGGCGCAGGGGCGTTTCAGCGCAAGCGGCCACGCACCGGCCGCGCTGCTTGGCAGCCTTGCAGGGGACGGGCGCTTCGCGGTGGTCGATGGCGTGCTGGCGGGCATCGCGCTGCGATCCGTGACCAATGCCGCCGGCATCGAGGAGCAGGCCCGGGCCGAGGCCGCCATGCGTGAGGGGCTGGAGGGCGGTGCGACGGCGCTGGAACGCCTGGAAGGCGGCTGGCGTGCGGCAACCGGGGTGGTGACGCTGGATGGCGTGCGCATGGCGGGCGAGGGCGGTGTGTCCGGCGGTATCGAGGGCAGCGTCGATCTGCGCCGCGGGACCGTGGATTTGCGCTTCATGGTGCAGCCGCCGCCGGCCGAGGCGCCCGCAGTGGCGCTGCGCGTCAGCGGCCCGGCCGATACGCCGCGACGCCAGCCGGAACTGGCGGATTGGGCGCGGTGGCGGGCGACGCAGTGAGGATGCCGGGGGGCGCGGCTTCTTCAGACCACGCCGCCCCCAGCGCGCCTGTCCATGGCGCGAAGACAAGCCGCACGGATGCGTGGCGTCTGCAGGGTCGGCGAGGGGCGGGGCCTTGAATCGGATCGCGGCCCTGCCGCGATCCGGGAGCGCGCAGCGCGACCGCGCCCAGACCTCCAGCCGCGCCCAGCGCGCCGGTCCATGGCGCGAAGGCAAGCCGCACGGATGTGCGGCGCCCGCCGTCTGAGGGACATGAAAACACAAGCAGCGGTCGCTGCTGCGACCGCTGCAACCGCTGCGATCAGCGCCCTTCGAAGTGCGGCGTTCGCTTTTCAAGCATCGAATCCACCGCTTCGCGATGATCCCGCGTGCCATGCGCGAGCGCCTGATACGCCGCCGACATCTCCAGCAGCGTGGACAGGCGCATGTGCTGGCTTTCGCGCAGCAGCCGCTTGGTCATGCGCACGGCCTGGGGCGGGTTCACGGCGATGCGCGCGGCCATCTCGCGCGCGGCGGGCAGCAGCTGGTCGGGCGCCACGACCTTCGACACCAGCCCGCAGGCCAGCGCCTCGGCGGGGTTGATGGCATCGCCGGTCAGCGACATCTCGAGCGCCTTCGACATGCCGACGACCTTGGGCAGCAGATACGCGCCGCCATCGCCGGGCACGATGCCGACCTTGACGAAGGATTCCGCGAAGCGCGCCGTGTCCGACGCGATGCGGATGTCGCACATGCAGGCGAGGTCGAGCCCCGCGCCGATCGCCGGGCCGTTGATCGCGGCGATGGTCGGGATGTCCATCTCATACAGCGCGAGAGGGATCATCTGGATGCCGAAGCGGTAGGAGTCCCGCATCTCGGCACCGGTGTCGCCCTTGGTGATGCCGGTGCGGTCGCGCATGCCCTTGAGGTCGCCGCCGGCGCAGAAGGCGGTGCCCGCACCGGTCACGATCACCACGCGCACATCGGGGTCGCGGTTCAATGCGCGGCAGGCATCGGCGACCTCGGCGCATTCCTCCGCGCTTGAAATCGCGTTGCGCTTCTCCGGCCGGTTCAGGGTGAGGGTGACGACATGGCCGTCGCGGTCGGTCTTCAGGAAGTCGGTCATGCGGCGGGTTCCTCGTCGCGGTCGGTGATGAAGGTCCAGAGCGCGCCTTGCGTGCCCTGAACAAGCGCGCCGAGGCGGGCGGACCAGAAGCGTTCGGTGCCACCTTCCTCGCGCCAGGACCACAGGCGGCGCGTCAGGTGATGCAGCGAATGTTCCTCGGTGATGCCCATGGCGGCGAGGACCTGGTGGGCGATGGCGGCACCCTTCGCCGCCGCTTCGCCTGCCGTGACCTTGGCGCAGCCGATCTCGAAGGCCGCACCGGCCAGGCCGCGCCTGTCCGCGGCGCGCGCCGCGGCGGCGGCGGCGACCGAAACGGCCGAGGTCTCCGAGGCAAAGACGGCGAGTTGCTGCTGCACGGCCTGGAAGCGCCCGATCGGGCGGCCGAACTGCTTGCGGGTATTGGCGTGGTCCACCGCGAGCGCGAGCGCCGCCTGCATCGCCCCAGCAATCTGCGCCGAGCGCAGCAGCGCGGTGACCAGAATCGCCGCCTCCGCGCCCCAGGCGTTGGGCAGCGTGCCTTCGGCGGTTGGCGCGCCGGTCGGCTCGGCCAAGTCGCGCGCTTCACGGGCCGTATTGGTGCCTTCCGTCCAACGCAGCGCGGCGGCGCGATACAGTGCGACGCGCGCCCCGTCGACCAGCACGACATGCCCGGCATGGCGGCCCCAAGGCACCGCTGCCCCGGCTGCGGCGAAGGTCAGCACGCCTTCCGGCACCTCGATGCCGGCGGCGGCGAGCAGGGCGGCGGCGCCGATCCCTTCGGCAAGCGGCACCGGCGCGCCGGCGCGGCCCAGCGCCTCCAGCACCGGCACGATGTCGAGAAAGCCGAGACCCGCCCCGCCGCGATCCTCGGGCACCAGCGCGGCGCCGAGGCCGAGGGCTTCCATCGCGCCCCAGGCGGCACCCGGGAAGCCGCCGCTCTCGAGGTTACGCAGCACGTCGACGCCGGCCGAATCCTCCAGCGCGCGGGTGGCCTGTTCGGCGAGTTCCGCCCCGATCGTGTCGGCCATCACCGCAGTCCCAGTTCACGCGCGATGATGCCGCGCATAATCTCCCGCGTGCCGCCGCGCAGCGAGAAGGTCGGCACGATCTGCGTCAGGTAGGCGTGCATGCGCCGCATCTCCTCGGGCATCGCATCGGTGTCGATCACGTCGCGCATGCGGTCAGGCAGGCCCTGTTCGAAGTCGTTGCCGAGATCCTTCACCAGCGCGGCCTGGCGCACCGGGTCGGCACCGTCCTGCAGCATGCCGGCGACCGCGGTGGACATCGACCGCAGCGTCCACAGCCGCGCGACCTGGCGGCCCAGCGTCGTCGCGGCGGTGGGGTCGTCGCGCAATGCGGCGATGCCGGCTTCCAGCAGCGGATGCGACGACATGTAGCGATCCGGGCCGGAGCGTTCGAAGGCGAGTTCACTCGTCGCCTGCGCCCAGCCCGCGCCTTCCTGCCCGACCAGCGCGTCGTCCGGCAGCATCACGTCGTCGAAGGTGATCTCGTTGAAGCCCTTCTCGCCCACCAGGTCGTGGATCGGGCGGATCGTCACGCCCGGCGCCTTCAGGTCCACCAGCATCTGCGACAGGCCCTGATGCTTCGACCCGCCTTCCGGCGCCGGCGAGGTCCGCACCAGCGCGATCATCCAGTCGCAGAGATGGCCGAAGGTGGTCCAGATCTTCCGCCCGTTCAGCTTCCACCCGCCATCGACGCGATCCGCCCGCGTTCGCAGCGATGCGAGGTCGGATCCGGAATCCGGTTCCGACAGCCCGATGCAGAAGGCGTATTCGCCGGTGGTGATCTTCGGCAGGAACTTCTGCCGCTGCGCCTCGGTGCCCAGGCGCAGGATCAGCGGGCCGGATTGGCGGTCGCCGATCCAATGCGCGCCAACCGGGGCGCCGGCGGCGAGCATTTCCTCCAGCACGATATTGCGGTCGAGGAAGCTGCGTTCGCCGCCGCCATACGGCCTTGGCCAGCACATGCCGATCCAGCCGCGCGCGCCGATCGCGCGGGTGAAGTCGCGGTCGAAGCCCATCCAGGACCGGGCGCGGACCTCCGGGGTCCATTTCACCTCATGCTCGGCGATGAAGGCGCGGACCTCCGCGCGAAGGGCGGCGGCACCCGGCGGTGGGTCACGAAGGTCGAAGCGCAGTCCGGTCATGGCGGTTTACTCCCGCCGTGATCCTCCCCGTGGATGGCGCGGCGTCAATGCCCCCCCGACGCGCGACGCGCGTCAATGCCCCCCCCGACGCGCGCCGCGCGTCAATGCCCCTTGCCCAGCAGCCGCGACAACCCGGGGATCACCGCGACGCCGACCGCCAGCCCGACCACGCCCGACAGCGTCGCTTCCACCATCCAGCCGATGAAGCCGCCACCCACGGCGAGGCCCGCGCCGTGCACCGCGTGCGCCGGCGCCGCCAGACCGAAGAATTCCAACCCATGCAGGATGATGCCGCCGCCGACCCAGATCATCGCCACCGTGCCGACGATGGACAGCACCTTGAGCACCTTGGGCATGCCGCGCACCAGCAGCGCGCCGGCGCCGATGCCGCGACGGACCATCGCCGCACCCACGTCATCGGCCTTCACGATCATCGCGACCACGCCATAGACGCCGACGGTGATGGCGAGCCCGACCACCGCCAACGCCGCCCCCTGCGTCCAGACATTCGCCTCCGGCATGGTGGCGAGCGCGATCGCCATGATCTCGGCCGAGAGGATGAAGTCGGTCTTGATCGCGCCCCTGACCCGCGTGTCTTCCAGCTGCTTCGCATCCATCGGCACGGCGGCCGATTGCGCCTGTTCGGGGTGCGGGCGCACCCATTCCAGCACCTTCTCCGCACCTTCGAAGCACAGGTAGATGCCGCCCAGCGTCAGCAGCGGCGTGATCACCCACGGCGCGAAGGCGGACAGCAGGAGTGCCGCCGGCAGCAGGATGACGAATTTGTTGAACAGCGAGCCCAGCGCGATCCGCCCGATGATCGGCAATTCGCGCTTCGCATCGAAGCCGACGACATAGCGCGGCGTGACCGCGGCATCGTCGATCACCACGCCGGCTGCCTTGGCGCCGGCCTTGGCGGCCTGTGCCGCGACATCGTCGATCGAGGCCGCCGCGACCTTGGCGATGGCGGCAACGTCGTCCAGCAGCGCCAGAAGGCCTGTGCTCATGCGATGGTTGTCCCGGCTGGTTGTGTTCTATGCGGAACATCATGGCACAGGGTTGGTTGCCGCGTCGTCACGCGGCGTCCTGGATGGGCGGCGCTCCAGGTGCGCGAAGTCTGGGCGGTCTGGTGCCTCGCAGAGAGGGGCTTTGCCCCTCTCCGCACCTCACCCCACCAAAGGCCTAAGGCCTTTGGAAACCTCGGTTTTGGCGCTGACGCCATGGCTCGGTGCGGGGGCCTTGGTGCCGCTCCAGCCCGACGCTGCCCCCCATGCAAAGCGCCCATATCCCGCGGTCCAGGGACCCGTTGGTCCCTGGCGGGGTGGCTTGGAGGGGCGGCGCCCGTCCAATCTCTACACGACGCCGGATTGCCGCGCCGATGCGATCTCCTCCGTCGTCATCCCCGCAAACTCCGCCAGCACCGCATCTGTATCCCCACCGGGGGCCGGAATCCCATGGCGGTATTCGGCCGGCGTCGCCGAAAGATGCAGCGGCGACGCCACCACGCGCACCGTGCGCCCGGCGTGATGCGGGATCTCCACGATCGACCCGCGTGCCGCCACATGCGGGTCGGCCTCGAAATCCTGCGCGGTGTTGATGGGACCGGAGGTGATCTTCGCGTCTTCCAGCCTGGCCAGCCATTCGGCCCGCGGGCGCGTCTTCAGCAGCGTGCGCATGCGGTCGAGGAGTGCCGCGCGGTGTTCGGCGCGGTCGCGCGCCCGCTTGAAGCGCGGATCGTCGGACCATTCGGGGTGGCCCAGGGCGTCGGCGAGCCGCACGAATTCGCGGTCGTTCAGCACGCCGATGACGAATTTCGCGTCCGACCCCTCGAACACGCCGTAGGGCACGGCGACGGGGCTGTCATTGCCGCTGCGCGGGAAGATCCGACCGGCGTTCAGCCACGATGACATCGGCGCCTGCATCAGCGACGCCATCGTCTCGAACAGGTTGACGTCGATCGCCTGGCCCTCGCCGGTGGCATCGCGGTGGCGTAGCGCGGCGAGGATCGACACGGCGGCAGCGAAGCCGGTGAACATGTCGGCGACCGGCACCCCGACGCGCTGCGGCCCGCCGCCCGGCGTGCCATCCGCCTCGCCGGTCACCTCCATCAGCCCGGTCATCGCCTGCGCGACGAAGTCGTAGCCCGACCGCCCGGCATAGGGTCCGGACTGCCCGAAGCCGCTGACCGAGCAGTAGATCAGCCGTGGATTGACCGCACGCAGGTCGTCATAGCCAAGGCCGTAGCGCGCCAGCGTGCCGGGGCGGAAATTCTCGATCAGCACATCGGCGTTGGCGACCATGCGCTTGAGGATCGCAGCCCCTTCCGGCTTGGCGAAATCGACGGAGACCGACCGCTTGTTGCGGTTCAGCGTGACGAAATACGCGCTGTCCTCGGTGCCCGGCACGAAGGGCGGGCCCAATGCGCGCAGGTCGTCGCCGTCGCCGCGGCGTTCCACCTTGGCGATATCGGCGCCGAGGTCGCCCAGCATCTGCGCGCAGAGCGGTCCCGCCACCACCCGCGTCAGGTCGATCACGCGCAGGCCATCAAGGGCGCCGGCCATGGTTCCTCCGGTTTCAGACTCGGGCCGCAGGGTGGCGCAGGAAGGGCGGGGCGCAAAGCCCGCTGGCGCCGCGCGCCGCGCCACGGCACGATGCCCGCAACGAATGCGGGAGGAACGATCCATGCAACGCCGGACCATGCTCGGCGCCACGGCGGCGTCGCTGCTTGCCGCGCCATCGTTGCGCGCGCAGGACCGCTACCCGTCACGCACCGTGCGTGTCGTCGTGCCCTTCGCACCGGGCGGGCCGACCGATGTGTTCGCGCGGCGCTTCGTGGACCGCTTCCAGCGCGCGCTCGGCCAGACCGTGGTGATCGAGAACAAGGCCGGGGCTGGCGGCATGCTCGGCGCGCAGGATGTCGCGCGGGCGCGGCCGGATGGGTATTCGCTGATCTTCCACGCGTCGTCTTCCGCGCTGACCAGCCCGCTGGTCTATCGCCGCCCGCTGTATGATTCGGTGAAGGATTTCGAGCAGGTCTCGCTGCTCGGCGTCGTGCCCTTCGTGCTGGCGGTCGGGCCGCAGACGGGCGCGCGCAACACGGCGGAGTTGGTCGCGGCGCTGCGCGCGCGGCCCGGCGCGCTGTCCTACGGCTCCTCGGGGGTGGGCACGTCCAACCACCTGGCGGGCGCGCTGTTCCTCGCCCGTGCCGGTGACTTGCGCGCCGAGCACATCCCCTATCGCGGTTCCGGCCCGGCGATCCAGGACCTGGTCGCCGGCACCACCGCCTTCCAGGTGGACACCTTCGGCACGCTGTACGAACTGCACCGCGACGGGCGCATCCGCATCGTCGCGGTGATGCACCCGACGCGCAGCGCGGTGGATCGCGCCATCCCGACCCTGGTCGAGGAAGGCATCACCGGGGCCGAGGCGAGCACCTTCAACATTCTCGCCGCCCCCGCCGGCACCCCGCCCGAGGTGATGGCCGTGCTGTCCGACGCGACCCGCCGCGTCATGGCCGATGCCGGTTTCCAGCAGGAATTGCTGGGCATCGGCATCGAGCCCGAGTCCGACACCAGCCCCGGCCGCGCCCTGGCGTTCCTCGCCGCGGAGGTCGCCAAATGGCGCGTGGTCGTGCAGGCATCCGGCGTTGCGATCGAGTGATGGACGCGTGACCGCGGGGCGTGCTGGTCTGCGCGCCATGATCCGCACCCTGATTGTCGCCGCCCTTGCCCTGCTGCCGCTGTCCGCGCGGGCGCAGACCGGCCCGTCTTTCGACTGCCGCCAGGCCCGCGCCTGGGATGAAAGGCAGATCTGCGCGCAGGCCGACCTGGCGGAACTGGACCGCCGCATCGCCGTCGCCTGGCGTGCCGCGACGGAACGCGCGAGCGCCGAGGAGCGGACCACCTTGCAGGCCGCCCAGCGCGCCTGGCTGGGCGAACGCCGCGGCTGCGAAGGCCCGCAGGCGCGCGAGGCGGTATCCTGCCTGCGTCGCGTGATGCGCGTCCGTGCCCGTGACCTTGAAGCGCTGGCCCAGGCCGCGCCCGGCACCGCCGCCGCGCTCCCGACCGCCAAACCGGCCGCTGCCGCCGCGTCGGCGCCGACCGGGCTGCGGGCGGTGTCCTGCCCCGCGACCGCGACCGCGGGTTGGGCGGCGACGCAGATCTGTGCCACGCCCGGCATGCAGGCGATGGACGCGGCGGTGATCCGCGACGCCGAGGCCGCGCGCGCCCGGCTTGCGCGCAACCCCGCGGCCCTGGCGGAGCTGGAGACGCTGTTGAGCCGCTACGTCGGTGCGCGCGAGGCGTGCGTCCGTGCGTCGGGCCGCGTGCCGCTCGATTGCCTGCAGGAGACGATGGAGGACGCGCAGGCCGAGATCAGGCGACGCGGGGCGGCCGGCTGAGTTCGGCGCATGCCCGGCACGCGCCGCGCCCTGCTGCTCGCCGCCTTCGCGGGCGCGCTGCCGCGCGTCGCGCGGGGCGAGGAACTGCCCGAAGGCTGCGAGGGCGCCTTCCGGGTCGACAACCGTTCATCGCGGCCGATCCGCAGCATCTTCATCACCAGCGCCGCGGCGAGCGATGCCGACGACCACGATTGGCTGGGTGAAACCATCCTGCCGCCGGGGCTTGCGATGTCCTTCCGTTCGCTGGCGGGGCCGTTGATCGACCTCACCATCGTGCGGGATGACGGGCGGCGCCTGCAGCGGCGTGGGATCGAGATCTGCCGCCTGCCGTATCTGCTGGTCGGCGACGGCGCCATCACGCCCGCCGCGCGGCCCGGCAGCGGACCGTGATGCGGCCGCTGCCGCTCACGCAGCACAATCAGCATGGTCGGTGGTCCGCATGGTGCAGCCCGGCGGCACGACCGTGCCGAGGGCCATCGCGGCCTATCCCTTGATGCGCGCCACTGTCGCGGTGGTGGAATTGCCCGGCAGCAACTGTGCCAGCCGCACCTCGCCGCCGTAATCCTGCACGATGTCGCCGCCGACCACCTGTTCGACCGTGTAGTCGGCACCCTTCACCAGCACATCGGGCTTCAGCAGGCGGATCAGTTCGACCGGGGTGTCCTCGTCGAACAGGGTCACGCAATCGGCGGTCGCCAGGGATGCCAGCACGGCGGCGCGCGCCGCCTCGGACTGGATCGGCCGGGTCGGGCCCTTCAGCCGCTTCACCGAAGCATCCGAGTTCAGCCCGACCACCAGCCGGTCGCACCAGGACCGCGCCTGTTCCAGCAGATGCACATGGCCCGGATGCAGCAGGTCGAAGCAGCCATTGGTGAAACCGATGCGCCAGCCGCGCCGGCGCCAGCGTTCCACCTGCTCGGCGGCGGCCGCGCGCGACATCACCTTGCGCAGCGCGCCGCGTTCGGGGGTCAGCGCCTCGGCGAGTTCTTCCTCGCGCACCACCGCGGTGCCGACCTTGCCGACCACGATGCCGGCCGCGATGTTCGCCAGCCGTGCGGCCACCGGCAGCGACTGCCCGGCGGCCATCGCCGCGGACAATGTCGAGACCACGGTATCCCCGGCGCCGGAGACGTCGTGCACCTCCTCGGCCTCGGCCGGGAAATGATGGACGCTTTCCCCTTCGAGCAGCGTCATCCCATCCTCGCTGCGCGTCACCAGCACCGCGCGGAAGCCATGCGCGTCGCGCAGCGCCCGCATGGCGGCCAGGATCGCGTCCTCGCCGTCAACGGGCATGCCGGTCGCTTCCGACAATTCCGCGCGGTTCGGCGTGATCAGGTCCGCCCCGGCATAGCGCGCATAGTCGCGCCCCTTGGGGTCCACCACCACCTTGCGCCCGGCGGCATGGGCCGCATCGATCAGCCGCCTGGCGGTCTCACCGTCCAGCACGCCCTTGCCGTAGTCCGACAGCACCAGGATGGTGGTCACCGCCACCGCATCGCCGGCGATCTTCACCAGGCGGTCAGCCAGCCGGGGATGGATGCCCTGCACCACTTCCTGGTCGGCGCGCAGCATGTGCTGGCCATTGGCAATGAAGCGGGTCTTGGTCGTGGTGTGGCGGCCGCCCTGCACCAGCAGCCAGGGCTCGACGCCCGGCTGGCCGCCGATCAGCCCTGTCAGGTCGCTGCCCGACTGGTCATCCCCCACCACCGAGACGAAGGCCACCGCCGCGCCAAGGGCCGTCAGGTTGCGCACGACATTGCCGGCGCCGCCGGGCATGGCGACCTCGCGCTCCACCGCCAGCACAGGGACCGGCGCCTCCGGGCTGATGCGACGCACCGATCCGTACACGTATCGGTCGAGCATGGCGTCGCCGACCACGAGGACGGAGGCGCGTTTCAGGCCGCGGATCGCCTCCGCGAGCTCCGCCACGGGGATTTCCGGCATGGGCCGGTCGGTGTCGGGCACGGGGCCTGTCATCCTCATGCCCCTACCCCATGGTTGTATTGCAGCGCAAGATAACGGTCATGATCCGGCCATGGTCAGGCCCTCGATCCGCACCGTCGGGCTGTCGGTCCCGCGCCGGAATTCCAGGTCATCGGCCGGTGTCATGTTCAGGAAGATGTCGCGCAGGTTGCCGGCGATGGTGATCTCGCTGACCGGTTCGGCCAACTGCCCGTCGCGGATCATGAAGCCCGAGGCGCCGCGGCTGTAGTCGCCGGTGATGCCGTTCACCCCCATGCCGATCAGGTCGGTGACGTAGAGGCCTTCCTTGATGTCGGCCATCAGTGCCGCAGGGCTGAGGCTGCCCGCCTCGAGCCACAGATTGGTCGCCCCCGGCCCCGGCGGCCCACCCGTGCCGCGGCTGGCATGGCCGGTGGATACCAGGCCCAATTGCCGCGCCGAGCGCCAATCCAGCAGCCAGGTCTTCAACACACCGTCGCCGACGATGACGCGGCCCTCGCCGGGCATCCCCTCCCCATCGAAGGGCCGGGACCGCAGGCCGCGGCGGCGCAGCGGGTCGTCGCGCACCACCAGCCCCTTGGCCAGCACCTGCTCGCCCATCCGGTCCTTGAGGAAGGACGTCCCACGCGCCACGGCGGACCCGTTGATCGCGCCGGACAGGTGTCCGAGCAGGCTGCCCGCCACGCGCTGGTCGAACACCACCGGGATGCGCGCCGTCTTCGGCCGCGTCGGGTTCAGCCGGCGCACCGCCTGTTCCGCTGCCCGTCGCCCGATCGCCACCGGATCGCCGAGGTCCGCCAGATGCACGGTCGAGGACCAGTCGTAGTCGCGCTCCATCCCCGTGCCCGTCCCCGCCACCGCGGTGGTCGAGATCGAATGCGAGGTCCGCGCATAGGCGCCGGCAAAGCCGTTCGACCCGACCAGGGCGATCTCGTACCGGCCCCAGCCGGCATCGGCGCCATCGGAATTGGTCACGCCGGCGACTGCGAGGGCCGCTTCCTCGGCCGCCGCGGTGCGGGCCAGCAAGGCCTCCGCGCTTGGTTCCTCGGCGTCGGCGAGGTCGAGGTCATGGGCCGCGACCGGCACCGCCACCGGCAGCCCGGCATAGGGATCCTCGGGCACAACCCGCGCCATGGCGACGGCGCGCTCGGCCAGGGTGTCGAAGCCCTTCGCATCCGGGTCGGTGGAAGAGACGATCGCCACCCGCTGCCCGATGAAGACGCGCAGGCCGAGGTCGAAGCCCTCGGAGCGTTCGAGCTGCTCGATGGCGCCGAGGCGACGGCGCACGGAGAGCGAGGTGGAGGCGACGATCAGCGCATCGGCGGAATCCGCCCCGGCACGTTTCGCCGCGGCGATCAGGTCGGCGAGCTTGGTGAGGCGGTCCATCGTGTTTCCCCAAGGCAGAAGAAAGGCGGGGGAGGAACACCTCCCCCGAATCCCCCTCCGGTCCTTGTCTATCGGGAACTGACCGCCGGGGTCAGCGCCAATGGACAGAAAAAGGAGGGGGTCCCGGCCCCGTCGGCGTTGCGCAGCAACGTCGATGGGCGACCGGATCGGGGGAGTTCTCTCCCCCGACCTTACGCCGCCAGCTTCTCCATGATCTCGGCAACCGACGGCACATGCTCCGCCGGCCCCATCGCCGCCAGCGTCGGCGCTGCGCGGAACATCGCTGCCGCGGCCTGCTGCACCTGTTCCACCGTCACCGCGGCGATCTTCGCCTTGGTTTCTTCGACGGGGATCACCCGGCCGAACACCTGCAACTGCCGGGCAAGCTGTTCGCAGCGGCTGCCGGTCGATTCAAGCGACATCAACAGCGACGCGCGCAGCTGCGCCTTGGCGCGGTTCAGTTCGTCCTCGGTCACGTCGCGCTGCACGGCGCGCAGGGCTTCGATCGTCACCGGCATCAACTCGCCGGCTTCCTTCTCGCCGGTGCCGGCGTAGATCTGGAACAACCCGCCGTCGCGGAAGGGCGAGGCGAAGGAATAGATCGAATAGACCAGTCCGCGTTTTTCGCGGATCTCCTGGAACAGCCGCGACGACATGCCGCCGCCGAGCAGCGTGGACAGCAATTGCGTCGGGTAGTGCATGGGGTCGCCATGCTGCACGGACGGGAAGCCGAGCACGATGTGCACCTGGTCCAACTCACGCGTTTCGCGGAATTCCCCGCCGCCGTAGCGCGCGGCTTCCGGGGTCGCGGTGGTGGTTGCCGGCAGGTCGGCGAAATGGGTGCGCACCAGGTCGAGCAGCGCGTCGTGTTCCAGCGCGCCGGCGCCGGCGACGACCATCTGCTGCGGGCCGTAGTGCGATCGCATGTAGCCGGTCAGCGCATCGCGGCTCATTGCCTTGATGGTGTCCTCGGTGCCGAGCACGGGGCGGCCCATCGCCTGGGACGGGAAGGCGACTTCCTGGAAATGGTCGAAGACGATGTCGTCCGGCGTGTCGTTGGCCTGGCCGATCTCCTGCAGGATCACGCCGCGCTCGCGCTCGATCTCCTCGGGGATGAAGGTCGAATGCGTCAGGATGTCGCCGATGATGTCGACGGCGAGCGCCGTGTCCTCCTTCAGCACCTTGGCGTAGAAGGCGGTCTGCTCGCGGGCGGTGTAGGCGTTCAGGTGGCCGCCGACATTCTCGATCTCACGCGAAATGGCGGCGGCGTCGCGCCGGGCGGTGCCCTTGAAGGCCATGTGTTCGAGGAAATGGGAGACGCCGTTGACCTCGGGCGATTCATGGCGCGTGCCGACGCCGATATAGGCGCCGACCGAGACGGTCTCGACGCGCGGCATGGTCTCGGAAACGACGGTCAGGCCATTAGGCAGGCGGGTGACGCGGACGGCATCGGTCATGTGCGGTGGGGGCTTCCCTGAGGGCATGTCCCGGTCAGGTGGGATCACCGGACCGGGTGAGGACGCTCGGCGAAACTAACACCTGCAGCGGCTTCCGGGAGCCACGGCGAACGGAAATCGCTTCAGGCGGCGTTGCGTCGGGTGTGGGCACGCACGGCGGCCTCGATGGCGCCGAGGTCGTTCGGCAGGACGCCGAACCTCTCCTCCCGCTCATATAGGTCGGCGAGGCGCGCGGGCAGAGGGGGGCGGATGCCGGTCGCGCGTTCGACCGCATCGGGGAACTTCGCCGGATGCGCCGTGGCGGCGACGATGACCGGGATGGCCGGGTCGGCCGGCGGCAGGGCGCGGGCGGCGGCGGTGCCGACGGCGGTATGCGGGTCCGCCAGGTAGCCGGCGGTGGACCACAGCCGGCGGATTTCCGCCAGCGTGCCGTCGTCGTCCAGGGTGAAGCCGCGGAACAGCGCGGAGGCCTGGCGCCATGCGGCGTCGGGGATGGGCATGCGGCCTTCGGCGCGGAAGCGCGTCATCATCTCCGCGGTCACGGCGGCGTCGCGACCGAGCAGTTCGAACAGCAGCCGCTCGAAATTCGACGAGACCTGGATGTCCATCGACGGCGACAGCGACGGTTCCACGGGCTTCGCGGTCATGTCGTTGGATGCGAGGAAGCGCGCGAGAATGTCGTTGCGGTTGGACCCGATGACGAAGCCCCTGATCGGCAGCCCCATCCGCCGCGCTGCCCAGGCGGCCAGCACATTGCCGAAATTGCCGGTGGGGACGGACACCGCGACCTCGCGATCCGGCGCGCCGAGCGCGAGCGCGGCGGCGACGTAATATGGGATCTGCGCCGCAATGCGCGCCCAGTTGATCGAGTTCACGGCGGACAGATGCATCTCGGCGCGGAAGGGCGCGTCGTTGAACATCGCCTTCACCAGGTCCTGGCAGGCGTCGAAATCGCCCTGGACCGCGATGTTCCTCACATTCGGCGCCAGCACGGTGGTCATCTGCCGGCGCTGCACCTCGGAGGTGCGGTTTTCCGGATGCAGGATGACGATGTCGATGGCCGCGCGGTCGCGGCAGGCCTCGATGGCGGCCGAACCCGTGTCACCCGAGGTTGCGCCGACGATCGTCACCCGCTCCCCGCGCTTGTCGAGCACATGGTCGAACATGCGGCCGAGCAGCTGCAGCGCCATGTCCTTGAAGGCGAGCGTGGGGCCGTGGAACAGCTCCAGCGCGAAGGTATTGTGGTCCAGTTGGACCAGCGGCACCACGGCCGGATGCCCGAAGCCGCCATAGGCGTCGCGGCACATGGCTTCCAGCGGCATGTCGCCGGCGCCGAACAGGGCCAGGATGCGGGCGGCGAGCGCCGGGTAGGGCAGGCCGCGCATCCCCCGCCATTCGGCCGGCGTCAGGGTGGGCCAGGTTTCCGGCACGAACAGGCCGCCATCCTCGGCGAGGCCCGCGAGCAGGACGGCTTCGAAATCGCGCGGGGCGGCTTGGCCCCGGGTGGAGACGTAACGCATGCGGGGTCTTTACCGGGTCGGGGCGGTGGCGGCGAGGGGCGTTGGCGCCTGGGCGCGGAGATGGTCTGACGGGCGGGCCTGGGCGTTGCCTCCCTTCGCACCGCGTCCACCATAGGCCTGTGGTCTTTGGGGCCCCCGATCTGGTGCCGGGCGCCCAGAATGGCGGCCATCACGCTCTGAGCCATTGGCGGGGTGGTCGGGGGGCAAGGCCCCTCCGGCCTTCCCGCCCAACCTGCCGGCGCTACAGCCCGAAGCGCAGCATCTCCGTGCCGAAGGTCGCGAAGCCGGCGCGGATGTCGTCATCCCGCAGCAGCGCCGGATAGCGGAGCCGCTCCGGGTCCTGGCCGACGAAGAAGGCGCCGATGCCTTTGCGGACCTTGTCGGGTTCCATCTGCGCGACCGCCTTGCGCACATGCTCCTCCTGCCAGGGCAGGCCCAGCGTGGTTGCGGCGGTCGTCAGCCGGGCCACCGGCTCGCGCACCAGCCGGTCGTAGGACAGCACGGCACAGGGCAGGCCGGCCGTGTCCATTGCCGCCCGCCACGCCGCGACGTGGTCCGACCAGGATCCCCAGGCGG
Source organism: Roseomonas sp. CAU 1739 (assembly GCF_039839775.1). NCBI lineage: Bacteria > Pseudomonadati > Pseudomonadota > Alphaproteobacteria > Acetobacterales > Roseomonadaceae > Roseomonas > Roseomonas sp. CAU 1739. Next base: position 188,804 of record NZ_JBDOQQ010000006.1, read on the forward strand.
GCAGGAAGTCCGGCGCGCCGCGGTGGTCGCAGAACAGCCGGAAGAAGGCGGCGACCTCTCCGCGTTCGGCGGCGGAATCGAAGGATGTCTCCGCCCGGCCGCTGCCCGGCACGAAGCCCTGCGTCGCGATGACGTAGCGGCAGACCGACAGCGCGACCTCGAAGGGATGACGCTGGACATAGACGATGCGTGCGATGCGGTCCCAGACCTCGGGGAAGTCGCGGCGCACCGCCTCGGGTGGGCTGTGGGTGCGGACCGAGAAGCGGCGCAGGCTGGCAACCGACCGATCGAAGGCCGCGCGGTCGAGCCCGGCATCGAGCTGGAACCCGGTGCGCGGGCGCGCCTTGTCGCGCATCGACAGAATGCCTTCGCCATGGTGCCACCAGGCTTCGGAGGCCGCGCAGGACCCGGCGGTGAAGGTCGTCCCCGATCGCGGATAGCCCGCGACCAGGGTGATGCTCGCACCCGCCATCAATCGCGCAGGTAGCGCACGGTGAGGTGTTCGATGAAATCCGCCGGGTCGAGCGGCTTGCCGGTTGCCGCCCGCAGCAGGTCCTGGAAGCCGAGCAGCGAACCCTTGCCATGCACATTGGCCCGCAGCCAGCCGAGCAGCGGCGCCATGTCGCCCCGGCCGAGCGCGTCATCGAGGCCCGGCACTGCCGCCCGCGCCGCCTTCATCAATTGCGCCGCGGCCATGGCACCCAGCGTGTAGGACGGAAAATACCCGAAGGCGCCGTCATGCCAGTGGATGTCCTGCAGGCAGCCGCGCGCATCGTCGGGCGGCGTGATGCCGAGCATCGCCTCCATCCCGTCATTCCAGGCGCCAGGCAGGTCGGCGACCTGGAGGTCGCCGCCGATCAGCGCGCGTTCCAGCCGGAAGCGCAGGATGACATGGGCAGGGTAGGTGATCTCATCCGCATCGACGCGGATGAAGCCGCGCCCGACATGGCGCCACAGCCGGGCGAGGTTGCTGGCCTCATAGGGCGCGGGCGGACCGCCGAAAGCCGTGCGCAATTCGCCGCCGAGGAAGCCCAGGAATGCATCCGACCGGCAGGCCTGCATCTCGACGATCAGGGATTGCGATTCATGGGCGGCCATCCCCGCCGCCTCGCCCACCGGCTGGCGCGCCCAGGCCTCCGGCAGGCCGCGTTCATACAGCCCGTGGCCGGTTTCGTGCAGCACGCCGAGCAGCGCCTTGGCGACGTCGCGCTCGTCGTAGAAGGTGGTCAGCCGCACATCCGCCGGAGTGCCGCCGCAGAAAGGGTGCAGGGATTCGTCCAGCCGGGCGTGGTCGTAGTCGAGCCCTATGCGCTCGGACAGCGCGCGGCTCAGGCGGCGCTGGATCTCGACCGGAAAGGGGCCGGGCAGCGGCTGCGGGGCAGGGCGTCTGGCCTGGATCGCCTCGGCACGCGGCAGGGCCTCGGCGAGGAACGCCTGATAGGCGGCGAAGACCGGCTCGACATCCGCCGCTGTCACGCCGCGCTGATAGCCATCCATCAGCGCGTCATAGGGATCCATGCCGAGTTCCGCCGCCAGCGCCTGCGCGGTTTCGCGCTGCAGGCGCACCACTTCGGTCAGCGCCGGGCAGACCAGGGCAAAGTCGGCGCGGGCCTTGGCGTCTCGCCAGACCTTCTCGCAGGCCGAATTGGCCCGGGCGGTGGCCTCCACCAGTTCGGTCGGCAGGGCGGTGGCGCGCGCATGGGCGCGGGTCATCAGGTCGAGATTGGCCTGCTCCCAATCGCCCTCCGCCAGCGCGATCTCGAGGTCTTCCTCGACCACCGGGGCGGTCAGCAACTCATGGGATAGCCCGGCCAGGGCGGCGAGTTGTTCGCCCCGCGATGCCCCGCCGCCGGGCGGCATCATCGTTGCCGCATCCCAGTGCAGCATCCCCGCGGCCTCACCCAGCGCGGCGATGCGCGCGAAGCGGGCCTTCAGGCGGTTCAGCGCGGCATTGGGCATCAGCTCTTCTCCTTGAGGCGGCGGCGGGCCCAGACCAGGAAGACGCCGACCAGCGCCACGGCGAGCCCATACCAGGTGATGACATAGCCGAGATGATTGTTGGTCGGCCGCGGCATCGTGACGGATGGCTCGGGCAGCCCCTCGGCCTGGCCCAGCGCCACCAGCCCCCAGGGGGCGACGCGCGGCAGGCCAAGCGCGGCGCCGATCACCGCCGGATTGAAGGTGTAGAAGCGCCGCCCCGGGACGTCGTCGCTGGCCGCGGTCCAGCCTGCCGTCTCCCCCGGGCGGATCCAGCCTGTGACGGTGACGGCGCCTTCGGGGTGGCTGACAGGCTGGGTGCGTTCGAACGGGACCCAGCCGCGATCGACCAGGATCGGGGCGCCATCCTGCCGCATCAGCGGCGTCACCAGCCGCCCGCCCAGGGTGGTGCCGTGCAGTTCGATGCCGACCAGCGCCTCGCGCGCATGGTCGAATTGCCCGGTGACCGTCACCTTGCTGAGCGGCACGGGCGGCTCGGCCAGGGGCTGCGGCGGGGCGGCTTCAGCGGCGGCCAGGTTGGCGAGCAATTCCGTCTTCCAGAGCAACCGCTCGACCTGCCAGGTGCCGAGGCTGACCAGGGCGAGCAGGGCCAGGCCCGTCGCGATGGAAGGGACCACCAGGCGCCGCCAGGGGCCGGGGCGGGACGGTGGGGTCGCGGTGCGCTTGGCCATCGGTCAGGGCTATATGGGCTTGTGGCGCCGGCCGGAAGGCCCGACCGGTGCCGCGCCGCAAGGGGGGGTATCCGGGGCGGAACCCGCCCTCGCGTCAGGCCGCATCGCGGCGATGGCGCCACTGCAGCGCGACCAGCGCCGCCTTGGCGAGCCGCATGGTGACGATGGACAGCGGCAGGACCACCAGCGGCCAGACCACCGCATGGAGCCAGAGCGGTGGGCGGAAACGCGCATCGACCCACAGGGCCATGCCGACCGCCACCGCCCCAATGACGAAGATGCCCGCCACGGCCGGCCCGTCCCCGGCGTCATGGGCGCTGAGGTCGAGGTCGCACACGTCGCAGCGGGGGCGGATGTCGAGCAGGCCGCGGAACAGCTTGCCCTTGCCGCAGCGCGGGCAGCGGCCGAGCAGCGCGGCAGTGACCAGGGAAGCGCCTTGGGTCAATGAACCACCCCCGTCAAACGCGAAGGCCGGGCTTGGGGGCCCGGCCAGGAACATAAGGCGCAACCCGCGTCAGGACTGGCATCCGCACCCGGGGCGGCCGCCCTGGGCGCGAAGGCAGAGCCGGCGGATGCCGGCCCGCCCGGGGGGCAAATCAGTGGTGGGCGATCTCGCCCGCGCCCAGCCAATAGATGCAGACGAAGAGGAACAGCCACACGACGTCCACGAAATGCCAGTACCAGGCCGCCGCCTCGAAGCCGAAATGGCGTTCGGGGGTGAAGTGGCCCTTGGCGGCGCGGATCAGGCAGACCAGCAGGAAGGTGGTGCCCACCATCACGTGGAAGCCATGGAAGCCGGTGGCGAGGAAGAACACCGAGGGATAGACGCCGCCATCCACGAAGGGGAAGGGCGACATCGAATATTCCCAGGCCTGCAGGGACGTGAAGGACAGACCGAGCAGCACCGTGATGGTCAGTGCCTTCACCGCGGTCTTGCGGTCGTTGTTCAGCACGGCCGCATGCGCCCAGGTCACCGTGCAGCCCGACAGCAGCAGGATCATGGTGTTGAGGAAGGGCAGGCCCCACGGATCGAAGGTCAGGATCCCGCGCGGCGGCCAGACCGGCGGCGCGGCGGCACCCGACACATGTTCGGGGAACAGGGCGAAGTGGAAATAGGCCCAGAAGAAGGCGACGAAGAACATCACCTCCGACGCGATGAACAGCGTCATGCCGTAGCGCAGGCCAAGCTGCACGATCGACGAGTGCAGGCCGGGCGTGCGCGATTCCTTCACCACGTCGCGCCACCAGAAGAACATGGTGGCGAGCACGCCCATCAGGCCGAGCCCGAACATCCAGTGGACATTGTTATGCGCCCACAACACGATGCCGAACACCAGCGCGCCACCGCTGAACGCCCCGATCAGCGGCCAGGGCGACGGATCCACAAGATGATACGGGTGCTTGTAGTGCGGCGCGATGTCGCCGGTCGCCGAGTCGGCGTGCGCGGGGCTGGTGCTGGCCATCGGAATCCCTGGACCTGAAGGTCGCGCGCGTACGGCCTGCGCCGCCCGCCCGCATCGCGCCGCATCAATCCCGAAAACCCCTGCCGGATCAAGCCCGCGGGGCGAAAGATGCATGTAGGACCGAGGGCGAAACCAACTGGACGGGGCGGTCGTGAAGGATTTGCGGGTTCGTCGGCGCGGAAGGAAGACCGGAGCGGGTCGTAGCGCTCACCCCGCCAAGGGCCAGCGGGCTCTCGGAAACCGTCACCTGATGCCGGGCAGGGAGGGCGTTCCGGGATGGGGCGTGCACCTTGCCCGGCGCCCATGATGTTCTTCGGGCCGCCGTGCAAGGACGCCTCGGCGCATCCTCCCTGACCAAACCCGGCTTTCCGCGGTCCAGGGGCCCGCTGGCCCCTGGCGGGGTGAGGCTTGGAGAGGGGCGGAGCCCTTCTCCAATCACCATCGTCCCACACTGACGGGCCCTACCCCCCGCCTTGCGCCTGCCGCAGCGCGAACACCCGCAGCGTGCTGGCCAGTGGCGCCCCATCTTCCGCCCGCGCCGCGTCCAGTTCCGCCACCAGCGCGGCGAGGCTGCCGCCCCGGCGGCGTGCGACCTCCTCCAGGGCGGCCCAGAAGGCGGGTTCCAGGGCGATGGAGGTGCGGTGGCCGGCCAGGCTGAAGGATCGCTTGGCCAGATGCGGCTTCATCCGCCGCCCTCGAGCGTGCCGCCGGGGTGGAGCATGTCCCCCGCACGTACCCAGCGGTCGAAATCCTGCGCCGATACGTGGCCGAGGCGGATGGCGGCGTCCTTCAGCGTCAGGTCCTCGGCCAGCGCCAGCTTGGCGATCTGGACGGCCTTGTCGTAGCCGATGCGCGGGTTGAGCGCGGTGACCAGCATCAGCGACTTCGCCATCTGGTCGGCGATGCGCGCGCGATTGGGTTCCAGCTTCGCGACCATGTGCGTGGCGAAGGAACGAGCGGCGTCGCCCAGCAGCGTCGTGCTTTCCAGCACGGCCTGGATGATCACCGGCTTGAAGACGTTCAGTTCCAGATGTCCCTGGGCGCCGGCGAAGGTCACCGTGGTCTGGTTGCCCATGACACGGGCGGCGACCATGGTCAGCGCCTCGGACTGCGTCGGGTTGGTCTTGCCGGGCATGATGGAGGACGACAGGCCATCGGCCGGGATGACCAGTTCGCCGATGCCGGCACGCGGGCCGGAGCCGAGCAGGCGGACATCATTGGCAATCTTGGTCAGCGAGACGGCGACGGTGTTCAGCGCGCCATGCAGTTCGACGAAGGCGTCATGCGCGGCCATGCCTTCGGATTTGTCGGGGTTGGGGGCGAAGGCCTCGCCGGTCCGTTCGGCGACGATGGCGCAGAAGGTGCTGTCGAATGCGGGGTGGGTGTTCAGTCCGGTGCCTGCCGCGGTGCCGCCCTGGGGCAGCAGCAGCAGGCGCGGGAGGGTGTCCGCGACGCGGGCGATGCCGTTGCCCACCTGGCGGGCCCAGGTGGCGAATTCCCCGCCCAGCGTGACCGGCACGGCATCCATCAGATGGGTCCGGCCCAGTTTGACGATTTCGGCGTAGTCGGCTGCCTTGGCGGTCAGGGCGGCGTGCAGTTGGGCGAGGCCCGGCAGCAGCCGATGGCGCACCGCATGCACGGCGGCGAGGTGCATGACGGTGGGGAAACTGTCGTTGGAGGATTGGCCACGATTGACGTGGTCATTGGGATGGATCGGCTTTCGTGTGCCAAGCGGTTGGCCCATCAATTCATTGGCGCGGTTCGAGATGACCTCGTTCGCGTTCATGTTGGTCTGGGTGCCCGACCCGGTCTGCCAGACCGGCAGCGGGAAATCGCCGTCGCGGGCGCCGGATTCCACTTCCGCCGCGGCGACCTTGATCGGCTCGGCGATATCATCGGGGAGTTCGCCAAGCCGGCGATTGGCCTCGGCCGAGGCCCATTTCTGCAGCCCCGTGGCGCGGATCACGCCAGGATCGAGACGGGCGTCGCCGATGCGGAACAGCGCGCGGGCGCGTTCGGTCTGCGGGCCCCAGTACCGGTCCACGGGGATCTCGATGGTGCCGAGGGAGTCGGTTTCGGTACGGGTGGCGGTCATGCTGTCCTCCGGCCCGCGATATGGGGGCTCAGTCCAGCGCGCCGTAGGTCGCGATCTCGATCAGGTTGCCATCCGGATCGCGGCAATAGACCGAGGTGATCGGCCCGAGCGCGCCATGCTTGGCGACCGGCCCTTGTTCCACCGCCACCCCGCAGTGGTGCAGATGCGCGATGATCTGTTCCGCATCGACTGTGACGATGAAGCACAGGTCGCCCGTGCCGGGGATGCCGCCGGCAGTACCCGTCCACCATTCCTGTTGCGTGGCCTCGACCGGGCGGAGGTTGATCTTCTGGCCGCCGAATCTCAGGGCGGTGCGGTTGTGCGGGCCGAATTCCTCGACCTCCATCCCCAGCACGCGCTGGTACCAGGATGCCGAGATGGTCACGTCCCGGCAGGTGACGACCAGGTGGTCAAGGCGATCGACGGCGAAGCGCATGTCGGATCCTGGAACAAGGGCGGCCCGCGCCCTGTACAGGCCGGGGGCCGCCCTGTCACCCGCGGTCAGTCGCGGTCCCACCGGCCAGGGTGGTAGCGCCAGCGGTCGCCATCCTGGTCCCAGCGCGGCTGGGCGTAGTGGCGCCCGCGCCGTTCGCGGACCCAGGTGCCTTCCTCCCAGACATAGCGGCGGCCGTTCCAGCGGTAGTGGCCATCCACCCAGACATGGCCGCGCCGCGGTGGCGGCACCGGGCGCGCATAGGGCGGCGGCGGGGGCGGGCCGAAGTTCAGCGTGAGGCTCTGCGCCTCGGCTGTCGCGGGCAAGGCAAGGCCGGCCGCCGTCGCGGCGAGGATGGGCAGGGCGGCGAACAGGCCTCGGCGGGTCGTCATTCGTCATCTCCTTCGCGGGGCGTGGTGCCCGTGACGCACAGCCTGCGCGCGGCCTGGGGCAGCGCGGAGGCGGTGTTGCTGCGAAGGCTAACGGCGCGTTGCGGCAAGGGTTGCGATGCACAGCGCGGGGCCTTGCGCTGTTTGCCGTATTCCCGAACGATCGCGCGTTCTGTCCGGAAACGGCCTTGATATGTCCCTGGCCGATCCGGGGCGGCGATACTTCCGCCGCATGGGGTCGCAGCGATGCGAACGCCGAAACGATGAAGTGAGGACCTGCTATGTTGATGGATGTGTTGCCGGGCGTCTTTTCCCGGCGCGACCCGGCCGGCGAGCCCGCGCCGGTCCTGTTCGAGATACCGCGCAGCGGCGCCGAATATCCGCGCGACTTCCGTTCCATCGCCATGCTCACCGATCTGCAGCGCTCGATCTCGATGTATGTCGAGCAGTGCTATGCGGGCGTGGTCGATGCGGGCGCCACCTGGCTCTATGCGCATTGCCCCAACGCCTGTATCGACCTGAACCGGCACGAACTCGACATCGATCCCGGCCAGATCGACGGTGAATGGCCCGAACCGCTGCGTCCCGGCCCCAAGACGAGCAGCGGCATCGGCCTGATCCCGACGGTCTGCGCCGGCACCAAGCCGATCTACGACGCGCCCCTGCCGGTGGCGGAGGTGCAGAAGCGCCTGAAGGACTTCTACTGGCCCTACCACAATGAGGTGACGCGCCTGCTGAAGGATTTCCGGGCGAAGCACGGCGTGGCCTATCACCTCAGCTGCCATTCCATGCCGGCGATGCCCGCGGCCAATGCGCCCGATGCGGGCCGGCGCCGTTCGGATTTCGATCTCGGCGACCGCAACGGCAGCACCTGCGGCCCCGAACTGGTCGAGGTGGTCGCCGGCGTGCTGAAGGGCTTCGGCTACAGGGTGACCAGCAACACCCACTTCATCGGCGCTGAATCGGTGCGCAAGCACGGCGCGCCGGACCAAGGCATCCACAGCCTGCAGATCGAGATGAACCGCAGCCTCTACATGGATGAAGCCGCCCGCACGCCGCGCCCGGAACTTGCGGATGTGCGCGGGCACCTGGCTGCCGTCGCCGCCGCGGTGGTCGCCCTGGCGCGCAGCAAGGGGTAAGCGGCCGTGCGGGTTGCCCCGGTCGGGCCACGCGCCTGACTGACGGTGGCTCCTGGGCCGGGGGCGGCCGGCCTGCCCCCGGCGCGTGGCCGCTGTTCGACCTCTGAAGGCCGTCAGCCGCCGCGCCGTGCGGTGACTTCGATCTCGATCTTCATTGCATCCGTCTGCAACCCGGCATGGATCAGGGTCGAGGCCGGGCGCGCCTTGCCGAGATACTTCTTCACGACCGGCCAGCAGGGTTCCCAATCGGCCCGGTCGGGCACGATGAACAGCACGCGCACCACGTCGTCCAGCGTCGCACCCGCCTGGGCCAGGGCCGCGGCGATGTTGCGGAAGGTCTGGTCGGCCTGGGCGACGACGTCCGGCTGGATCGTCATGGTGGCGTAGTCGTAGCCGGTGGTGCCGGAGACCCAGATGTCGTCGCCGATGATGACGGCGCGGGAATAGCCGATCTGCTCCTCGAACTTCGAGCCGGAGGAGATGTGGCGGCGTTCGGTCATGGCGGGGGTCCTTGCTGCGGTGGGGCGGCCGTGCCGGCCTGGAGTGCCGTGAGTTGCCGCTGCAGTGCGGCCAGCCGTCCGGCTTCCTCCGACAGCACGCGCGCCGCCTTGCGGATGACGTACCAGTTGAAGCCGGCTGTTGCGGAGATCGCGGCGAAGAGCACGACGATCGCGGCCGGCTCCGTCCCGAGGCCAGCCAGCGCGAGCGCGCCGAAGACGGCGCAGAGGATGCCATTGGCGATCAGCGCGGTGAGGCGGACGCGATCCGGCACGCGGCGGCCGCCGTCAGGCCGTGGCGGGGCCGCCGCAGCGTTCGGGGCGGTGGATGCGCTCGGTCGAGGCGGGGAATTTCGCGAGCTTCTCGGCCGGGCGGATCGGCCGCGGCACCAGGTTGCCGCCGCAATTCGGGCAGAGGCCGCCGGGCAGGCGGGTGCGGGCGCAATCGACGCACCAGGTGCATTCGAAGGAGCAGATCAGCGCGTCGCGGCTGTCCGGGGCCAGGTCGCGGCCGCAGCATTCGCAGTTGGGACGGAGGGCGAGCATGGGGCGTTCCTTCCTCGACCCATTCATTCTGTCATCGCGTGGGCGGCGCGACGAGGACGGAGACGAGATGACGGACGATCGGCAGCACCACCAGCAGGGTGGGAAAGGCGACGATCCAGGACATCGCCCACCCCACCGGCCAGGCGCGGAGCGCGTCCCGGGAGAAGCCGATGGCGAGGAAGGTCGACACGCCCGAGATGATGCAGGTCATGATGACGGACAGCAGCAGGGGCATGACGATCCCGGCATAGCGGGCTGGGATTCGGGGAAGCGTGGTCACGATGGAACCTCGCAGGACAAACGGCCGGACCGGCCGGCGGCAGAAGCTGCCTGGGTGGTCGGGCAGGATGGTGCGTTGCCTGGCGTGAGGCGCTGACGGCCGCTGGAAGGCGGCGGCCGCTGGATATCGGCCGCCGGTCCGGTTGACCGAGCGGCCGCGCCGGGCCCGCCTGTGCGGCCCGGCATGGGGCGCGTTACTCCAGCCCTTCGTAGAAATCACTCCCCTTGTCATCGACGACGATGAAGGCGGGGAAATCCTCGACCTCGATCCGCCACACCGCCTCCATGCCAAGCTCGGGGTATTCCAGCACCTCGACCTTGCGGATGCAGTCCTGCGCCAGGCGCGCCGCCGGGCCGCCGACCGAACCGAGATAGAAGCCGCCATACTTCTTGCAGGCGTTCAGCACCTGCTTCGACCGGTTGCCCTTGGCCAGCATGACCAGCGACCCGCCATTCGCCTGGAAGGATTCGACGTAGCTGTCCATCCGCCCCGCCGTGGTCGGGCCGAAGGACCCGGTCGCATAGCCCTGCGGCGTCTTGGCCGGGCCGGCGTAATAGACCGGGTGGTCCTTGATGTATTGCGGCAGGCCCTGGCCGGCGTCGATACGTTCCTGCAGCTTCGCATGGGCGATGTCGCGCGCCACCACGATGGTGCCGGTCAGCGAGACGCGCGTCTTCACCGGATATTGCGACAGCGTCGCGCGGATCTGGTCCATCGGCTGGTTGAGGTCGATCTTCACGACCTCCCCGCCCAGGATGTCCTCGGTGTGCTCGGGCAGGTAATGCGCTGGCTCGTGCTCCAGCTGCTCCAGGAAGACGCCCTCGGGCGTGATCTTCGCCTTGATCTGGCGGTCGGCCGAACACGACACGCCGATGCCGATCGGCAGGGACGCGCCATGACGCGCCATGCGGATCACCCGCACGTCATGGCAGAAATACTTGCCGCCGAACTGCGCGCCGATGCCGAGGTTCTGCGTCAGCTTATGGATCTCGGCCTCCAGCTCGGTGTCGCGGATCGCATGGCCGGACTTGTCGCCCGTGGTCGGCAGCGCATCGAGCCACTTGGTGGACCCCAGCTTCACCGTCTTGAGGTTCATCTCGGCGCTCGTGCCACCGATCACGATGGACAGGTGATAGGGCGGGCAGGCCGAGGTGCCGAGCGTCTTGATCTTCTCCTCGATGAAGGCGAGCAGCTTCGGCTTGTTCAGCACCGCGCGGGTCTGCTGGTACAGGAAGGTCTTGTTCGCCGATCCACCACCCTTGAGGATGAACATCAGGTGCATCTCATCGGCGTGGTGGTCGCCAGGCTGCGCCATGATGGAGAATTCGACCGGCAGGTTGTTGCCGGTGTTGGTCTCGTCGAACATGGTCAGCGGCGCCATCATCGAATAGCGCAGGTTGGTCTCGGTATAGGTGCGGGCGACGCCCCAGGACAGCGCCTCCTCCTCATCGCCCTCGACCCAGACGCGCTGGCCCTTCTTGCCGAAGACGATCGCCGTGCCGGTGTCCTGGCACATCGGCAGCACACCGCCGGCGGCGATGTTGGCGTTCTTCAGCAGGTCCAGTGCCACGAAGCGGTCATTCGCGCTCGCCTCGGGGTCCTTCAGGATGTTCGCGAGCTGCTGGAGATGCCCCGGGCGCAGCAGGTGGGAGACCTCGTGGCAGGCCTGGAAGGCGAGCTCCGACAGCGTCTCCGGCTTCACCTTCAGGACCTTCCTGCCGTCCACCTCGATGACCGAGACGCCGCCGATGTCGAGCTTGCGGTACGGCGTGGCGTCCTCGCCCAGCGGGAACATCGTGCTGAAGCGGTAGCCTTCGGGGCGGGCGGGGCTGGCGGCGTCGAGGGGCGGGGTCATGCGCGGTCTCCGGGCGCGCAACGGGCGCGCAAGGCCGGGTCTAGCGCAGGGTGGGGCGGGGCGCCAACCGGGGGCACGGAGAACGGCTTTGCCCCTCTCCGAACCAAAGGACTGTGGCTATTTGGAAACCGTCACCTGGTGCCGCGCAATTGGGCATCTCGATCCGCAGGCGACGCTCAAGGCCCGGCGGTGTCCGCGGACGTCAATCCTGGCCGCGTTGCCCAATACCAAGTGACGGCATTCCAAAGGCCCCCAGGCCTTTGGCGGGGCGGTCTGGAGGGGCAAGCGCCCCTCCATCTTTGCGTCCAGGGCCGAGCGCTGCGCTTGGCGGGCAGCGTCCGTTCCTCAGCCGTCCTTGGCGGGTTTGCGGCGGAAGGCATCGAGGCTGACCACCTGGGCCGGACCGGCCGGCGGCTCCTCGGCGGCCGGCGGCGGCGGCTCGGCCGGGCCTTCCGGTTCGTCATTGGCGGCGGGCTCATCCATGCCGAGTACCGGGAAGCGCAGACCGAAGCGGACATGCGGATCGTGGAACATGGTCAGCGCGCCGAAGGGCACCACCAGGCGGGACGGCACGCCACCGAAAAACAGCGTCACCTCGAAGCGCTGGGCGTCACGGTTGACGATCAGGTCCTCGAACTGGTGCTGCAGGACGATGGTGATCTCCTGCGGGTAGCGCGCCTTCAGGTGACCCGGCACCGAGGTGCCGGGATGGTCGGTCCGGAAGGTCAGGTAGAAATGGTGCTCCCCGGGCAGGCCGTTGGCCGCCGCGCTTTCGATCGCGCGGACGGCGACCTCGCGCAGGGCTTCCTCGGCCCAGAGATCGTAGGGCATCAGGCTGTCGGGCGGTGCGGCGTCGTCGCTCATGCGGGCCATCTATGGCAGGTCGGCGCGGATTGCCAAGAGAAGTGGGGGGCTTCTGTTGCCCGGTGCCCCCCGAACCGCGCTTACCTATCTCTAGGCAGCGAGCGCCACGGTCTCGCGACCGTTATCATTGGCACTTGTGATTTAGCCCGATAACGGCGGTACAATGCCGGGCAAAAGACGGATCTTTACCGCGCGCGTCGAGCCTATTTCGCCCCCATCTGCCGCTGATAAGGCGGGGTTTGATGGTGGAGGCGCCGGGTACCGCCCCCGGGTCCGCAACGCTTATTCCATACGCCGTTTATCGCCATAGTCACCGAGGTGACGGACCGTATATAGGCGAGCGCGTTGCGGATTTCGAGGGTAATTCGGATCAGCCCTGCCCGTCGCGCGACAAGCCCCGTTCGATGACCCGAGCATACAGTGCGGCGCCATAGGGGATCGTCTCGTCATTGAACTGGTAGCGCGGGTTGTGCGGCATCGCCCCTGGCCCATTGCCGACATGGATATAGGCGCCGGGGACCTTCTCCATCATGAAGGAGAAATCCTCCGACCCCATCCCCGGCGGGTTGTCGCGCGCGACCTTGTCCGTGCCGACCAGTTCGGCGGCGGCTTCGGCATAGGCCTCGGTCTGGACGGCATCGTTGATGGTCGGCGCGAAGATCAGCCGCCAGGACAGCGCCGCCGTCGCACCGAAGCCGGCCGCGACACCCTCCGCCACGCGGCGCATCGCTTCCTCGATCTGCTCGCCGACCTCGCGTGTGAAGAAGCGGGCGGTGCCGGAGATCGTCGCGGTCTCGGGGATGACGTTGTAGGCCTCCCCGCCCAGCACCTTCGTCACGCTGACCACGGCGGGGTCGCGCGGTGACAGCGTGCGGCTGACGATGGATTGCAGCGCGGTGGTGATGTGGCAGGCGGCCAGCACCGGGTCGATCGAGGCTTCCGGCCTCGCGCCGTGGGATCCCTTGCCATGCACCAGTATGTCGAAAAAGGCACCGCCCGCCGCGATTGGGCCAGGACGGATGCCGTATTGCCCGACCGGCATGCCCGGCCGGTTGTGCATGCCGTAGATGGCATCGCAGGGGAAGCGTTCGAACAGCCGGTCCTCGAGCATGGCCAGGGCGCCGCCGCAGCCTTCCTCGCCGGGCTGGAAGATGAAGTGGACGATGCCGTCGAAGTTGCGCGTCTCGGCGAGGTACTTGGCGGCACCCAGCAGCATGGTGGTGTGACCGTCATGGCCACAGGCATGCATCACGCCCTTGGTCGCGCTGCGATAGGGGACGTCGTTGAGTTCCTCGATCGGCAGCGCGTCCATGTCGGCGCGCAGGCCGATGGCCCGGTTGCCGGTGCCGTTGCGCAGCACGCCGACCACGCCGGTGACGCCCACGCCGCGATGCACCTCGATGCCCCAGGATTCCAGCTTGCGGGCGACGATTTCGGCGGTGCGGTGTTCCGCCATGCCGAGTTCCGGGTGGGCGTGGAAATCCTGCCGGATGGCGGTCAGTTCAGCCTGGTCGCGGCGGATGGCGTCGAGGGGTGACATGGCGGCTCCAATTCGAGGTTGCGCCCATGCTGCACCCGGTTCCCGTGCCGGCCCAGCCCCCTGGTGGCGGCCGGCTTGCGCCGGTCCGGCGCCACGGGCCCGTGATCCAACGCCACCCGCCCCTTGGCCGGAGGCTTTGCCTCGGCGCGCTCTCAGGGCCCCTTGGCGTGCCGCTCCCAGCCCGCCTATTAGGCGGTCTGAGGTGGCGCGTTGCCGCCGCCGAGGGGATCGCCATGGCGCTGACCGACGACCAGCAGCACGAAATCGACGCCGCCCGCGCCGCGGAAGGCCGCACGCGCCGGCCCAGCGTGCCCGCGCTGGAGGCGATGCTGTTCCAGGCGATCCCGGTGCTCGACCACGGCTTCATCCGCGTGATCGACTACATGGGCGACGACGCCGCCATCGTGCAGGCGGCGCGTGTGTCCTATGGCCGCGGGACCCGCGCGGCGAATGAGGATCGCGGGCTGATCCGCTACCTGATGCGGCACCGCCACTCGACGCCCTTCGAGATGTGCGAGATCAAGTATCATGTGAAGCTGCCGATCTTCATCGCGCGCCAGTGGATCCGCCACCGCACGGCGAATGTGAACGAGTATTCGGCGCGCTATTCGATCCTCGATCGCGAATTCTACATCCCTGCGCCCGACCAGCTTGCGGCGCAGTCGGCGGTGAACCGGCAGGGCCGCGGCGACGTGCTGCAGGGTGCGGAGGCCGCGCGCGTGCTCGACCTGCTGCGCGAGGATGCGACGCGCAACTACGACCATTACCTCGACATGCTGAACGAGGATGAGGAGGGCGCGGCGCGCGACCCTGGCCGGCAGGGGCTGGCGCGCGAACTGGCGCGCATGAACCTCACGCTGAATGCCTATACGCAATGGTATTGGAAGACGGACCTGCACAATCTGCTCCACTTCCTGTCCCTGCGCGCCGATGCCCATGCGCAGTACGAGATCCGCGTCTATGCCGAGGCGATGCTGGACACGGTGAAGGCCTGGGTGCCGATGGCCTTCGACGCGTTCCGCGACTACCGCCTGGGTGCCGTCACTCTGTCGGCGCAGATGATGGCCATCGTGAAGCGGATGCTCGGCGGCGAGACGGTCACGCAGGAAGGCTCCGGCCTGTCGAAGCGCGAATGGCGGGAGCTGTTGGAGACGATCGGCCGCGATGCGGACTGAGCGTGCTACGGTTGTTCGCGCGCGCGCCGGGCGGCTGAATGCCGCGGCATGGCGTGGCCGCGTGGTGCTGC
This sequence comes from Roseomonas sp. CAU 1739, assembly GCF_039839775.1. Lineage (NCBI taxonomy): Bacteria > Pseudomonadati > Pseudomonadota > Alphaproteobacteria > Acetobacterales > Roseomonadaceae > Roseomonas > Roseomonas sp. CAU 1739. The sequence continues at coordinate 203,820 of NZ_JBDOQQ010000006.1, forward strand.
CAGGCCTGGCGGCATGAGCGGCAACGCCAAGGCCCGCGCGCCGGCCAAGGCGAAGGCTGCGCGGGCGCCACGGACCCAGGCGAGGAAGGCAGCCAGTCGCTGGGGGGCACTGGGTCCGGCCACGCGGCGCTGGATCTTCATCGGCGGCTTCACCCTTGCGCTGCTGGTTGGCCTGCCGCTGGTCCATGCGCTGATGGGGGAGGTGGCGGCGATCCTGATCGGCACCTTCGCCTTCGGCTTCGTGGTCGGGCGGATGACGCAGAGGCGGTAGCGCCGCGCGCGTAACTTTCCAGGCGCCGACGACGAAACCCTGGAAAGACCGCCCCTGGGGGAAACCGCCATGACCCGCACCGATCGCATCCTGCGCCTGCTCGCCTGGCCCGCCGCCTTCTGGATCGCCTACGAGTTCCTCTGGTACGAGCAGTACAAGCTGACCGGGCACCCGGCCTCGGTGGAGGGCGTCTTCCAGCCGCTGGCGACCTGGTTCGGCATCCCAGCCTATGAAAAGCCGTTCCGGCTCACCGTCGCGATCCTCGAGATCATCGCCTCGCTGCTGGTGCTGGTCCCACTGACGCGGGCCTGGGGCGCGCTGCTGACCATCGGGCTGATGTCCGGCGCGATCTTCTTCCACACCATCGGGCCGATCGGCATCGACCCCTACGGCGATGGCGGGCAACTGTTCAAGGAAGCAATCTTCACCTGGGTGATGGGCGTCTTCGTCGCCTTCGCCCATCGGCAGGAGATCTTCGCCGTTGCCGCACGCTTCGGCCTGCCTGTGCCGGCACCACGCGCGGGGTAGGCGGAAGGGCGGCCCCGGCCATGCGGCCGGGGCCTGCCGGTGTTCAGCGCCGGCGCATGCCGGAGACGTCCCGCACCGCCCCGCGCGATGCGCTGGTGGTCAGCGCCGCATAGGCCTTCAGCGCCGTGGTCACATTGCGCTTGCGCGGCGCGGCCGGCTGCCAGGCCTGCGTACCCTTCGCTTCCATCGCGACGCGGCGGCGGGCGAGTTCATCATCCGATACCGCGAGTTGCAGGCGCCGGGCGGGGATGTCGATCTCGATGATGTCGCCATCCTCGACCAGGCCGATGGTGCCGCCCTCGGCCGCCTCGGGCGAGCAATGCCCGATCGACAGCCCCGAGGAACCACCCGAGAAGCGCCCATCCGTGACCAGCGCGCAGACCTTCCCGAGCCCCTTCGACTTCAGGTAGCTGGTCGGGTACAGCATTTCCTGCATCCCCGGCCCGCCGCGCGGGCCTTCGTAGCGCACCAGCACCACGTCGCCCGCCTTCACCTGGCCGCCGAGGATGGCTTCCACCGACGCATCCTGGCTCTCGAAGACGCGCGCCGGGCCGGTGAACTTCAGGATGGAAGCATCCACCCCGGCCGTCTTCACGATGCAGCCTTCCTCGGCGATGTTGCCGTACAGCACGGCGAGGCCGCCATCCTTGGAGAAGGCGTGGTCGATGTCGCGGATCACGCCCTTCGCGCGGTCGCTGTCCAGGCTGTCCCAGCGCGCCGACTGGCTGAAGGCGACGGTGGTCGGGATGCCGCCCGGCGCGGCCTTGAAGAAGGTCTGCACCGGCTCGGCCTCGGTACGGCGGATGTCCCATTGCGCCAGCGCCTCGGCCAGCGTCGGCGCATCGACGCGCGAGACGGAGGTGTCGATCAGCCCGGCGCGGTCGAGCTCACCGAGGATGCCCATGATGCCGCCGGCGCGGTGCACATCCTCGACATGCACATTGGCGACCGATGGGGCCACCTTGCACAGCACGGGCACGCGGCGGGACAGCCGGTCGATATCGGCCATGGCGAAGGCGACCTCGCCTTCCTGCGCCGCCGCCAGCAGGTGCAGCACGGTGTTGGTCGAACCGCCCATGGCGATGTCGAGCGTCATCGCGTTCTCGAACGCCGTGCGCGTGGCGATGTTGCGCGGCAGGACGGTTTCATCGTCGGTCTCGTAGTGCCGGCGGGTGATCTCGACGATGCGCTGCCCCGCTTCGAGGAACAGGCGTTCGCGATCGGCATGGGTCGCGACCACGGTGCCGTTGCCGGGCAGGGCAAGGCCCAGCGCTTCCGTCAGGCAATTCATCGAATTGGCGGTGAACATGCCCGAGCACGACCCGCAGGTCGGGCAGGCGGAGCGTTCGATGACGGCGACTTCCTCATCCGTCACGGAGGCATCGGCGGCGACGATCATGGCGTCGATCAGGTCGACCGAGCGCTTCTCCCCGCGATGCACCACCTTGCCGGCTTCCATCGGACCGCCGGAGACGAAGACCGTCGGGATGTTCAGCCGCATCGCCGCCATCAGCATGCCCGGCGTGATCTTGTCGCAGTTGGAGATGCAGACCAGCGCATCGGCGCAATGCGCGTTGACCATGTATTCCACGGCATCCGCGATCAGCTCGCGCGAGGGCAGGGAATACAGCATCCCGTCATGGCCCATGGCGATGCCGTCATCGACCGCGATGGTGTTGAATTCCTTGGCGACGCCGCCGGCCTTCTCGATCTCCCGCGCGACCAGCTGGCCGAGGTCCTTCAGGTGCACATGGCCGGGGACGAACTGGGTGAAGGAATTGGCGATGGCGATGATCGGCTTGCCGAAATCCCCGTCCTTCATGCCCGTGGCGCGCCACAGCCCGCGTGCGCCGGCCATGTTGCGGCCATGGGTGGTGGTGCGGGAGCGGTATTGCGGCATGTGGCGTTCCTCGTCGCGGGTCCAGTGGTCGGGGCACGCCCGGCCGGGGTTGGGCAGGGTGTAGCGCGGATGCGGGGTGGGGCCAAAGTGGGGGGAAGGAAGGTCGAGGGGCGCTGCCCCTCGAACTCCCCGCCAGGAAACTCAGTTTCCTGAACCTTCGGGCGATTTCTGCGAAATCGATGGGGTGAGTGATCGGGCGGGGTGCCCGGATGATTCCGGTATGGGGCGCAGCGGCGGTCCGGTTCATGGAAACCCCCCTCCGGCCCGGTGCCAAGTATTTGGTGTCCAGAGGCCCTGGGCCTTTGGTGGGGAAGGTCCGGAGGGGGCAAGGCCCCCTCCGATTCCCAACCTGCGCGCCCGCATCCCGCGGCGCGGGGCGTAGTGGGGTCAGTCCACGACGATGGCCGGCCCGGCCTCCGCCTTGGCGCGCGCCTTCTCCCACACCCGGGCGGCGATGGCGCGGTAGGTGGCGGCTTCCTCGCTGTCGGGCTTGGCCGTCACGATCGGCGTGCCGGCATCGGCCAGTTCCCGGATTTCCAGCTTCAGCGGCAACTCGCCGAGGAACTCGACGCCGAGGCGGTCGGCCTCACGTTTCGCCCCGCCATGGCCGAACAGGTCGGCCCGGTGGTTGCAGTTCGGGCAGCAGTAATAGGACATGTTCTCGATCAGTCCGAGCACGGGGACATTCACCTTCTCGAACATCCGCACGCCGCGGCGGGCATCGAGCAGCGCGACATCCTGCGGGGTGGAGACGATCACCGCGCCGGCCAGCGGCACGCGCTGGGACATGGTCAGCTGCGCATCGCCGGTGCCTGGCGGCATGTCCACGATCATGATGTCGAGGGCACCCCACTCGACCTGCCCCATCATCTGCTCCAGCGCGCCCATCACCATCGGGCCGCGCCAGATCATCGGCGTCTCCTCATCGACCAGGAAGCCGATGGACATGGCCTTCAGGCCCCAGCGCGACAGCGGCGTGATGGTATTGCCTGTCGAACGCGGGCGCTCGCGCGTGCCCAGCATCTGCGGCAGGGACGGCCCATAGATGTCGGCGTCCAGAAGCCCCACCTTCAGCCCCTGCATCGCCAGCGCGACGGCCAGGTTGACCGCCGTGGTGGATTTTCCGACGCCGCCCTTGCCGGAGGCGACGGCAACGATCGCACCGACCTCGGGCAGCAGCATCGGCCCCTGGCCCGACGGTGCCTTGGCTGCCTGGCGTGGCGTGGCCGGTTGCGGCGTGGCGGCGCGATGGGCCGAAAGCACCACTGTCGCGCTCAGCACGCCAGGGACGGCGGCGGCGGCCTTCTGGGCCTCGGCGCGCAGCGGTTCCATCTGCGCGGCCCGTTCGCGCGGCACTTCCAGGGAGAATTGCACCAGCCCGTCGCGCGCCGCGAGGCCCTGGACCATGCCTGCCGAAACCACGTCGCGCCCCGTCGCGGGGTCCTTCACCGATCGCAGCGCCGCCGTCACCGCTTCCGCCAGAGTCTCAGCCATCGCTTGAAAAGCCCTCGTTACTGGACAATATCGCCTTCGCCGGGCGAGGTTGACGCTTCTAACGGGTCGCCCCCCGGCGACCCGACCGGCACGCATATGGTCGGTCGCGGCGCGCCACGCATCCCCACATGGCAGGCGCCGGGCGAGACGTCACCACCTGGAATGAGTTCGGAGGCCCAACGTCGAATGCCCTGGAACAACAGCGGCGGTCAGAGTCCCTGGGGGAACCCGAAGCCCGGCGGGCCGTGGGGCTCGCCGCCCCCGCCCGGCGGCGGCGGTGGTCCAGGTGGCCCCACCGGCAGCGGACGTGGACCCGACCTCGATGACATGATCCGCCAGGCGCAGGACGCGGTGCGCCGCTACCTGCCGCGTGGCGGCGGCAAGGGGCTGGCGCTGCTTGGGCTGGTGCTGGTGGCCTTCTGGGGTGCCTCGGGCTTCTATCGGGTGCAGCCGGACGAACAGGGCGTGGTGATGCGCTTCGGTGCCTTCATCCGCACCGCGCCGCCCGGCCTGAACTATCATATCCCCTGGCCTGTCGAGACCGTGACGACGCCGCGCGTGACGCGCATCAACCGCGTCGATATCGGCTTCATCGGCTCGCCCGAGGTGGGCGTCGTCTCCGGCCGCGTGCAGCCGGCGCGCGACGTGCTGGCCGAGAGCATGATGCTGACCGGCGACGAGAACATCATCGACATCGACGTCGCCGTGTTCTGGCGCATCCGCGATGCCGGGGAATTCCTGTTCAACACGCGCAACCCGGAAAGCACCGTGAAGTCGGCCGCTGAATCGGTGATGCGCGAAGTGATCGGCCGCACGCCGATCCAGCCCGCCCTGACCGAGGCACGTGCCCAGATCGAACAGGATGTGCGTGCCGGTACCCAGGCGATCATGGACCAGTACCAGGCGGGCATCGAGATCATGCAGGTGCAGTTGCAGAAGGTTGATCCGCCGCCCCAGGTGGTCGATGCCTTCCGCGACGTGCAGCGCGCCAATGCCGACCGCGAGCGCGCCCGCAACGAGGCCGAATCCTTCCGCAACGACATCATCCCCCGCGCCCGCGGCGAGGCCGAGCGGATCGTCCAGGAGGCCCAGGGCGTGCGCGAAAGCCAGATCGCCCGCGCCCGCGGTGAGGCGGCGCGCTTCACCTCGGTGCTGACAGCCTACCAATTGGCGCAGGATGTGACCGTGCGGCGCCTGTATCTTGAGACCATGGAGGAAATCCTGCGGCGCAATCCGATGATCATCGTCGATGACCGGCTGCAGGGCGTGGTGCCCTTCCTGCCGCTGGGTGACAACGCGGCCGCGCCGCGTCCGCCGCAGGGCAACGTGCCGACCACGCGCCCGGCACCCTTGCCACCGGGCGGCGCCACCGCCGTCCAGCCCCGTACCCAGCAGGGGACACCGCGATGAACCGCTCCGTCATTGCGCTCGGCCTGCTCGCGGCGGTGGTGGTCACGGCGGTGTCGTCGCTGTTCACCGTCCAGCAGACGCAGCAGGTCCTGATCACGCAGCTCGGCGATCCGATCCGCGTCATCGAGAAGCCGGGCCTGCATGTGAAGGTGCCGTTCATCCAGTCGGTCATTACCTTCGATCGCCGGCTGCTCGACTTCGATGCGCCTGGCGAGGAAGTGATCCTGGGCGACCAGCGCCGGCTGATCATCGACAGCTTCACGCGCTATCGCATCACCGACCCGCTGCGCTTCTATCAGACGGTCGGTGCGACCGAGCAGGGCATCCGCGCGCGGTTGAACTCGATCGTGTCGTCGTCCCTGCGTCGCGTGCTGGGCAATGAGCCGCTGCTGTCGGTGCTCTCGACCGACCGAACCCGCATCATGGGTGAGATCCGCACCCAGGTGAACACCGAGTCGCGCCAATTCGGCATCGAGGTGGTGGATGTCCGCATCCGTCGCGCCGACCTGCCGGAGGAGAACACCAACGCCATTCTGCAGCGCATGCAGTCCGAGCGCGAACGCGTCGCCCGGGAAGCCCGCGCCGAAGGTGCCGAGGTGGCGCAGCGCGTGCGCGCCGGCGCGGAACGCGAAAGGACCGTGCTGCTGGCGGAAGCCCAGGCGCAGTCCGACGTGCTGCGCGGCCAGGGCGAACAGGAAGCGATCCGCCTGGTGGCCGAGGCGTTCAGCAAGGACATCGAGTTCTTCCAGTTCTGGCGCTCGATGCAGGCCTATCGGGAGGCCTTCTCGGAAGGCCACACCCGCATGGTGATGACGCCCGATTCCGAGTTCTTCCGCTACTTCCGCGGCAGCGGCGGGCGGCCGGAGGCACCGATTCAGGCACCGGCGCCGGCCACCACGGCAACCAGGCCGTCGGTCGCCGCACCGGCACCGGCAACGGGCGCGCCGGCGACGCAGTGACACTGACCGGTCTCCTCCAGGGCGTGGCCGTCGTGCTGGCCCTGGAGGGCATCGCCTATGCCCTTGCACCCGCTGCGATGCGCCGGGCGCTCCTTGCCATCGCCGAGGCATCGGAACAACGGCTCCGGCTCGGTGGCTTGGTGGCGGCCGTGCTCGGCGTGGCTCTCGCCTGGGCGCTGAAGAATGGCTGAATCGCCGTTCATGGCGTCCATGCAGCATTTCGTTGCATGATGAAGGCTTCCGTCCCAGGGCTGGATCGCCGCATCCTCCTTACTCGACCCGACCAGGACCATTCCGCATGAGGTTCCCCACCGTGCGCTTCGCCGTCCTTTTCCTGACCGCCATCCTGGCGGCCACGACCATCGCCCCGCCCGCCGATGCACAGCGTGCGCCGGAAACCTTCGCGCCGCTCGCGCGCCAGCTGCTGCCCGCGGTGGTCAACATCTCGACCACGCAGGCGGTTCAGGCGCGACCTGGCCGGCCGGATGCGCCGGAGATGCCGCAGGCCCCGCCCGGCAGCCCCTTCGAGGAATTCTTCCGCGACTTCTTCAACCGTGGCCGCCCGGGCCCGGAAGGCAGCCCGCAGCAACCCCAGCAGCCGCAACGGCCGCAGCGGCGCGGCCAGTCCCTCGGCTCGGGCTTCATCATCGATGCCGCGGCCGGTATCGTCGTGACCAACAACCACGTCATCGACGGCGCGGATGAAATCAACGTCATCCTGCAGGACAACACCACGATCCGTGCGGAGTTGCTCGGCACCGACCCGCGCACCGACATCGCGGTGCTGCGCATCCGTACCGACAAGCCGCTCACCGCCGTCAGCTTCGGCAATTCGGACGAAGCGCAGGTCGGCGATTGGGTGCTGGCGATCGGCAACCCCTTCGGCCTCGGCGGGTCGGTCACGGCGGGCATCGTCTCGGCCCGCGGCCGCGACATCCGCCAGGGCCAGTATGACGACTTCATCCAGACCGATGCCGCCATCAACCGCGGCAATTCCGGCGGCCCACTGTTCAACATGGCCGGCCAGGTGGTCGGCATCAACACGGCGATCTATTCGCCCTCGGGTGGGTCGATCGGCATCGGTTTCTCGATCCCGTCGAACCTCGCGAGCCGCATCGTGGCGCAACTGCGCGACGGCGGGCGGGTTCGCCGCGGTTGGCTCGGCGTGAACATCCAGCAGGTGACCGACGAGATCGCCGAGGCGCTGCGCCTGCCGGGTGGTGCGCGCGGCGCGCTGGTGGCACGCGCGCAGGAAGGCGGGCCGGCTGCCGGGGGCGGCATCCGCTCGGGCGACGTCATCCTGCGCTTCAACGGTGTCGACGTGCGGGAGATGCGCAACCTGCCGCGCATCGTCGCCGACGCCTCGGTCGGCGTGCAGGTGCCGGTGGTGATCTGGCGGGACGGCAAGGAGGAGACGGTCACCATCACCCTTGGTGAATTGCCGGCCGAACAGGCGCAGGCGGCCGGCGGCAGCACGCCCGCCCCCGCCCAGCCGGAACGCCCCGTGGAACTGACCGGGCTCGGCCTGCTGGTGGCGCCGATCAACGATGAACTGCGCCAGCGCTTCAGCCTGCGGCCTGAGCAGCGCGGCGTGGTGATCGTCGAAGTCGCGCCGAACAGCCCCGCGGCGGAACGTGAACTCCGCCCCGGCGACGTGATCGTCGAGGTGCAGCAGGAACGCGTGACCACGCCCGCCGAGGTGCAGGAACGCATCGCCCGGCTGCGTCAGCAGAATCGCGGTGTCGCGCTGTTCGGCGTGGAAGGTGCGGGCGGGCAACGCTTCGTGCCGCTGCGGCTGCGTGGGGAGCGCGGCGCGCCGGGGTGAGGCACGCGGCCCCATGGGGCGTGATTGTTGGAGGGGCTTTGCCCCTCCAAGCCACCCCACCAGGGGCCAACGGGCCCCTGGACCGCGGGAACTTGCCAACCTGTCTGGGAAGCGCGCTTCGGGCATGGCGCCGGAGCAGGATTCGTTCGCTTTTGCTCACGCCTCCTGCTCCATGCCTTTGTTTGATCGCGTGATTCACGCCTCCGGTGATTCCACCTGCGGCGATCACGCTTTAGGTGACATGCGGACGCCGTGCACCATGCAAAGTCAGCGTTTCCAAAGGCGTCGGAGCGGTATGCGTTCGACCGTGCCGACGCACACCGCATTCAACCGTTGTTTGAGCATGCATCTTCACGCGCCTGACTGATTCCAGTCAGGCGCGATCGGTTCTGAACTTTTGGTGGGGAGGGCGGGAGAGCGCAGGGCGCTCTCCGGGTCGCCAGGCAATTGTCGCGCCCTTGGGGCAAGGCCCAGCCAGCACTCGCGTCAAAGCGGCTTCGCGAGACGCCCCAGCTCATCCGCCAGCGCGCCATCCTGTTCCAGCCGCCCCTGCTCGATACCGGTGATCAGCTCCACCAGCCGGTCGGCGAGCGGTGTCGGTACGCCGTGCCGTCGCGCCGCGGCACGCACCGGGGCGAGCTGCGCCGCCACGTCGGTCGGGCGCTTGCGGACGGCCAGGTCGCGCCAGATGCCGCTATGCGACTTTGCCGAGCCGCGATTGTAGGTGACCATCCGCGCCATGGTTGCCTCGATCGCGACCATGTCGGTGCCGGCGAAGGGCATCGGGTCGAAGCCATCGAAGCCGAGCGGGGTGACCTTCTCCGCCGCTGCGACCGACAGGATCTCCCGCACCAGCCCGATCACCAGCGCCTTGCGGGCCGGATCCGCGATGAAGTCGGCGATGGAATCATTGGTCAGGGCGGATGACTTCAGGATCGCGCCATAGCCCGCCTTGCCCCACAGGAAGCCGAAGACATTGTCGCTCAGCACGGCATCGGGCTCGAAGCTGTCACGCAACATGGCGTGCAGGGCGGTGATGCGCGGCGTGCGCGCGCCGTCCAGCTCACCCACCACCACCGCGCCGCGCACGCCGTAAAGGATGCGCCCGGGTTCGAGGTAGTCGGCGCCGAAATTGACGAAGGCGCCGATGGTGCGCTGGCGGCCGACGATCTCGGCGATGACCAGCTCGTTCAGCCCGTTCTGGCAGGAGACGACGGCGCCTTCCTCAGCCAGATGCGGCGCGAGAGCGCGGGTCGCGGCCTCGGTGTGGTGCGCCTTGACCGCCAGGATGACCAGCCGGTGGCGGCCAGTCACGCGGTCGGGCGTGGCGGCGCGGCCGCCGGTGGTGAATTGGGCGACCGGGCCTTCGATGGCCAGGCGGCCGGCTTCGATGGCCGCGACGTGCTCGGCGACGCTGTCCACGAACAGCACCTCATGCCCCGCACGGGCGAGATGGGCGCCGATCGTGCCGCCGATCGCCCCCGAGCCCCAGATCACGATCGGTTCGGCCATGGCGTCTGATCCCTTTGCTGACCGGGCCAGCGTCGGGTCTGATGGATTGTCTGTCAATCTGGTTGACTATTGGCAGACATGTCCGCAGGCTCAGCCCGTGTCGAGCTACGCCGCCCTGTCGGATCCCCCCGCAATCTCCGTGCGCCAGATCGCCGAGGAACAGATCCGCGCGGCCATCGTCGCCGGTGACCTGTTGCCGGGGCAGCGCCTGCCGGAACGCATGCTGGGGGAGCTGACCGGCGTCGGCCGCACCACGGTGCGCGAGGCGGTGCGCCAGCTCGAATCCGAAGGCCTGGTCACCGTGGTGCCGCATCGCGGCCCGACCGTCGCGGTGCTGACGGAACAGGAAACCCGCGACCTCTATGAACTGCGTGCGATGCTCGAAGGCCAGGCCGGGCGGCTGTGCGCGCAACGCGGCACGCCGGTTCAGGCCGAGGCGCTGCTGCGCTCGGTCGATACGCTGGAACAGGCCTGGCTGCGGCGGCAGATCTCCGGCGTGATGGATGCGAATGCGGCGTTCTATGCGGCGTTGCTGGGCGGTGCGGGCAATGACGCGCTGCGCCAGGCGCTGGGGACCATCCACAATCGCCTGGCGCTGTTCCGGTTCAGTTCCACGCGCTGGCCCGGCCGCACGGCGCAGAGCGTCGTCGAACTCCGCGCCATTGCCGAAGCGGTTGCCGCGCGCGATGCCGCGGCCGGCGAGCGCGCCTGCATCCACCACATCGAGGCCGCGGCCGAACTGGCCCTGATCGTGCTCGCCGAACGGGCACGCGGGGCGGCGCAGGACCGGCGGCAGCGCATCGCCATCCATCAGGGAGACTGAGCGTGGACCTCGACTTCAACGGTCGTGTCGTGGCGATTACCGGGGCAGCCACAGGCTTCGGCCAGGCCACGGCGCGCGCCTTCGCCCGCCGCGGGGCGCAGGTCTTCGCGCTTGACCGCGATGCGGCGGGCCTGGCCGAGACGGCCGCCGGCCTGCCCGGCATGGCCACAGCGGTGGTGGACCTGACGGATCACGATGCCGTCGCCGGCTGGATCGCCGGCATCGAGGCCAAGGCCGGGCCGGTCGGCGTGCTGGTCAACAATGCCGGCGGCGTGCTCGGCCGCCGCTTCGCGCCGATCGAGGAGGCGCGATACGAGGATTGGCGCGCTGTCCTTGACGTGAACCTCGACGCCGCCTTCCTCACCGTCCGCGCCGCGGCGGCGGGGATGAAGCGGGCGGGGACCGGGCGCATCGTCAACATCAGCTCGGGCGCCGGGCTGCGGGCTTCGCGCACCGGCATCCAGGCCTATACGAGTGCGAAGCACGCCATGGTCGGGTTCACGCGGCAGATGGCCCAGGAACTCGGACCCTTCGGCATCACCGTGAATGCGGTCGCACCTGGGTTGTTCGCCGTGTCCCCCGGGACGCGCAGCCAATGGGACAGCTACGGCGCCGATGGGCAGCAACGCGTCATCGATGGCCTGGCGCTGCGGCGGATGGGCAGCGCCGAGGATATCGCCAAGGCGGTGCTGTTCTTCGCCTCCGACCTTGCCGACTACGTCACCGGGCAGGTGCTGCCCGTCAATGGCGGGTCGTTCTGAGGGTTGCCGGCATCGCCGGACGAACACCAACGCCATATCACGACATGTCACTGCCTCCCGATCCTGAAGGGACCACTGCGATGAAGTCGAATTCCCTCAACTCCGGCATGTCGGCGCCGATGCGCCGGCGCACCGTCCTGGCTGGCGCGGCCGCGTTGGTGGCTGCGCCGCGGATTGCCCGGGCGCAGACCGGCGCTTGGCCGAACCGGCCGATCCGCATCATCGTGCCCTTCGCGACCGGCGGCGGCACCGATGTGACGATGCGCATGCTGGCGCCGAAGCTGGCCGAGGTGCTTGGCCAGAACGTGGTCGTCGAGAACCGGCCCGGTGCGGGCAGCACGCTCGGCACCGACTTCGTCGCGAAGTCCGCGCCGGATGGCTACACCTTCGTGCTGGCGACGCTGTCATCGACCGGCATCGCGGCGACGCTGTATCCGAACCTGCCTTATGACCCGGTGCGCGACCTGACGGCGATCGCGCCGACCGTCTTCATCCCGACGAGCCTCGCGATCACGACGCGCGGATGGGACGTGCGCACGCTCGATGCCTTCGTCGCGGCGCTAAAGGCGCGGCCGGGGGCCTATTCCTATGGCAGTTCGGGCATCGGCACGACCGGACACATCGCCAGCGCGAATTTCCTCAGCCATATCGGCGCGCGGGCCGAACACGTGCCCTATCGCGGGGCGGGGCAAAGCTTCACCGCGATCATCTCGGGGGAGACGCAGTTCACCCACGACATCCCCTCCCTGCTGAAGCCGCACCATGATGCAGGCAACGCGAAGGTGTTGTTCGTGAACCAGCCGGAGCGCTCGGTCCTGCTGCCTGACGTGCCGACCGCGACGGAGGTCGGCCTGCCCGACTACAAGGCCTATTCCTGGTACGGGATTTTCGGCCCGGCCAATCTGCCGGCGCCGGTCGTCGCACGCATGGCGGCGGCGATCGAGCAGGCGCTGGCCGACCCCGCGACCGGCAACCGCTTCAACGAAATGGGAACGCCGCCGATGCGCGGCTGGACGCCGCAGCGTTTCTCCACCTACGTCGCCGATGAGGTGGTGGCCTGGGCGCCTCTGGTTCGCGCCTCGGGCGCTCGCGTCGAATAGGACCAGCGGGTCCGAGGCCCCGGCGCGTACCGCGGGGTTGAGGTTGCGGCCGGCCCGCCCTTCGGCCTGAGCCGCTCAAGCCGGCGGTCTGCGTCTGGCGTTTGCGTGCATGGCGGCGTGATGCCGATGGTCGGAGGGCGCGGCCGGCGGCATCGCGTTCGCCGCGCCGTTGTTTCGACACGCGGGGCGGCGAGTTTGCCCTGATGGAGCTTGCGTCCAAACATGATCCGGCGCTGCGCGCCGGCCCGCCCGATTGGATCGGCGCGCTGGCCGCGGCCGCGTTAGGCCTGTTCGTCATCCATGCCGCCTTCGGGGGTCACATCCTGCCGCCGGGCGATACAGGCTGGATGTTGTCCGGGCGGATCGGCCCCGACCCTGTCCAGTACTGGCTCGGCTGGACGGCCTTTGCCCGCGATTCCTGGCATTGGCCGCCGGGCGCCAATCCGGGCTGGGGCATGGAACTGGCATCCTCGGTGTTCTATTCGGATTCGATTCCGCTGCTGGCCTTCGCCTTCAAGGCCTTGCGACCGCTTGTCGAAGTCCCGCAGTACTGGGGCATCTGGATCTATGCCTGCGGGGCGCTGCAATCCCTGATCGCCTGGATGCTGATCGGGCGAGCGACGCGGGAACCGCTGGCCCGGCTGGCCGGGGCCGGGCTGTTCGTGCTGCAGCCGCTGCTGCTGGGTCGGCTTGGTGGGCACTTCGCCCTTGGCGGCCAGTTCCTGCTGCTGGTCGGGCTGTGGCTTTGCGTCGTGCCGGGGGCAGGGGCGCGGCGTGGCTTGGCCTGGATGGCGCTGATGGCCACGGCCTCATTGGTGCAGGCCTATATCCTGCCGATGGTGGGTGCTTTCTGGGCGGCGGATTGGCTGGCGCGGGTGGCGGATCCGGCCCGCCGCGCCGGCTGGCGCATCGCGGCCGAGGCGCTCGCCGTGCCGGCGGCCGGCATTGCCGGGCTCTGGGCGGGCGGATTCTTCGAACTTGGCGGCGGCTTCGGGGGGACCTGGGGCGGGTATGGGCGGATGCAACTCGACCTGCTGGCGCCCTTCGATGGCGGGTATTGGAGCGGCTTGGTGCCGGACATCGCCACCGCCGATCACCTGGAAGCGGGCAATTCCTATCCCGGCCTCGGCGCGCTGGTGGTGATTGCGGCGGGGGCGATCGCTTGGCTGCTCGGTCCGCGCGGGTCAATGCGGCCCTACCGGATGCTGCTGGTGGTGCTGGCGGGGCTGCTGCTGCTGGCGGTGACGCATCGTGTGACCATCGGCGGCCGCGAATTCGAGGTGATCCCGCTGCCGGCATGGATCGTCTCCCATGCTGATGCGCTGCGCGCCTCGGAACGATTCTTTTGGCCGGTGCTGTATGCTGCGCTGTTCGGTGCCTGCGTGGCGCTGGTGCGCGGGCTGGGCGGCCGGCGCGCCGGCTTCGTGCTGTTCACCGCGCTGATGTTGCAGGCGGCCGACCTGCGACCCGGCTTCGCACGGCTGCACCATTATTTCACGCCACAGCCTGCCACCGTGCCGCTGCGCCTGGCCGACCCGTTCTGGTCCGAGGCGGCGCGCCGCTACGACTTCGTGCGCGTGGTGCCCACCGGGATGCAGGCGACCAATTGGGAGGAAGTGGCGGTCTATGCCGCGACGGCCGGGCTGCAGACCGATGCGGTCTATCTCGCCCGGCTCGATCCGCGTGCGGTGGATGCTGTGAACGCAACGGTCGCGCGGCGCCTGGAATTCGGCCTGCACGAACCGCGAACCTTCTACGTCCTGGGCGATGCGGCCGCACTTGCCCTTGCGCGTGCCGGCATTGATCCGGCCCGTGACCGGCTGGAACGCTTCGACGGGCGTTGGGTGCTGGCCCCCGGCTGGTGGCTTCAGCCGACGGCGAATTCCGCACCGCGATAGCCCTGGGCGAACAGCAGCGCGCGCAGGTCGCCATGTTCCACGCGCGCCCGTGCCGCGGCGGCCACCACCGGCTTCGCGTGATAGGCCACGCCGAGCCCTGCCGCCTGGATCATGTCGAGGTCATTGGCGCCATCGCCCACCGCAAGCGTGGCATCGAGCCCGATGCCTTCCTCGGCGGCGATCCGCTTCAGCGTGGCGAGTTTCGCGTTGCGCCCGAGGATCGGGTCGGCGACATGACCGGTCAGCCGGCCATCGGCTTCAAGGAGCGTGTTCGAGTGGTGCTCATGGAACCCGACCAGCGCGGCGACGCGGCCGGTGAAGAATGTGAAGCCGCCCGATACCAGCGCGCAGCGGGCGCCGGCGGCGCGCATCGTCGCGACCAGTTGCATCGCGCCGGGCATCAGTTCCGTTTCTTCCCAGGTGCGCTGCATGGCTTCGACCGGCAGGCCGGCCAGCATGCCGACGCGCTCGCGCAAGGCGCCCTCGAAATCCAGTTCGCCATTCATCGCGCGCTTCGTGATGGCGGCGATGCGGTCCTTGATTCCAGCCTGGCCTGCGAGTTCGTCCAGCGTTTCCGTGGTGACGATGGTGCTGTCCATGTCGGCGATCAGCAGGCGCTTGCGCCGGCCGGCTGCGGCCTGTGCGATGATGTCGACGGGCTGGCCGGACAGCGCGGCGCGTGCCGCGGCGTCGGCTTGGTCGGGCGACAGGTTGGCAAAGGGCAGGTCGGCGGCTTCGCCAGGTGCCAGCCAATCCGGCGTGCCGGTCGCGGCACCGATGGCGGCGAGCGCATCGCGCGCGGCATGCAGCGCAGCCGTGGCAAGGCTGCCGGGCGGGGCGATAAGGGTCAGAACATGGTCCATGCGCGCCGGGGTATGCCCCTGCCATGACCGCGGATCAACCGGTCGCCTTGCTGGTGGCTGGACCGACGGCCAGCGGCAAGTCGGCTCTCGCCCTGGCATTGGCCGAACGCTTCGGTGGCACCGTCATCAATGCCGACAGCATGCAGGTGTACCGGGAGTTGCGGGTGATCACGGCCCGCCCCAGCGTGGCGGAGGAAGCGCAGGTGCCGCACCGCCTGTATGGCGTGCGCGCGGCCGCCGAGGCGGCGAGCGTCGCCTGGTGGCGCGGGGAGGCGCTGACCGCCATGGCGCAGGCGCGCGATGCCGGGCGGTTGCCGATCCTGTGTGGCGGGACAGGGATGTATTTCGCGTCGCTGACCCAGGGTCTGTCGGAGATTCCGCCGGTGCCGGAACCGGCGCGGGAGGAAGCGCGGCGGCTGCTGGCCGAGGAGGGCGCGCCGGCGCTGCATGCGAGGCTGGCGGAGGTGGACCCCGCGACGGCGGCACGGCTGCGGCCGTCCGACAGCCAGCGGATCGCGCGGGCCTGGGAGGTTTGGCGGGGGACGGGCCGGGGGCTTGCCGCTTGGCAGGGGGGCGCGGCGACCGGGCCTGCGCCCTGGCGCTTCGCCGCCATCCTGATCGACCCGCCACGCGATGCGCTGCGCGCGGCCATCGCCACGCGTTGGGCTGCGATGCTGGACGGCGGGGCGGTCGAGGAGGTGCGTGCGCTGGTTGCGCAGGGCCTCGATCCCACATTGCCGGCTATGCGGGCGCATGGGGTGCCGGAACTGGCCGCGATGCTGGCAGGGCGGATGACGCCAGCGGATGCTTCGACCCGCGCCATCCTCAATACCGGGCAGTACACCAAGCGGCAGGCGACCTGGTTTCGCCACCATGCGCTCGCCGATGTGTCGCGGACGCATACGATCCATGCGCGCATAGCGGGTATGGCGCAATTTTCGGAAAGTTTTGTGGCTGATGTCTTCGCTTTTGTTGATCGGATGCGTTGACGCAGCGCAGCGTGGGGTCTAAGAGCGGCGCCTCGCCCACGGGAGCCTCCCGCGGGTGGCACCGTTTGACGAGGAAAGACCAGCCCCGATGTCCGCCGCCACCAAGCCCGCCAGCACCGAAACCGCCCTGACGATGTCGGGCGCGGAGGTCGTCCTGCGCGCGCTGAAGGATAACGGCGTCGAGGTTATCTTCGGCTACCCCGGCGGCGCGGTATTGCCGATCTACGACGCGATCTTCCAGCAGAACGCCATCCGCCACATCCTGGTGCGCCACGAGCAGGCGGCGGTGCATGCGGCCGAGGGCTATGCCCGGTCCACCGGCAAGGTGGGCTGCGTGCTGGTGACGTCAGGCCCCGGTGCCACCAATGCGGTGACGGGGCTGGTGGATGCGCTGCTGGACAGCATTCCGGTCGTCTGCCTGACCGGGCAGGTGCCGACGCACCTGATCGGCAACGATGCTTTCCAGGAAGCCGACACCACCGGCATCACGCGGCCGGCGACCAAGCACAACTACCTGGTCAAGAAGTCGGAAGACCTGGCCCGCGTGGTGCATGAGGCGTTCTACGTCGCCAAGTCCGGCCGCCCAGGCCCGGTGGTGATCGACCTGCCGAAGGACATCCTGATCAACAAGGCGCCCTATACCGAGGCGCCGAAGACCGAGCACCGGTCCTACCGCCCGCAGACCGAGCCCGATGGCGAGCAGATCCGCAAGGCGATCGCGCTGCTGAAGGGTGCGAAGAAGCCGATCGTCTATGCCGGCGGTGGCGTGATCAATGCCGGGCCCGAGGCGTCGCGCCTGCTGACCGACTTCGTGCACATGACGGGGTTTCCCTGCACGAACACGCTGATGGGGCTCGGCGCCTTCTCCTCCGACGACAAGCAGTTCGTCGGCATGCTGGGCATGCACGGGACCTACGAGGCGAACCTCGCCATGCATGATTGCGACGTCATGCTGAACATCGGGGCGCGCTTCGATGACCGGGTGACGGGGCGGCTGAATGCCTTCTCGCCGAGGTCGAAGAAGATCCATGCGGATATCGACCCGTCCTCGATCAACAAGAACGTGCCGGTCGATGTGCCGATCGTGGGCGATGCCGGGCGTGTCCTCGCCGCGCTGATCGAGGCGTGGAAGGCCGATGGCCAGGCGCAGGACAAGCACGCGCTGACCGCTTGGTGGCGGCAGATCGACGAATGGCGCGGCATCGACTGCCTGCGCTATCGCCAGGAAGGCAAGATCATCAAGCCGCAGCATGCGGTGAAGCGGCTGTATGAGATCACCCGCGAACTCGGGCGGGAGACCTTCATCTCCACCGAAGTCGGGCAGCACCAGATGTGGGCCGCGCAGTATTTCGGCTTCCAGAAGCCGAACCGCTGGATGACGTCGGGTGGCCTGGGCACGATGGGCTACGGCCTGCCGGCGGCGATGGGCGTGCAGATCGCGCATCCCGACGCGCTGTGCATCGACATCGCCGGCGAGGCCTCAATCCTGATGAACATCCAGGAGATGGGCACGCTGGCGCAGTACCGGCTGCCGGTGAAGGTGTTCATCCTGAACAACGAGTATATGGGCATGGTGCGCCAGTGGCAGGAACTGCTGCATGGCGGGCGCTATTCCGAATCCTATTCCGCGGCGCTGCCGGACTTCGTGAAGCTGGCGGAATCCTTCCATGCCAAGGGCATTCGCGTGACCGACCCGGCCGACCTCGATGCCGGTATTCGCGAGATGATCGCCTACCCTGGACCCGTCATCGCCGATATCGCGGTGGCCAAGGATGAGAACTGCTTCCCGATGATCCCCTCCGGTGCCGCGCATAACGAGATGATCCTCGGGCCGGAGCAGGAGGGCGGCGTTGCCGGCGTCACCGACGAAGGCAAGGTTCTGGTCTGAGGGGCGCGTATCATGTCGGAAATCGGGAACGCGCAGCGCGCGGCGACCATCGCCGTGCTGGTGGAAAACGAGCCGGGCATCCTCGCCCGCGTGGTCGGGCTGTTCAGTGGCCGCGGCTACAACATCGACAGCCTGACCGTCGCACCGGTGGATGAGACGGGACGGATTTCCCGCATCACCATCGTCACCAGCGGCACCGAGATGGTGATCGAGCAGATCAAGGCGCAGCTCGACCGACTGGTGCCGGTGCACAAGGTGTCGGACCTGACGCTGGAAGGCCCGCATCTCATTCGCGAGTTGGCGCTGATCAAGGTGGTGGGCAAGGGTGAGCACCGGATGGAGGCTCTGCGCCTCGCCGATGCCTTCCGCGCCCGCGTGGTGGATGCGACCATCGAGAGCTTCGTCTTCGAGATGACCGGCAATGCCGAGAAGATCGACGCCTTCTGCGCGCTGATGCGGCCCGTCGGGCTGGTGGAAGTGTCGCGGACGGGCGCGGTGGCGATCGCGCGGGGACCGCGCGGAATCAACTGAGTTCTGTTTGACGTTGTGTAGAGAGAAGGGAGTGCGCAGCCATGCGCGTCTACTACGACCGCGATGCGGATGTGAACCTGATCAAGGCCCGGAAGGTCGCGGTCATCGGCTTCGGCAGCCAGGGCCACGCCCATGCGATGAACATGCGCGATTCCGGCGTGAAGGATGTCGTCATCGGCCTTCGCCCCGGCGGGTCCTGGAAGAAGGCCGAAGCCGCCGGCTTCAAGGTGATGTCCCCGGCCGATGCCGCGAAGTGGGCCGATGTCATCATGGTGCTGACGCCCGACGAACTGCAGGGCGACCTGTATCGCGACCACCTGCACGCCAACATGAAGCCGGGCGCCGCACTCGCCTTCGCGCATGGCCTGAACGTGCACTTCAACCTGCTCGATCCGCGCGAAGACATCGACGTGTTCATGATCGCGCCGAAGGGCCCCGGCCACACGGTGCGCGGTGAATATCAGAAGGGCGGCGGCGTGCCCTGCCTGGTGGCCGTCCATCAGAACCCGTCGGGCAATGCGCTCGAGATCGCGCTGTCCTACGCTTCCGCCATCGGCGGTGGCCGTTCAGGCGTGATCGAGACCTCCTTCAAGGAGGAATGCGAGACCGACCTGTTCGGCGAGCAGGTCGTCCTGTGCGGCGGCCTCGTGGAACTGATCCGCGCCGGCTACGAGACGCTGGTCGAGGCCGGCTACGCCCCCGAGATGGCGTATTTCGAGTGCCTGCACGAGGTGAAGCTGATCGTCGACCTCATCTATGAAGGCGGCATCGCCAACATGAACTACTCGGTGTCCAACACCGCCGAGTATGGCGAGTACGTCACCGGCCCGCGTATCATCACCTCCGAGACCAAGGCCGAGATGAAGCGCGTGCTCGAGGACATTCAGTCCGGCAAGTTCGCTCGCGACTGGATGCTCGAGAACAAGGTGAACCAGGCGTCCTTCAAGGCGACCCGCCGCCGCAACGCCGCGCATCCGATCGAGGATGTGGGTGCGAAGCTGCGCGCCATGATGCCGTGGATCAGCAAGAACGCCCTGGTGGACAAGGCGAAGAACTGATCCTGGCGGAACGCCGGAATCATGGGCGTCGAGGGGAAACCCTCGGCGCCCTTTCCTTATGCGCCCAGGAACACTGCGCGCACGAAGGCGCGATACAGCACCACCTGCCGTGCCAGCAGTTGCGGGTCGCGCATGATGCGGGAGATGGTGATGCCGCCATCCATCATCACCGACAGCATGTCCGCGAGATCCTCGAGATCCACCGGCACCCGCGGCGGATACTGCGCGACGATGGCATCGAGCCGCGCGCGGAACCGCACCCGCCAGGCCAACGCCGCGTCGCGGGCCAGCTCATGCACCTCGCGATCGAACAGCTGCTCCTGGTAGCAGACCGAGGCGACCATGCATCCCGGATGCACCTCGGTCATTGCCGCCATCATGTCGGCGAACAGTTTCAGCGCGACGAGGAAGCCGTGCAGCGGATCGTCGTTCAGCGCGTCGGCACGGTTGAAGATGTCATCGAGAATGACGCGGTCGCGCTCGATGTAGCGCAGCAGCAGCGCCTTCGCGAGTTCGCCCTTGTCGGGGAAGTGATAGAAGAAGCCGCTCTTCGAGATGCTGGCGCCCGCGATCAGCTCCTCGATTGACGTCGCACCGAAGCCCTTCTGCAGGACGGCGGCCTCGGCCAATTCCAGGATCTTGTCGCGGGCGCTTTCCCGCTTCAGGGTGGTTGCGCTCATGGCATGACTGTACCGCAGGTGCAGTCGGCTTGTGTGCCGAATCACGCCGGGCGGTTTCGGCCCCGGCCAAACTGTCCGTAACGCGTTGAGACAGGGGCGTTTTCGGAAACCGATCGAACCGCACCACGGGACGGGTAGAGCGCACTGCCCCTTCGGCGCGACACCCTTGCCGTCAACAACGACGAACAAGGATGACCACCATGGCCACCGACCTGCGGGGAAACCCGCTCACCTGCTCTGCCGATGCCGCGCGCCGGCTCGATGTCGCGATGACCAAGTTCCACATCTACCAGGCCGACCCCGTCGCCGAGATCGACGCGCTGCTCGCCGAACAGCCTGATTGCGTAATGGGGCATGCGTTGCGCGCGGGCATCCTCGCGACCGCGACGGACAAGGCCTTCGACAGTGAGTTGCAGCCGACCCTGGCGGCGGCCGAACGCCTGGCGCCGGGCGCCAATGCGCGGGAACAGGCCTATATCGCTGCCGCCCGTCGCTGGGCCGATGGCGACCTCACGGCGGCGACCGAGACCTGGGCCGGCATCGCCATCACACATCCGTCGGATCTGCTGGCGGTGCAGTTCGCGCAACTGGGCGATTTCTTCCTCGGCCAGTCGCAGATGCTGCGCGACCGCGTAGCCCGCGTTCTGCCGCGCTGGGACCGGGACATGCCGGGCTATGGCTACCTGCTCGGCATGCATGCCTTCGGCCTGGAGGAATGCGGCGACTACGCCCGCGCCGAGGCCGCCGGGCGCGAGGCGCTGGTCGTCGACAGGCGCGACGGCTGGGCCGCGCATGCTGTGGCGCATGTGATGGAAATGCAGGGGCGGGCCGCGGAAGGTATCGATTTCATGCGCACCACGGCGCCGGGCTGGTCGCCGGACAGCCTCTTTGCCTACCATAATTGGTGGCACCTCGCGCTGTTCTGCATTGACCAGGGCGACATCGCCGGCGCGCTGCGCCTGTTCGATGAGCGCGTGTCGGCCGGCGGCTTCGGCCAGGCGCTGGAGGCGATCGACGGCTCGGCGCTGCTCTGGCGGCTTTGGGTGCTCGGGCACGATGTGGGCGACCGCTGGTCGCTGCTCCAGCAGCCCTGGGCTGCGCGCATCTCGCACGGCATCTACGCCTTCAACGACGTGCACGCGATGATGGCCTTTGTCGCCAGCGGCGACCGCACGGCGCAGCGCGACGTGATCGCGACGCTGGAACGTGCCGCAGCTGGCGGGGCGACCAATGCGATGATGTCGCGCGATGTCGGCCTGCCCTTGGCGCGGGGCCTCGTCGCCTTCGGGCAGGACGACTTCGCCGGGGCGGTGCGCCACATCCTGCCGGTGCGCGGAATCGCCAACCGCTTCGGTGGCAGCCACGCCCAGCGCGATGTGCTGTCCTGGACGTTGTGCGAGGCGGCGATCCGCGCCGGTGACGCGCCAATGGCCCAGGCGATGGCGGCCGAGCGGCTGGCCGCGAAGGAAGGCAGCCCGGTGGCGCAGGGCTGGGCAATGCGGGCCCGGGCACTGGCCCGACCCATGGCTGCCTGACGCTACGCGGGCGGTGCAGCCTTCGCACCGCCCCGCAGCACTGGCATCCTCGCCACCTTCCCGCCAGATGCGAAGGCCAGCCATGCCGGACCAGCCCCATCTCCTCGCCTCCGAGACCGACTATCCCCGCGACTTCCGCGGCTATGGGCCGCGGCCGCCTGACCCGCAGTGGCCGGGCGGCACCAAGCTCGCGCTGTCCTTCGTGCTGAACTATGAGGAGGGCGGCGAGAACACGATCCTCAACGGCGATGCCGGCAGCGAATTGTACCTGCATGAGGTTCCCGGCGGGTCGCCTGTCATTGGCGAGCGCAACCGCACAGTGGAATCGCAGTTCGACTACGGCGCGCGCGCCGGCGTCTGGCGCGTGCTGCGCGCCTTCGCCGCGCACGACCTGCCGCTGACGGTCTATGGCGTCGGCCGGGCGCTGGAACTCAACCCTGATGCGGCGCGCGCTTTCGTGGCCGCGGGGCATGAGGTCGCGTCTCATGCCTGGCGCTGGATCGACTACCACACGGTAGATGAGGCGACGGAGCGCGCCGAGATCGCCCGATGCGTCGCCGTCATTGAGCAACTGACCGGCAGCCCCCCGGTCGGCTGGTACACCGGCCGCATCAGCCCGAATACGCGGCGCCTTGTCGCCGAGCATGGCGGCTTTCTCTACGACAGCGATTCCTACGACGACGACCTGCCGCACTACGTTACTGCAGCCGGCAAGCCGCACCTCGTCATCCCCTACACGCTCGACAACAACGACATGAAGTATGCCGTAACGCCAGGCTTCGGCGATCCGGCCGGATGGGAACGGCACCTGACTGACGCCTTCGAGGTACTGCTGGCCGAAGGGCGCGGCGGCAGTCCGAAGATGATGTCCGTCGGCCTGCATTGCCGGATGGTCGGCCGTCCGGGGCGGGCGGCGGCGCTGCAGCGCTTCCTGGCGCGGGTGGCGCGGGAGAAGGACGTCTGGGTGTGCCGCCGCGCCGACATCGCGCGGCATTGGTGGACGACGCATCCGCCGCGTCGGTAGGCTCGGCGCTCAACCGCCCGCTGACGGTGGCGTTCGAGGTCAGTCGGGCGAAGGGCCGGCCGCCGCTACTCGATCTTCTCGATCCGGTTCTGTTCGACGACCTCGCGCCAGCGTGCGACTTCGGCGCGTACGTGATCGGCGAAGCGTTCGGCGGAGCCCGCCTCCGGCCGCACGCCGAGGTCGCGCAAGCGGCGCTGCACCTCGGGATCGGCATTCGCCTGGTTCAGCACACGGTTCAGCCCGTTGACGATGTTGGCCGGCGTGCCGCGCGGCGCCATGAAGCCGAACCATGGCTCGACGATGATGTCTGGCACCCCCGCCTCGGCGAATGTCGGTACGTCGGGCAGCGCGGGATCGCGCTCTCGCCCCGTCACCGCGATCGCGCGGATCTGGCCGGCGCGGATCGCCTGGATCTTGGTCGGGATGTTCTCGATCATCACCTGCACCTGGTTGGCGAGCAACGCCTGCAGCGCCGGCGCCCCGCCGCGGAAGGGCACGTGCACCAAACCAAGGCCGAGCCGGCCATTGAGGAATTCGGGCGTCAGGTGGTTGGAGGACCCGAAGCCCGAGGAACCATAGTTCACCCGCCCCTGATTGGCGCGTGCCCAGACGATGAATTCCTGCAGGTTGGTCACGGGAATAGAGGGATGAATGGCGAGCGCGTTCATCACGCTGCCGCTCCAGAAAACAGGGACCAGGTCGCGTGCGATATCGTAGGGCATGCGCGTGTAGATGGCGGCGTTGATGGCGCAGTTGCCGATCGTGCATTGGCCGAGCGTGTAGCCATCCGGCGCGCTCCGCGCCACCGCCTCCATGCCGATGTTGCCGTTGGCGCCGGACCGGTTCTCGACCACCCAGGGCTGCGGGGTGATGCGGCTGGCGCGATCGGCGAAGATCCGTGCGACAAGATCGCTCGCGCCGCCCGGCGGGAAGGGGACGATGATGCGTACGGGGCGGTCGGGCACCCAGTCCTGGGCGGTGGCGGGCACGGCGAAGAGGCCCGCGATCAGGGCAAGCACGATCCGGCGCAGCATGGGATTCCCTCCGATTATCATTGCCGCCAGACTGCCCGCGGCGGTGATGGCGGGCAATATCGCCGCTTGCCGTCCGGCCCCCAGGCCCGTAGTCTCGGGCCGCGATGAACCTGCGCGCCATCCCGGCCGGCCTGATCCTGGGGCTTCCTGCCCCGGCCGCCGCGCGCGCCCCGCTCGGCCTCCTTCTTCTTCGACTTACCCGCCCCTGGGCGTGACGCCCGGCTGACCGCGGCCGGACATCGCTCAGGGGAACCTGGGACCGAACGCGCGCATCCACATCATCGCCAAACAGGAAACGCCTGACATGGCCATCAACCATCCCTCCTTCGGCGAACTGGCCGACGGCCGCATCATCATCTTCGACACCACCCTGCGCGACGGCGAGCAGTCGCCGGGCTTCTCCATGAATCTCGAGGAGAAGCTGCGCATGGCGGAGGCGCTGCACGAACTCGGCGCCGATGTGCTGGAAGCCGGCTTCGCCATCGCCAGCCCCGGCGATTTCGATTCCGTGCAGTCAATTGCCAAGCGCTTCTCGAAGGACGGGCCGGTGGTGGCCAGCCTCAGCCGCGCCAATACCGCCGACATCATGGCCTCGGCCGAGGCGACGAAGCTCGCCGCGCGGCCGCGCATCCACATCGTGCTGGCGACCTCGGACCTGCATATGCGCGTGAAGCTGCGCATGTCGCGGGAGGATGTGCTGGAACGCATCACCGAGACGGTGACCCTGGCGCGTAACCACGCCGCCGACGTGGAATGGTCGGCCGAGGACGGATCGCGCTCGGATCTCGACTTCCTGTGCCGCTGCGTGGAAGCCGCGATCAAGGCCGGGGCGACCACCATCAACATCCCCGACACCGTCGGCTATTCGCTGCCGGCAGATATGGGGCTGATCTTCTCGACGCTGATGAACAAGGTGCCGGGGGCGGAGAAGGTCATCTTCTCGACCCACAACCACAACGATTTGGGCCTCGCGGTGGCGAACACGCTGGCGGCGATCCAGGCCGGCGCGC
Source organism: Roseomonas sp. CAU 1739 (assembly GCF_039839775.1). Taxonomy (NCBI): domain Bacteria; kingdom Pseudomonadati; phylum Pseudomonadota; class Alphaproteobacteria; order Acetobacterales; family Roseomonadaceae; genus Roseomonas; species Roseomonas sp. CAU 1739. The sequence goes on from NZ_JBDOQQ010000006.1 coordinate 228,913, forward strand.
GCCAGGTGGAATGCACCATCAACGGCATCGGCGAACGCGCCGGCAATGCGAGCCTCGAGGAAGTGGCGATGGCGCTGCGCACGCGCCACGACGCGCTGCACGCGACCACCGGGGTTGCCTCCCAGCGTATCCTGCGGACGTCCAAGCTGCTGGCGACGATCACCGGCTTCGACGTGCAACCGAACAAGGCGATCGTCGGCCGCAATGCCTTCGCGCATGAATCGGGCATCCATCAGGATGGCGTGCTGAAGGATGCCTCGACCTACGAGATCATGACGCCGGAGAGTGTCGGCTGGACCACCAACTCCATCGTGCTCGGCAAGCATTCCGGCCGCGCCGCCTTCCGCGACCGGCTGAAGACGCTGGGCTATGAGGTCGGCGACAACCAGCTCAACGACGCCTTCAAGCGGTTCAAGGACGTCGCCGACCGCAAGAAGGTGGTTTACGACGAGGACATCGCCGCCCTGGTTGACGACGAGGTGGGCCGCGCCAATGAACGTATTCGCCTTGTCGGCATGAATGTCTCGACCGGCATGGGCACCAAGCCGATGGCGACCGTGGCCATCGAGGTCGATGGCGAGCGCGCCGACGGCATGGCCACCGGCGATGGCGGGGTGGATGCGACCTTCGCCGCGTTGCGCCAGGCCTTCCCGCATGAGGTGACGCTCAAGCTCTATGCCGTGCAGGCGGTGACCAGCGGCACCGACGCCCAGGCGCGCGTGACCGTGCGGCTGGAGGAAGACGGCAAGCTGGTGGACGGGCAGGGGGCGGATACCGACACCATCGTCGCCTCGGCGCGGGCCTATGTGCACGCGCTGAACAAGCTGCTGGTCAAGCGGCAGCGGACGGAACCGCCGATCGTGCTGCGGGCCTGATCGGTCCCCGGCCGCTCGGTCCGGCGGCGCGGCGCATTGGTCACTGATGACGGGCCGGCCTAAACAGGCCGGCCGCGACATACCGCGGGCCGGGTGGCCGCGCGGTCAGCGGTAATAGTAGTCCGACCGTGGCTGGGCCGGGGCCGTGGCGGCGCCACCGATGGCCCCCGCCGCGCCGCCGATCAGCGCGCCCACGCCGGCATTGCCGGACAAGGACCCGATCGCAGCGCCGCCACCGGCGCCGATCAGGCCGCCGGTCAGCGCGCGTTCGCCTGGCGTTTCGCCGCAGGCACCAAGGGTCAGGCCTGCAACGGCCAGAATGGCCAAACCGGTGGTCCTCATGTGTTCATCTCCTGATCTTGGGCTGATTGGATAACGCTGGCGGGCGAGCCGAGTTGCGCCGCCGTATCGAGGTGACGGGGAATCCGGCTTGAGAGTCCGGCCAGGGGGGGGTAAAGCCCCCCGTCCTCTCTCCAGCCCCCAGTCGCGACGGCGGCACTGGCCCGCAACGCTGGCTGTGCGGCACCGTCGGAAGGTCCGGTACGCATGTTTTCTCGCCTGTTCGGCTTCCTGTCCGCCGACATGGCCATCGATCTCGGCACCGCCAACACGCTTGTCTACGTGAAGGGGCGCGGGATCGTGCTGAATGAGCCGAGCGTGGTCGCGATTTCCGACCTGCGCGGCCGCAAGCAGGTGCTTGCCGTGGGTGAAGAGGCCAAGCTGATGCTGGGCCGCACCCCGGGCAACATCGCCGCCATTCGTCCGCTGCGCGACGGCGTCATCGCCGATTTTGAGGTGGCGGAGGAAATGATCAAGCATTTCATCCGCAAGGTGCACAATCGGCGGTCCTTCGCCTCGCCGATGATCATCGTCTGCGTGCCCTCGGGCAGCACGGCGGTGGAACGGCGCGCCATCCAGGAAAGCGCCGAATCGGCCGGGGCCCGCAAAGTGCTGCTGATCGAGGAACCGATGGCCGCCGCGATCGGCGCCGGCCTGCCGGTGACCGAGCCTTCGGGGTCGATGATCGTCGATATCGGCGGCGGCACGACCGAGGTGGCCGTGATCTCGCTGGGCGGCATCGTCTATGCGCGATCGGTGCGCGTCGGCGGCGACAAGCTGGACGAGGCGATCATCTCCTACATCCGCCGTCAGTTTAACCTGCTGATCGGCGAGAGCACGGCCGAGCGCATCAAGCTCGAGATCGGCGCCGCCGCCCCACCGGAGGATGGCGAGGAGGGCCCGCTCGCCGAGGTGAAGGGCCGCGACCTGATGAACGGCGTCCCGCGCGAGGTGATCGTCAGCCAGCGCCAGATCGCCGAGTCGCTGGCCGAACCGGTCACCCAGATCGTCGAGGCGGTGAAGGTTGCGCTGGAAAATACGCCGCCCGAGCTGGCCGCGGACATCGTGGACAAGGGTATCGTCCTGACCGGTGGTGGAGCGTTGCTGAACCGGCTCGATCAGGTGCTGCGGGCTGCGACCGGTCTGCCTGTCGTGGTGGCGGAGGATGCCTTGTCCTGCGTCGCTCTCGGTACCGGTCGTGCACTCGAGGACATCAAGCGGCTTCGCCACGTCCTGAGTTCGATGTATTGATGTCGGCCTCGGCCCCGCCGTCCCGGCGGGGTCATCGGCTTCGCAATCCTGACAGGGGGATGGGGGGCGCGTGATCCGGCTGAGCATTCCGCTCCGTCAGGCCTTGGCGCGGCTTTCGCTGCCGCTGATGATCGCGGCTGCCTTCGGCATCATGCTGCTCGGCAAGGCCGACACCCTGCTGGCCGAGCGGTTGCGCACGCATCTGTCCGACGCCCTGTCCCCGATCTACGCCGCGCTTGCCGAACCCATGGCCGCGGTGCGCTCGGCGGTGGAGGAGGTCCAGAACCTCGCCACCCTGCGCGAGGAGAATGCCCAGCTTCGCGAGGAGAATGAGCGCCTGCGGCGCTGGCATGCCTCCGCCCTCGCGCTGGAGACCGAGAACGAGATGCTCCGGCGGCAGTTGAATTTCCTGCCGGAAGCCGCACCGGCCTTCGTCACTGCCCGCGTCGTTGCCGATGGCGGCGGCACCTATGCCCGCGCCGTGTTGCTGGCGACGGGTCCGCAGCATTCCATCCGCAAGGGCCAGGTGGCGCTGGATGAGCGCGGCTTCGTCGGCCGGGTGACCGAGGTGGGCAGCCGGTCCGCGCGTGTTCTTCTCGCTACCGACATGAACAGCCGCATCCCGGTCACCCTCGAATCGAGCCGGGCACGCGCCATCATGGCCGGCAACAACGCGATGCGGCCGCGCCTCGCGCATTGGCCGGAAGGGGTCATCCCGGTCGAGGGCGAACGGATCGTCACCAGCGCCGAGGCGGGCGCCTTCCCATCCGGCCTGCCGGTCGGCATCGTGCGGCTGTCCTCGCAGGGCGTGCCGGAGGTCGAATTGTTTGCCAGGCTCGACCGCCTGGATGCGGTCCGGCTGTTCGACTACGGCCTGCGCGGCATCATTCCGCCCGAAGCCGTGGCACGTCCGGAACCGCGGCCCGGCCGTCGCTGAGGGGGATGCCATGGCGATGCCCCCCGCCCGCCGCCCACAGGGGAGGCCGGCCCCCGCGCCCGGCCTGTTGCGGCGCATCGATGCCTTTGCGCGGGTCGCGTTTCCGGGTTTTTCGACCGCTTTCCTAATGGTCCTGGCGGCGGCGCCGATCAATCTGCCATCGCCGGTCTTGGCCGTGACCTTGCCCTGCGTTGCCTTCTGGTCGGTGTTCCGGCCGGCGGCGATGATGCCCCCGATCGTGTTCCTGCTGGGCCTGCTGATGGATCTGCTGACCTTTGCGCCGCTGGGTTCCGGCGTGTTGGTCCTGCTCGCGCTGCATGCGGCCGCGGTGCGGTTCCGTCATGTGCTGGCGCGGCAATCCTTCCTGGCGGTATGGCTTGGCTTCTGCGTGGCGGCCTTCGGTGCCGCCGGCGTCTATTGGGGGCTCCAATCCGTGCTCGCGCTGCAATTGCCACCGATCGCACCGGCGCTGCATGCGGCCTTGCTGGCGTGCGGGCTCTATCCGGCGATCGCCCTCGTCCTGACCCGGGTCCATGAGGCGATGCGCCACGCCGAGGTCGCGCCATGACCTGGCGCCCAGCCTGGCGCCCCTGGGGCAAATCCGGCCTGCTCGGCCGTGAGAGGACCGTCCGCAAGGAGGAGGAGCGCCGCCGCGGCATCTTCACCCGCCGCGCGGCGGTGCTTGGCGCCATCCAGCTTGGCGCCTTCGGCTTTCTAGGCTCCCGTCTCTATCGTCTGCAGGTCGAGGAGGGCGCGCGCTACGCCACCCTCGCTGAGGAGAACCGCGTCAGCGCGCGGCTGTTCGCCCCGCCGCGTGGGCGCGTGCTGGACCGCAACGGCAAGGTGGTGGCGGGCAACCGGCTGAACTGGCGCGCCTTGCTGGTGGCGGAGCAATCCGCCGATGTCGCCGCGACGCTCGAGACCTTCTCGAAGATCGTTCCGCTGGGCGATCATGAAAAGGCGCGGATCGAGCGCGAGATCCGCCGCAACCGCCGCTTCGTCCCGGTCATCCTGCGCGAATTCCTCGCCTGGGAGGAAATGGCGCGGATCGAGGTCAATGCGCCCGACCTGCCCGGCATCACCGTCGATATGGGCACCACGCGCATCTATCCGGAGACGGAGCACCTGGCCCATGTCGTGGGCTATGTGGCCGCCCCGGCCGAGAGCGATGTGGGCGACGACCCGCTGTTGCAGCTGCCGGGCATCCGGGTCGGCCGCGCCGGCGTCGAGCGCCACCACGACCGCATCCTGCGCGGCCGGGCCGGCGCCGTGCAGGTCGAGGTCAATGCCGTCGGCCGCGTCATCCGCGAACTGGACCGTCGGGAGGGCATCCCCGGCCAGGATGTGCAGATCAGCGTCGATTCCGAGTTGCAGAAGGCGATCCGCGGCAAGATCGAGGAAGGCACGACCGCCGTGGTGCTCGATGCCCGCAACGGCGAAGTGCTGGCGATGGCGACCAAGCCGTCCTTCGATCCGAACATCTTCAATTCCGGCGTGTCCGCAGCGCAGTGGCGGCAATGGACGGCGGCACGCACGACGCCGCTGATCAACAAGGCGACCAACGGCCTGTATGCGCCGGGGTCGACCTTCAAGATGATGGTGGCGCTGGCGGCGCTGGATGCGAAGGTCGCGCGGCCGGGCGACATCGTCAGCTGCCCGGGGCATCTCGATTTCGGCGACACGCGCTTCCACTGCCATCTGCGCAGCGGGCATGGCGGGATGAACATGCGCAGCGCCATCATGGCGTCCTGCGACGTGTATTTCTACGAAATGGCCCGCCGCACCGGCATGGACCGCATCGCGGCCATGGCCAACAAGTTCGGCCTCGGTGTCGACCTGGAGATCGAGTTGCCGGGGACGCGGCGCGGCCTGGTGCCGACGCGCGGCTGGCGGCAGGCGCAGGGCAAGCCCTGGTCGATCGGCGACACCATCGTCCATGGCATCGGCCAAGGCTTCTATCAGCTCACGCCGCTGTCGCTGGCTGTGATGGCGGCCCGGCTGGCATCGGGGCGGGCCCTGCAGCCGCACCTGACGCGCAGCATCGGCGGCAGGCCGGTCCGCGGCGGCCGCCCGGAGGATTGGCCCAGCCTCGGCATCCCCGACGCCGATATGCGCCTGATCCGCGATGCGATGTGGGGAGTGATCAATGGCGGCGGCACCGCCGGCGTTGCGCGGCTGCCGTCGCAATACGGCCAGATGGCCGGCAAGACCGGCACCACCCAGGTCCGTCGCGTGACGCGTGAGCAGCGCGAGCGCGGCTTCAACGTCAATGCCGTGCCGCGTGAGTGGCGGCCGCACGCGTTGTTCGTCGCCTATGCACCGCACGACAATCCGCAATATGCGCTGTCGGTGGTGGTGGAACACGGCACCAGTGGTTCGGGGGCGGCAGCGCCGATCGCGCGCGACATCATGATCGAGACCTTCCAGCGGCTCGGACCCCAGCGCGGGCAGCGCGTGGCGGAGGCTGCGCGATGATCTTCGAACGCCGGCTGCTGACCCGAGACCGCGGGGCGGGCATTCTCGAGAAGTTCTGGCAGATCCCCTGGTCCTTCGTGCTGCTGCTGTGTGCGGTGGCGGCGGTCGGCTATGTCGCGCTGCTGTCGGCCGGCAGCGGCAATCCCGACACCTATGCGCAGAAGCATGCCATCCGCTTCGGCTTCGGCCTCGTGGTGATGCTGGGCCTGGCGATGATCGACATCCGGGTGATCGCACGCTTCGCCTGGGTGGGGTATCTGGGCGCGGTCGGGCTGCTGGTGCTGGTGTTGCTGCATGGCAATGTCGGCAAGGGCGCGCAGCGCTGGATCGATATCGGCCCGGTTCAGCTGCAGCCTTCCGAACTGATGAAGATCATGCTGGTGCTGGCCCTGGCGTCCTGGTTCCACCGGGCATCGTGGGAGAAGGTAGGCAATCCGCTGTTCCTCATTCCACCGGCGCTGGCGGTGCTGTTGCCGGTCGGGCTGATCCTGAAGCAGCCCAATCTGGGCACCGCGCTGATCACCGGCATGGTGGGTGCGGCGGTGTTCTGGGCGGCGGGGATGCGCTGGTGGAAATTCGCCATCGGCTTCGCGGCCATCGGCGTCGCCGCGCCGATCGCCTATGAGCGACTGCACGACTACCAGCGTGCGCGCATCACCACCTTCCTCGATCCCGAGAGCGATCCTCTCGGGGCTGGCTACAACATCATCCAGTCGAAGATTGCCCTCGGGTCCGGCGGGATGTGGGGCAAGGGCTTCCTGCAGGGTACGCAGGGCCACCTGAACTTCCTGCCGGAAAAGCAGACCGACTTCATCTTCACCATGATCGCGGAGGAATTCGGCCTGGTCGGCGCGCTGACCACGCTGTCGATGCTGCTGCTGGTGGTGGCCTTCTGCTACCTGGTCGCCTTCCGCAGCAAGCACCAGTTCGGGCGGCTGCTGGCGATCGGGCTCGGCACCAACTTCTTCCTCTATGTCTTCGTGAACGTGGCGATGGTGACGGGGTCGATCCCGGTGGGCGGCGTGCCGCTGCCGCTGATTAGCCATGGCGGCTCAGCGATGATCACGGTGATGCTGGGGTTCGGGCTGCTGCTGTCGGCCTATGTGCATCGCGATGCCGAGATGGGACCCATGCGCGAATGAACTCGCGGCCCGCGCAAAGGGGCTGGACAAAGCCGTCGCGCAGGCTATGAAGCGCCTCCTTGGAGCCGACCCATGTGGCGGCTCCCGGCGGGCGCCTAGCTCAGTTGGTAGAGCAGCTGACTCTTAATAGTTGTATCTGCCTTCGAAACGATAACTAAAGGGCGAGTAAGCGTTTTAAGTAGGACTTAAGTGGGAAATGCGGGCCGTTAGCTCAGTTGGTAGAGCGTTCGACTCTTAATCGAATGGCCGAAGGTTCGAGTCCTTCACGGCCCATTCCCATCCTCAAAATTCGCTGAAAGTTCGATAATCGGGCATCCTCCGTGACTTGCGGCCGCCTCAAAAGGTGATTGTGCCGACACGGCACTGCAGCGGCCCCGAAAGTTCCCCATTTTCCGCCATGCCCGCGTTGATTCTAAAGGATTTTTGTTAGATTCTTCTCAACGCTAGGTGGGTCAAACTGTTTCCGGTCAGTGGTCCTAGCGACCGGTTGAATTGGCCAAAAATAAGTCAAGTACTAGTAGTATGCAGGTGACTCCGACTCCTCTTAATCAGCGGGTCGTAGGTTCGAATCCTACGGCGCCCACCATCTCCAGGCCAAGTTATCCACAGTTTTCAAGATTGCCGCGGACCCGTTCCGGACGGGCTGCGTCCATTGGACCTGCCGCGCGGTGGCGCCTCGCGACGCTCCCTACCGATGCGCCGATCCCGTGTTCGGCGATGAGACGCGGCCGAAGAATTCGGCGGCATGACATCTGCACGGCCCGGCTTCGCATGCATGTGAAGGACGTCCCATGGCAGACATCGGATCCACCATCGATTGCTCGACGCTCGATACGGGCCGCCCGCTCGCGCTCGTCACGGGTGGCGGGAGCGGCATCGGACTGGCCATCGTCGAGGACCTTGCACGGGATCGGGAGGTGATCGCGCTCGGCCGCAGCGAAGCCAAACTTCGGGCCCTTGTCGGCAGGCCCCACATCCACCCTGTCGCGGTCGACCTTTGCGACGGCGTGGCGCTGGCGCGATTGACCGCCCCGCTGGCCCGGCTGGACGTGCTGGTCCATTGCGCGGCGATATCCGCCTGGAGCAGCCTTGAAACGAGTTCGCTGCCTGCCTGGCGCGAGACCTTCGAGACCAATGTCTACGCTCCGGCCGAGTTGACGCGCCTACTGTTGCCGGCGCTGCGCACCGCGAAGGGGCAGGTGGTATTCATCAGTTCGGGCGCGGCGGTGAAGGCGGTCCCGGGCCATATCGTCTACTCGGCATCGAAATTCGCCCTGCGTGGCGTTGCCGATGCGTTGCGCATCGAGGAAGTGGGGGCGGGCATCCGTGTCGCCACGGTGGCCCCGGGGCCGACCGAAACACCGATGAATCGCGCCACGCGGACCGCCCGGACAGGCTCCGCGGCACGGGAGGAAGGCCGCTACAGCGACCCCGAATCCCATGCCGCCGCGGTTCGGCTCGTGGTGGACATGTCCCCGGACTCCCAGGTCACCGAGGTGGTCGTCAGGCCCCGCCTGCTGTGACCGCCCGGCGGCAGCCACGGCACGCGGTCCCGGCGCGCCATGGCAGCCGAACCCACGGGAACCGCCGCGCGCCGGGGCGTGTCGCGGCGACGCGCATGTTCCTTAGCAATCTATCTATTCGCCAGCTATCGTCCGGGTCTAGCATCTCCCCATGCCAGACGGGTCGAACCTCGCCCAGGTGCGATGGGAACTCGGCGTCGCGATCGCTCAGATCGCGCGACGGTGGCGGGCCCGGCTCGATCAGCGCATTGCCCCCTTCGGCCTGACCGAGGCGCGCTGGCTCGTCCTGCTCAACCTTGCGCGCCGCGGCGACGGCATTCCGCAGAGGGCCCTGGCCGCCCGACTGCGGATCGAGGCGCCGACCCTGGTCCGCACGCTCGATTGGCTGGAACAGCAGGGCTTCGTCGAACGCCGCGCCATTGCCCATGACCGACGTGCCAAGACCATCCACCTGACCGACACCGCCCGGCCGGTGGTGCTGCGGATCGAGGCCGAGGCGGCCACGGTGCGTGCCGAAATCCTGGCGGGAATCCCGGAAGAGGAACTCGCCTTGTGCCTCGCGGTGCTGAAGCGCGTGGCCGCCGGGCTGGAAGGGGCCGAGGAGGAGCCCGTTGATGGACATAGGCCCGGGTAGTCAGCAGACATCCGCATCGCTGTCCGGTGCCACCGCCCGCGCCACGGCGCGGCGGCGGCTGCGGATCGCGGCGGCGCTGACCGCATTGCTTGCTGTTGTGGCGGCCGCCGGCGGATGGATCCATCGCCAGGTCACCACGGTCTTCATTGATGATGCCCGTATCGCCGCCGACATGGTCACGCTGGCCAGCCGCCTGCCGGGATGGGTGACCGAGATCCGCGTCATCGCCGGCGATGCCAGCCGCGCGGGCGAGGTGCTGCTGCGCATCGACAGCCGGGAAGCGGAGCTGACGCTGCTTGAGATCGAGGCGCGCCTTGCCGGCCTGGCCGCAAGGGGCGCCGAGCTCGAAGCGCGGCTGGCCATGGTGGACCGCCAGACCGGCAGCCAGGAGGATGCTCAGCGCGCCAGACTCGAGGCGGCGCGATCGCAATTGCCTGCCGCGCAGGCGGAACGCCTGTACGCCGAGGGCGAATTCACCCGCGCCGTGCAGCTGATGGGCACCGGCAGCGGCACGCGCCAGCGGCATGAACAGACCCGCGCGCAGCTGGAGACGGCGACGCAGCGCGTCCTCGCCGTCGCCGCCGAGATCCGCAATGTCGAGGCGCAGCTCGCCAATGCCGGCGCAGGGCGGGAGGAGCTGACGGTGCTGCGTCGCCAGCTCGAATCTATCGACCCACTGCAGCGCGAACTGGCGGCGCAGCGCGACCGCATCCGGCTTGAGATCCAGGACCGCACCATCGTGATGCCGTTCAACGGGACGGTCGATCGCGTCTTCGTCGATCCCGGTGAGTACGTCACGCCGGGCCAGCGCTTGATGCTGGTGCACGATCCCGCCCGCGTGCGCGTCGAGGCCAACGTCAAGGAAACCGAGATCCGATTCTTCCGCCCGGGTTCGCCGGTGCGGCTGCATGTCGATGCCTATCCGGGCCGCAGCTTCGAAGGCGTGGTCGAACGCGTCGGCGGCGCCGCGACCAGCGAATTCGCGCTGCTGCCAAGCCCGAATCCCTCCGGCAACTTCACCAAGATCACCCAGCGCCTGCCCATGCGCATCGCGCTGCGCCCGGGTACGGCGGATGGCCTGCTCCGGCCTGGCATGATGGTGGAGGTGGAGGCGCAGGCGCGTGAGTGAAGCCACGCTTGGTCCAGGCAATCGCAGCAGCTGGGCCGGGCCCGGCATCGCGGAGCTGCAGGCGCGATGGGGGCCATCCTATCGCCTGCTGGTGACCTTCGCGGCGATGATCGGGACCATCGCCACCATCCTGTCCGCCACCATCGTCAATGTCGCGCTGCCGCAGGTGATGGGCGCCTTCGGCATCGGGCAGGACCATGCGCAGCTGATCTCCACCGCCTTCCTCGCCTCGGTGACGGGGACCATGCTGCTCAATGGCTGGCTTGTGGACAGCTTCGGATGTCGGCTGACCTATGCGGGGGCGATCGTGATGTTCGTGATCGGCTCCATCGTTGCCGGGTCGTCGCCGAATGAGAGCGTGTTGATCGTCGGCCGTGTCTTGCAGGGCGCGGCCGCGGGGATGGTCCAGCCGCTCGGCATGCAGATCATCTTCCAGGTGTTTCCGGCGGAACGGCGCGGCTCGGCGATGGGCCTCTATGCCGTGGGCGTGGTGCTGGCGCCGGCGCTCGGTCCGACCCTCGGTGGCGTGATCGTCGACAGCTGGGGCTGGCGTGCGATGTTCTTCATGGGCGTGCCCTTCGCGCTGCTGGGGTTGATGCTGGGGCTGGTGTTCCTGCCGGGGCCGACGCCGGGGGCGGGCCCGCGGCGGCGCTTCGACGGGCCGGGCTTCGCCTTGCTGGTGACGGCGCTGCTGGCCTTGCTGACTGGGCTTGCCAGCGGCCAGCGGGAGGGTTGGGGGTCGAACCGCGTCACGCTGGAACTGTGCATCGCGGCGGCGGCGGCCATCGGTTTCGTGCTGTGGGAATTGCGCACCGACGCGCCGATGCTGAATCCGCGCCTGTTCGCGGTGCGCGGCTTCGCCTGCTCGGCGGCGGTGGGGTTCGTCTACGGCGCGTCGCTGTTCGGATCGACCTATCTCGTGCCGCTGTTTGTGCAGACCATCCAGGGCTACACGCCGACCCGCGCCGGGCTTCTGCTGATGCCGGCCGGGCTTGCCATGGTGATCGTCTTCCCCATCGCCGGGCGGCTGGCGGACCGACTGCCGCCCTATGCTCCCATCGGCGTCGGGCTGCTGCTGTTCGGCACCTCCACCTGGCTGATGACCGGCGTGGGCACCGACACCCCGTTCTGGACCTTTGCGCTGTGGATCCTGGTCGGGCGCGTCGGCTTCGGCCTGGCCATGCCGAGCATGAATGCCGGGGCCTTGCGCGCCCTGCCGCCGCGCTGGGTGGGGCAGGGGTCCGGAGCGGTGAACTTCGCGCGGCAGTTCGGCGGTGCGCTCGGGGTCAATTTGCTGTCGATCAACCTGGAGCGCCAGACGCAGTTCTACGCCCAGGCCCTGACCGCGACGCAGGAAGGCCGGCCGGCAACGCGGGAGGTCTTGCGCCAGGTGGAAGGCCTGCTGGCCCAGGACGGCATCGCGGAGGTGACGCGACAGGCCGCGGCGCAGGACTACCTTGCCCAGATGCTGCTGTCGCAGGCGAGCATGCTCGCCTTCCGCGATACATTCCTGCTGGTCGCGATGGGTTGCATGGCCGCACTGGTGCCGGTTGTCATCATGCGCCGGAAACCTGCGGGGTGAACCGCGGGCCCGGCTGCGCTATGCCAGGGCCATGACACGTCCCGATCCCCTGCCGTCGCTCCGCAATGCCGCCGCGGCGCTCGCCACCGCCGGTCAGCCCGAAGCCTTCTTCGTCGCGCTCCAGCAGGCGCTAGCGGAGGCCGTTGGCCACCGCCTGTTCACCATCATGCGGCACGACCCGGCGGCAGGCCTCAATCGCCGGGCCTATTCCAGCGATCCGGCCGCCTATCCGGTTTCCGGCTTCAAGCCGGTGAACCGGGATCATCCCTGGACGCGCCGTGTGCTGGTCGAGGGAAAGGCCTGGGTCGGCCGCGACGCCGCCGACATCGTCTGGGCCTATCCGGATCATGAAAAGATCGCCGGCATGGGTCTTGCGAGTGCGATGAACCTGCCGGTGCGCTGGAATGGGCGGCCGCTCGGCACGGTCAACCTTCTGCACGGTGCGGGGCATTTCACCGAGGCCGATGCGGTGACCGGCGCCCTGTTCGCGGCGCTGGCCGTGCCGGCGCTGCTGGCTGTCGATTGAAGGAGCATCCCATGGCCGACCTGTCCCGCCGCCTTCTGCTGATGTCCGCCCCTGCTGGCGTCCTGGCGGCGCCGGCGCTTGCGCAGGCGCCGCTCACCCGGCCGATCCGGTTGATCATTCCCTGGGCGCCCGGCGGCACGACGGACATTCTTGGCCGTATCGTCGCCGAGCCGCTCAGCCAGGCGCTGGGCCAGCCCGTGCTGGTGGAAAACCGCACGGGGGCGAGCGGCAATATCGGCTCCGACGTCGTGGCCAAGGCGGCGCCTGATGGGCAGACGCTGCTGTTCGGGTCGATGTCCACCCATGCGATGAACCACGCGCTGATGCGCAGCATGCCCTTCGACGGCGTGGCGGATTTCACGCCGCTGGCGATGCTCGGCTTCGCGATCAACACCATGGTGATCCATCCATCGGTGCCGGCGCAGACGGTGCCGGAATTCATCGCCTATGCCCGGGCCAATCCGGAGAAGATCGCCTATGCCTCCTCCGGGCCGGGCTCGACCAACCATCTCTGCGCGGCGCTTCTCGAAAACATGACCGGCATCCGCATGGTCCACGTCTCCTACCGCGGAGGGCAGCCGGCGGTGACGGACACGGTGGGGGGGCAGACGCAGCTGTTCTTCAGCGCCGCCACCCAGACCATGCCGCATGTGGAAGGCGGGCGGCTGCGGCTGCTGGCGGTGACCGAGGGCGCACGCTGGTCGCGTCAGCCGAACACGCCCACCGTCGGCGAGAGTGTTCCTGGCTACGAGATGGGCGTCTGGTATGGCGCCTTCGGCCCGAAGGGCATGGACCCGGCACTGCAGCAGCGGCTGAACGTGGAACTGAACCGCATCATGGCCATCCCTGCGATCAAGGAGCGCCTCGGCGGCATGGGCGTGGACTGGGCGCCGGAATCGACCGAGGCGTTTTCCCGACGCCTGCATGCGGATGCGGAAAAGTGGGGCGCCTTGATCCGCCGCCTGGGGATCGAGGCGAGCTGACGCCTGCTTGCCGTGCCGTCGCTCACGCTCCATCCTCCGCCCCGATGAATGTGGGGGAAGCGCCGATGGATGCGCCGCTGAAGGTCGAGATCGAGGACGGCATCGCCCTCCTCACCATGAACCGCGCCGATACGCGCAATCCGCTCGACCCCGAGATGCAGGACGCGCTGCTCGACACGCTGTCCGCGCTGGATGCGGGGCAGGAAGTGCGGGTCGCGATCCTGACCGGAGCGGGCACCGCCTTCTGCGCTGGTGGCAATGTGCGCCGCATGGGCGAGGCCGCGAGCGGCCCGAAGGAGCGCACCCCGGCCCAGGCGCGCGGGTACTACCGTTGGGGCATCCAGCGCATTCCGCGCCTGCTTGAGACGCTGGAACTGCCGATCATCGCGGCGGTGAACGGGCCGGCGATGGGCGCAGGCTGCGACCTGGCCTGCATGTGCGACCTGCGCATTGCCTCCGAAAGCGCGCGCTTCGCCGAGAGCTTCGTGAAGCTCGGCATCATTCCCGGCGATGGCGGCGCCTGGCTGCTGCCGCGCGTGGTCGGCTTCGCCAAGGCGTCGGAGATGGCGCTGACCGGCGACGCGTTGACGGCACAGGACGCGCTGGCGGCGGGCCTCGTGTCCCGTGTCGTGCCGGATGCGGAGCTCATCCCGACGGCGAAGGCACTTGCCGCGCGCATCGCGGCCAATCCGCCCCAGGCGGTGCGCATGACGCGGCGCTTGCTGCGCGAGGCGTGGAACAACCGGCTCGACACCGTGCTGGAGATGTCCTCTGCCATGCAGGCCGTCGCGCACACCACCGCCGACCACAAGGAAGCGCTGGCGGCGATGCGGGAGAAGCGCAAGCCGAGCTACACGGGCAGCTGAGATGGCCTTCGCGCCGGGGCTGCTCGCCGGCCGGCGGGCGCTGGTCACCGGCGGTGGCACCGGGCTGGGGCGCAGCATCGGGCAGCGCTTCCTGGACCTCGGCGCGTCGCTGGCGATCTGCGGGCGGCGTGGTGCGGTGCTGGAGGCGACCGCACAGGCCTTTCGTGCCGAGATTCCCGGCGCCGACGTCACGACGCATGTGTGCGACATCCGCGATCCGGCAGCGGTCGAGGCGATGCTCGACGATGTGTGGCGCCATGCTGCGCCGGATATCCTGGTGAACAACGCGGCGGCGAATTTCCTGGCGCAGACGCATCGCCTGTCGGCGCGAGCGCTGGATGCCGTGCTGGGGACGACGCTGCACGGCGCGGCCTATTGCACCATCGGCTGCGGGCGTCGCTGGATCGACGCCGGGCAGCCAGGCGTGGTGCTGTCGATCCTGACGCTGTCAGCCTTGCAGGGCGGCGCCTTCACGGCGCCATCCGCGATGGCCAAGGCCGGGTTGCTGGCGATGACGCAGAGCCTCGCGGTCGAATGGGGTCCGCATGGCATCCGGTTGGTGGCGATTGCGCCGGGTACCTTTCCGACCGAGGCGGCCGTCGCACGGCTGCGCCCGGGTGGGGTCGAACATGCCGGCGTGCCGCTGCGCCGTGCCGGCAAGCATGAGGAATTGACGGACCTCGCTGCGTTCCTCGTTTCGGATCACGCGGGCTACATCACCGGCGAATGCGTCGTCGCCGATGGCGGGCGCCGGCTGCTCGGAGGTGCGCGGGCCGGCGCGCAGGAGATGCTGGACTGGACGGATGAGCACTGGGCGCAGCAACGCGCCCGGACGCCGTCGCGCTGAAGGCGCGCTGATCCAGCGTCGCGCTGAAGGCGCGCTTGCTCACGGACTCGCGTGTTCCACGCTGCGCCTATTCAGCGCGGCGTGAAGCGCGGTCCGAGTGCGCCGGCTTGGCGCAATGCGTCGCGCTCGGCTTCGGCAAGGCCGAGCATGTCACCGAGCACTTCGCCCTCATGCTGATTGAGGAAGGGGCTCGGCGCGAAATCCGGCGGCGGCGCGCCTTCGATACGCAGCGGCGTGGAGGGCAGCACTACGCGGCCGACCTCGGGATGATCCACCCAACGCAGCATGCCACGTTCATGCATGCCTTGGTCTTCCAGCACTTCCTCCAGCGTACGCACGGGGGCGGCGGGCACGCCATGCTTGCGGGTCAGCGCCTCGAGCTCCGCCCGCGTATGGGCTGACGTCCAGGTTGTCACCATGCCGTCGACATCGGCCATGTGCTTCACGCGGTCGGGGTTGCTGCGGAAGCGCGCATCACCGATCAGCGCATCCTGGCTCATGGCGCGCAGCAGCCGGTCCCAATGCTCCTCGGTGACGACGATGATGGCGATCCAGCCATCGGAGGCCGGATAGACATTGTAGGGCGCCATGGCGAGGCCGGCATGGCTGTTGCCTGTGCGCGGCGGCAACCCATCGGCCTTGCCTCCGAAATGCATGCCGATGGCCGAGGCGAGCGTGGAATACGCCGCATCCTGCATCGCCACTTCCACATAGCCACCCTTGCCGGTGCGCTCGCGGGCGAACAGCGCCGTCATCACCGCGCCGTACAGATGCGTGCCACCGAGGAAGTCGCAGACCGTCGGGCCGGCCTTGGTCGGCGGACCGTCCGGGAAGCCCGTGGTGTGCATGATGCCGACCGCCGCCTGCACCGTCAGGTCCATTGCGAGGCGGTTGCGGTCCGGCCCCGTCTGGCCGTAGCCGGACCCGCAGGCATAGACCAGCCGGGGGTTGCGCTTGCGCAGTGCCTCATGCCCGAGGCCAAGCCGGTCCATCGCGCCGGGTGAGAAATTCTCGATCACCACATCGGCGCGATCGACCAGTTGGAGGAACACCTCCTGCCCCTGCGGGTTCTTGAGATCGAGCGACAGGCCGAGCTTGTTCGAATTCAGCATCGCCTGCGGCACCGACCCGCCGGCCACCATCGCGCGGCGGCGCAGCGGCTCGCCAGTGGGCGGCTCGATCTTGATGACGGTTGCGCCCGCCATCGCCATCAGGAACCCGCAATAGGGGGCCTGGTAGATATGTCCGAGATCAAGGACCAGCAGCCCTTCGAGAGGCCGTTGCACCTCCTCCACGGTCAGACCTTCGAACCGAGGGTGCGGCGGCCGATGGCGCTGCGATGCACCTCGGACGGACCTTCATAGACGCGCATGACGCGCACCTGCTGGTACAGCAGTTGCAGCGGCAATTCCTTCGTCATGCCCATCGCGCCGAAGGTCTGCATGGCGTTGTCGAGGACGGATTGCGCCATCTCCGTCGCCCGCACCTTCAGGATCGACGCCTCCATCCGCACATCGGCCCCGGCATCCAGCTTGGCGGCGAGGTCGTTCACCATCAGCCGGCAGGCATGCATCTCCATGACGGCCTCGGCGGCGAACCACTGGATCGCCTGGCGGTCGGCGAGGCGCACGCCCCAGGTCACGCGGTTCTGCGCGTATTCGGCCATCATCTCGAGGCCCCGGCGCGCCATGCCGATGCAGCGTGCGCCCATCTGCATGCGCCGCACGTTCAGCCGCAGCTGCATCGGTGCATAGCCGCGGCCGAGTTCGCCGAGCACATTCTCATGCGGGACGCGGCAATCCTCGAATACCAGTTCGTAGGTGGTGCGGCCGCCGATCATCGGAATGGCGCGTTCGATGATGAAGCCGGGCGTGCCCTTTTCGACGATGAAGGCGGTGATGCCTTCCTGGCGCTTCCCGTCGCCGGTGCGCGCCATCAGGATGATGAAGTCGGCGCGCGGGACGTTGGAGACCCAGATCTTGCGGCCGTTGATCACCCAGTCGTCGCCGTCGCGCACGGCGCGGGTGGTCATGCCGGCCGGGTCGCCGCCCGCGCCCGGCTCGCTGATCGCCATGGCCGAGCGCGCCTCGCCGGTCGCATAGGGCTTCAGGTACTTCTCGCGCTGCACCGGGCTCGCGACCGAGAGCATCATGTGCAGGTTCGGGCTGTCGGGCGGGATGGTGAAGGGGACGCAGGCGCGGGCCATCTCCTCCTCGGCGGCGGCGAGCGAGATCAGCGGCAGATTGGCGCCGCCGAATTCCTCCGGCACGTCGAGGCCCCACAGGCCGAGCTCGCGGCAGCGGGCAAGCAGCCCGTCCTCCTCCGCGGCCGAGAGCTTGAAGCCGCCGCCTTCGGCCTCCCGCTTCAGCACCGCCGGCTCCAGCGGCATCAGGTCGCGTTCCACGAATTTCGTGACCAGGTCGCGCAGCATCCTGGTCTCTTCGCTGGCGGCGTTGGGCTGGTTGTGATCCATGGTGCGGCGTCCTCCGATGGTCCGGAACGGACCACCGGGGGCGCGCTTCGTCAAGCCGCAGAAGGGGTCAGCGCAGGTATCGCCAGCGGAAACGGTCACCCTGCGCCTCGACCCGCCCGACCGATGGGTCGGGAAAATGAATCGGCAGGATCTTCGCATCCGTATCGGCGACCTGGGTGAAGAAGCGGCGGCGGCTGATTTTCGCCTCGGCCGGGTCCCAGCAGAATACCGTGGACCAGTCCGGCTGATGAACCTGCAGGGCGTGGTGCATCAGGTCGCCGGTCACGACCGCATGCTGGCCGCGGCTGCGGATATGGACGCAGCAATGGCAGGGCGAATGGCCCGGCGTCGGCTGGATGGTGATGCGGTCATCCAACTGGAAGTCGTCATCCACCAGCAGCGCCTGGCCGGCCGCGACGATCGGCTCGCAGTTGAAGCGGTGGACGTTGCCGCCGCCGCCGGGGCGTTCCTCCGCGGCCTTGGTGCTGGCGTCCCAGGCGGCGTATTCGCGCTTATGGAAGACGTATTTCGCATTCGGGAAGGTCGGCACCCAGCGGCCATCCCGCTGCACCGTGTTCCAGCCGGAATGGTCGATGTGCAGATGGGTACAGAAGACGTAGTCGATATCCTCGAAGGCCAACCCCTCGGCCTTCAGCCCGTCCAGCCAGGGCTGCTTCGGGAAATCCATCGGCGCGGGGTATCCCTTGTCCTCCCCGGTGCAGGTATCGACCAGGATGGTGTGGTGCGGCGTGCGCAGCACATAGGTCTGGTAGGTGATGACCATCTTTCCCGAGGCGGCGTCATAGGTCTCGGGCTCGACCTCCTTCAGCCGCTCGGCGAGCAGGCTCGGCGCGGCCGCGGCCTTGGGGAACATCGCCTCGGGCGCGCGCCATGGGCCGTCGCGTTCGATGATGCTGGTTATGGTGACGTCACCGATGGTCAGCTTGCGCATGTCGTGTCCAGCTCTGTCAGGGGATCATTCGGCGCGGATGCCGGCCTCGGCGGCCACGCGGCGCCAGGTCGGCACGTCCTCGGCGAGGCGGGCGGCGAGGATGTCGGGCGCGCTCATCAGAGGTTCCGCGCCAAGCGTGGCGAAGCGAGCGCGGAAATCGGCATCATTGCGCAATGCGCCGAGTTCGGCCGACAGGCGGGTGAGGATCGGCTCCGGCAACCCCTTGGGTGCTGCGATGGCGAACCAGTTCGGCGCGATGTAGCCGGGGATGATCTCGACCGCCGCGGGCACGTCCGGCAGGGCCGGAATGCGTGCCGCCGTCGTGATGGCCAGGATGCGCGCGCGGCCTTCCCGTGCATGGGCCAGCGTCTCGACCGTGCTGGCGAAGACCACGTCGATATCGCCGGCATAGAGCGCATTGGTCGCCTGCGCCGCGCCGCGATAGGGCACATGGGTCAGGTCGATCTGCGCCACCGAGGCCAGCATCGCGCCCGACAGATGGTTCGAGGACCCGATCCCCGAGGTGCCATAGGTAATCGTGCCCGGCTTCGCGCGCGCCTCGGCCAGCAGCGCCTGAAGGTTCGTGAAGCGGTGATCGGCGCGCACGACAATCGTCGTGGCGATCTCCGCCACCAGGCTGACCGGCGTGAGGTCGGTCCGCGGGTCGAAGCCGAGATTGGCGTAGATCGCAGGCAGGATGGCGAGCGACGAGGAGGTCAGGACGAAGGTGTACCCATCGGGCGGCGCCTGGACGACGGCGCGAAGCCCGATCGATCCGCCTGCGCCGGCGCGGTTGTCGATGATGAAGGGCTGGCCGAGCCGTTCCCGCAGCCTTTCGCCGACCAGCCGGCCGACCGTGTCGATCGGCCCACCGGGAGCGAAGGGAATGATCAGCCGGATGGGGCGCGATGGCCATGCATCCTGTGCCAGGGCCGGTGCGGCGGCGAGGCCCATCGCCAAGGCCGGCAGGGCGCGTCGTCGCCATGTGGTGTCGTTCATGCGTTCCTCCTGCCGCCGTCCCGGCGGTGACTTGCGGGAACGATCCGACGGACGTGGCGGAGGCGCAAGTCAGCCCGGGCGTCGAGCGGCTTCCCGCCGGGCAATCCAGGTCGTGGCGGCGAAGATGACCGCAGCGCCGGCGAAGGTGGTTGCCGCCGGTACCTCCGCAAAGACCAGCCATCCGAGAAGCGAGGCCCACACCATATCGATGAACTTCACCGGCTGCGTCGCGGACATGTCGGCGATGCGGAAAGCCTCGGTCAGGCACCAGTGGCCGGCGCTGCCGAGCAATCCGGTCATCAGGAACCAGCCCCATTGTTCGGCGCTGGGCCAGATCCAGCCGGCGAGCGCGAAGGGCAGGCTGAAGGTCGCCACGGTGATCGCCTGCCAGGCAACGATCACTTCCGGTCGGTCGCGCCGCGTCAACGCCTTGGTGATCAGGAAGGAGGCGGCGAAAAGCGGCGCGGAAGACAACATCACCAGCGACCAGAAGCCGCGGCCCGTGGCGGCGAATTGCGGCGCCACCACCACGAGCACGCCAAGGAAGCCGATGCCCGCTGCGATCCAGCGCGCGCGCACCAGCGGTTCTCCGAGGAACAGCACCGCCCCGGCCATGATGAAGATCGGGCCGGTGAAGCCGATCGCCGTCATGTCCGCCATCGGCACATGCGGCAGGGCCCAGAACCACATGAGCAGCCCGGAAGTGTGGATCAGGCCGCGCCAACCCTGGCCGCGCAGGTCATGCGGTCGCCATGCCGCCAGCCCGGTACGCATCATGAAGGGCAGCAACACGATGAGGCCGGCGAGGTAGCGCAGGAACTGCGTCTGGAAGGGGTCGAGTTCCTGCGCCAGGCGGCGGGCAACGGTGTTGAGCAGGCAGAACAGAAAGCCCGCCGCCGCCATCCATGCCATGCCACGCAGGGTCGCCGCGCGCGTCGGGCGCGCGGGGATGTCGTTCACGCCGATGCCGCCACTCGCACCAGGACGCGAAGCAGGGCGGCGTTGAAGGCTTCCGGGGCCTCATAGGACACCCAGTGGCCGGCCCCGGGGATGCTCTCGGCAGTCGCGCCGGGTCGCATGGAACGGATCAGATCGAGCCGCAGCGCTACATTCGGGCGGGCAATCGCGTCGAGTTCGCCATAGATCGCGGCGAGCGGCGCGCGACTGCGCGCGATGGCCTGCTTCAGCGAGTCGGTATTCGCCCAGCCGCGGCTCCTGAACCGGGCGCGACGGGTATGGAGGTCCTGCATGGCAAGGGCGACCTCGTCGATGCGCGCCGCATCGGCGAACATCAGTTCCGCCAGGTTGTGCCGGTTCGCCTCGTCGCGTCCCGTGCCTTCCAGATGGCGCACCTTGACCAGCGTCGTCGGGCTGCGCTCGAAGCCGAGCGCGCCGGCGCCGATGACCGTCAGGGACAGGCAGCGGTCCTGGTCCAGCGCCGCGAGATGTCCTGAGCAGAGGGCGCCGAACGAAAATCCGGCCAGGTCGTATCCCGGCGCATCCGGCAGGACCAGCCGGAGCCCCTCGGCCAGGATCGGGGCGATCGTCTCGGGTGCGGCCGGCATCGGCGGCATGGCGCTGTCCCCGAGGCCGGGCAGGTCGGGGCAGATGACCAAGCGGTCTCTGGCGAGGACAGGGATGTTGCGCAGCCAATGGCGCCAGGATCCCGAACCGCCATGCAGCAGGACCAGGGGGCGGCCCTGGCCCCAGGCGCGCCAAACCAGGGCGCCGTCGGCGCAGGGCGTCTCCGTCCGACGCGCGGCGGATGCCACGGCACGCAATTCGGGATGCGGTTCATCCCGTGCGGTGTTCGCGACCCAATCCCCGAAATGCATGCCGATCCAGTCCCCCCGCCGGTCCGACGCATCCTAGGCCAGGCGGCGGATCGGTCCAGCCGGGGCGGTCAGGCCGCCGGCATGGCCCGGACCGGAAGACCGGCGAGGACCCCCTCGATCCCGAGGCGCTGTTCGAGTTCGGGCAGGGTGGCGCGGGCGATCGCGATCATCGAGGCTTGCAGGTCGGGAGAGGGATCGCCGCCGCGGGCTGCCCGCTGAAGTGTCTCGGCCTCCTCCGCCAGGCGGGTGGCGCCAAGCGTCCGGGCCGCACCGACCAGCCGGTGCGCCGCATGCTGGACGTGGCCGGCATCGGCCTTCTCGGCCGGCGATGCATTGGTCAGCAGCGAAAGGGCGCGCCGCACCTCGCCGACGAATTCGGCAAGGATGCCGTGGGCCGCATGACCGAGCTCACGCTCCAGCAGGTCGAGCGTCGTCGCATCGATATAGGGTGCAGCCGACACGGGGGCCTCCTTGGCGGTTGGTGCCTCGGCGCTGCGTGTCGGCAGCTTCTTCAGCAACTGCAACAAGGCCTGCCGATCGATCGGCTTGGCCAGATGGCCATCCATCCCTGCGCGGCGCGTCGCCTCGATCTGGTCGGGCAGGGCGGACGCGGTCAGTGCGACCACCGGCACGGTGCAGGCCGGCAGTGGCAGCGCGCGAACCCGCCGCGTTGCCTCGAACCCATCCATGTCCGGCATCTGCAGGTCCATCAGCACGGCATCGAAGCTGTCCTTCGTCAGCGCGAGCAGGGCGCTGACGCCGTCTTCGGCCACCTCCACCACATGGCCGGCGCTGCGCAGCATGGCCTGGGCGATTTGCCGGTTCGCGCTGACATCGTCGACCACGAGGATCCTGAGCGGCGGGTCTGTCGCCTCGGCGGCGTCGTCGATCCGGTCCTCGCTCTGTGCAACGGGCATGCCCGTGCGGCGCAGCGGAATCTCAAACCAGAACAGGGCGCCCCCGCCAGGCGGTTCGGCGCAGCCGATCTCGCCATCCATCAGCGCCACCAACCGCGCGGAGATGGCGAGTCCGAGCCCGGTTCCCTGGCCGTCGGCGATGCCCTGCGGGGCAAGCTGGACGAAATCCTCGAACAACAGGTGGCGCTTGTCGGCGGGGACACCGGGGCCGGTGTCCTGCACCTCGATCCGCAGCCGTTCCTCCGGCACGCAGTGGACGCGCAGGTCGACACGCCCACCGGTGGGCGTGAACTTCACCGCATTGGACAACAGGTTCAGCAGCAACTGGCGCAGCCGCGTCGGGTCGAGGTCCGCAGCCTCGGGCAGGGTCGGGTCGAAGTCGAGATGGAAGGACAGCGCCTTGCGCGCAATTTCCGGCGCAAGCAGGGTGGCGCAGCCATCGAGCAGTGGACGCAGCGCTACCGGACGCGGTGCCAGGTCCAGCCGCCCGGCCTCGATCTTGGACAGGTCGAGCAGGCCGTTGACGAGGTCGAGCAGGTGGCGCCCGGCCTCATGCAGCGTCTTCACCTGCTCGCGCTGCTCGGGTTCCAGCCGTGGGTCCTGCAGCAGCACCTGCGCGAAGCCGAGCACGCCGTTCAGCGGCGTGCGCAGTTCATGCGACACGCGCGCAAGGAAGCGGCTTTTCGCTTCACCGGCGGCCGCCGCGGCATCGCGCGCGGTGGCCAGGTCCTGGATGGCGCGCTTCAGGGCGGTGATGTCGGTGCGGATGCCTACGGTTCCGCCATCGGGCGTGCGCCGTTCGGTAATCAGCACCCAGCGGCCATCGGGCAACAGCCGTTCCATGGACGGCTGGTCGCCCAGGTGGAAGGCCTTGCTTTCGGTGACGAAGGCTTCGATGTCGGCTCCCGCCTGCGGATACTGACCGCGCTTCGCGCCTTCCCGCATGATTTCGTCGAAGCTGGTGCCGGGTTGGATGAAGGGGGCGCTGATGCGGTAGAAGTCCTTGTAGCGGCTGTTGCAGGCAATCAACCGGTCTTCCGCATCGAACATCACGAAGCCGTCGGACATGGATTCCAAGGCGTTGTCCAGGGTCAGGCGCGCGCGCGCGCGCTCCGCCTCGGCCTTGTCGCGCTGCCGCAGCATGACCATCAGCGTCAACGCGACCGAGATGATGACCATGCCCAGCACGCTGGACACGGCGAAGGCCCTGACCCGGTCGCGGTACCAACCGGCCATCGCGGCATCGACTTCGACCGAGGTCGTGATCAGCAGCGTGGGATAGAGGGTCGGTCGAACCGAGGTGAAGACAGCTGTGCCTGAGAAGCGGCTCGCGGTCATGACCGCATCCGCGCCGATTCCCATGGCTCGCGCGTTGGGTTCCAGGCGCTGGCCGATCCGCGTCTCGTCATGCGGGACCGAGGTCAGCAGGATGCCGTCGTCGCGTTCCAGCGTCGTCCGCATCCCGGGGCTTTCGCCTGCCGCGGTCAGGAGGGAGCGCACCGAGGGCACCGGCACTTCGGCCACGGCCAGCACGGGGCCGAGGCCGACGATGGTGACGTTGCGCGCAAAGAACAGTGTCCATTCGCCAGTCGAAGGATTCTGCACCGGGCCGCCGATCGATACGCCGCCACCGCGCTCGACAAGCTCGGAGAAGCCGGTCTCGACAGGCAGCGGCAGCCGGCGCCGGCGCGACACCGGCAGCGCGGTCGCCACCGGAAGGCCGCTCGGGCCGAGCAGCAGGATGTCCCGGTAGGTGAAGGTCTGGTTGTTCAGCTGGCGCAGCACGCGGTTCAGCACGGCGATGTCCATCTGCCCGTTCTGCGCAAAATGGGCGAGGATTGCCGGAAGTCCGGCCAGCGTCGCATCCACCTGGATGAAGGCGCGGTTGATCGAGGTCTCGGTCGCCAAGCTGATGCGCTCGACCGAATCCTCGGCGGCGCGGATCTGTGCCTCCCGTGCGCGGCCGATGATCATCAGCGTCGCCGCGGTCTGCGCGAGCAGCAGAATAATGGCACCGACGAAGATGGCCCGCCGGAGGAACAGCGTGTTCTGCATCGTCAGTCGAGGCGCGCAGTCACGCCCAGTGCGGGGGCAAGCCGTGCATTCCAGGCGTCGACGCAGGGCTCGCCGCAGCGGCGGACCCAGCCCGGAAGGACCGTTTCGGTCAGCAGGCGAATGCGGCGTTCCTGGTCGGCCTCGGTGACGGGCACGATGGTCGCCTGTCCGCGGCGCCCGTTGGTGCAGGTCGGCAGGCCCGCATTGCAGGCGAAGCCCTCGACCGTTTCGATCTCCGCCGCATCCCAGATCTGGCGTTCCAGCGTGCCGAGTTCCCGGCGGATCAAGGTGCGCGCCGAGTCCGGCAGCGCCGCCCAGGCGGCGCGGTTGGCGCCGAACACGGACAGGCCCCAGGTAATCGCCATGCTGTGCATGTAGGTGGTGACCTCATGCAGGCCGATGGCATTCGCCGACAACGTCCCGGTCACCGCGCATTCGACGACCCCCGAGCGGACCGCCGCCAGGGTCTCGCCAAAGGGGATCACCACCGGTGTTGCACCGAGTGCCGCGAACATCTCCGATTGCCCGACCGAGGAGGTGCGGATGCGCCGGCCCGCCAGGTCCGACAAGCCGGTGAAGCGGTCGCGGCAGAAAATCACCTGGGCAGGGTAGGTGTAGATGGCCAGGAGTTCGACGTCGAAGCGGTCGGCGAGCAATTCCTCGAGATGCGGTCGATACAGCGCCACCGTCCGCCGCAGTGCCGCCATGTCCGGATTGACGGTCGGCAGGTCGACCGCGTTGAACTCCGGTTCCTCGTTGCTCACGACCGCGAGGAGGACCGTACCGAAGGGCACCACGCCCAGGCGCATCAGCGCCAGCATCTCCTGCGCGCGGATGCCGCTGCGGTCGAACGGGGAGATCTCCGCCTGGATGCTGCCGCCAGAGGCTTCCTCGATATGGCGGCGCCAGAATGGTTCCTCATAGCGGACATACTGGCTGACATCAGCGAGCCCGCCGACGATCTTCAGTCGCAATGGCTCCTGCCGCGCCGTCTGAGCGGAGGCCATCCCA
The DNA here is from genome assembly GCF_039839775.1 of Roseomonas sp. CAU 1739. Taxonomy (NCBI): domain Bacteria; kingdom Pseudomonadati; phylum Pseudomonadota; class Alphaproteobacteria; order Acetobacterales; family Roseomonadaceae; genus Roseomonas; species Roseomonas sp. CAU 1739. The sequence continues at coordinate 254,264 of NZ_JBDOQQ010000006.1, forward strand.
ACGGTCTGCGCCGCGATGATGAGCAGGAGCACCAGCGAAAGACACTTCTTAAGCGCTGTCCGCAGCAAGTCTGCCTCCTGGGCGTGCAGGGGTGGCGGGTATTTGCCACTCTTAGGCGAAGAGTGTCACAGTCACCATTAAAGAAACACACATCATCGCGTTGCCGGCCCACCGGGCCGAAACAATCCGGCAGGGTCGCCATGAAACCACATCGCAGTGCCATTGCCAGCCATCGTGGCGGTGCCTTCCTGTGGCCCGAGAATGGGCTGACGGCCTTTCGAGCCACCGCGGGCCTCGCGGTCGAGCAGGCCGAATGCGATGTCCATGCCTCGGCCGACGGCGAGGCGATCGTGATCCATGACGCCACGCTCGACCGGACCACCGATGGATCGGGGCCGGTGGTGGCGCGCCCCATGGCCGAGTTGACCCGACTGCGGCTGAAGGGCGGCGCCGGGGAGACGGTGCCGCGACTGGCGGAGATGCTCGCGATCTTCCGGAATTCGCCCGTTGTCCCTCGCATCGAGATCAAGGAGGGCACCGATGGTCGGCCCTACTCGGGCCTGGCTGCCCGCGTCCTGGCCGACCTTGACCGGGCCGGCTTGCGGCGACGCAGCTGGGTCATCGGCTTCGATGCCCCGACCATGGCCCAGGTGGCCGCCGCCGGCGGCCTGGCGGGCGTGTCCTGGTTGCTCGAACGCGAAACCTGGCGCTCCCTCGGCCTGCCCGGAACGATCGCGGTCGCGAAGGCCTACGGCTTTCCCGAAATAGGCGTGCACGAGGCAATGCTCGATGCGGAGGCGAGCGCGGCGCTGCGATCCGCCGGCATCGGGATTTCGGTATGGGGGGCGAACCACGAGGTCTCGATCCGCCGCATGCTGGGTCTCGGCGTCGACCTCCTGGCAACGGATGACCCACCGCTCGCCATTGCGCTGCGAGGGTAGCGACCGTTTCGGCTGCGCGTCCTTGTTGCCAGCACGGCGTGCGCGCACCTAACCTGTCCCCAGAAAAATGAGGGGAGGACGCGACACGGTGGCTGGCAATCCGGCTGTCCTGGAGGCGGACAGGGTCAGCCTGCGCTTCGGCGGCGTCAGGGCGCTGACCGATGTCTCCTTCGCCGTGCAGCGCGGCGAGATCTTCTCCATCATCGGGCCGAATGGTGCGGGCAAGACCTCGATGGTCAACTGCATCTCCGGACGCTACCGGCCCACCGAGGGCCGCATCCTGTTCGAGGGGCGCGATGTCACGCATCTGCGGCCGAACCGGCGCGCGGCACTCGGCATCGGCCGAACCTTCCAAAACCTGGCGCTGTTCGGGCACATGAGCGTGCTCGACAACATCATGGTCGGCCGGCACCACCTGCTCGGCGCCGGCTTCCTGCGCGGCATGGCCTATTGGATCGGTGGAGCGCAGCGGGAAGAATTGTCGCATCGGCGGGAGGTCGAGGAGATCATCGACTTCCTTGAGATCCAGCATGTCCGCAAGGCGACCGCCGGCACGCTCTCCTACGGGTTGCGCAAGCGGGTCGAACTCGCGCGCGCCGTCGCGTTGAAGCCGCGCCTCATCCTGCTCGACGAACCGATGGCCGGGATGAACCTCGAGGAGAAGGAGGACATGGCCCGCTTCATCGTCGACCTGAACGAGGAATGGGGCATGACCGTGCTGATGATCGAGCATGACATGGGCGTGGTGATGGACATCAGCCATCGCATCATGGTGCTCGATTTCGGCCGCAAGATCGCCGAGGGCGTCCCCGAGGCCGTGCTCGCGGACGAGCATGTCAGGCGCGCCTATCTCGGCGAGGCGGATGAGGTCGTCCATGAGGCAGGCGAGCCCGCCGCGGCATGACAGGTACCGAGGACACGCTGCCGCGCCTGCTTCGCCGCAATGCCCTTGCGCATGGCGGGGACATCGCGATGCGCGAGAAGGAGTTCGGCATCTGGCGTGCCCTCCGCTGGTCCGAGGTCGCGGCGCGAACCCGCGACATCGCCCTTGGCCTGCGCGCGATCGGCGTGGCGCCGGGCGAGGTGATTGGACTGATCGGCGACAACCGCCCCGACTGGGTGATGGGGGAGATCGCGACGCATGCGATCCGCGCCCGCTCGCTCGGCATCTATCGCGACGCGCTGGACGACGAGGTCGCCTATCTGCTCGCCTTCAGCGGCGCCGTCGCGGTGATCGCCGAGGATGAGGAGCAGGTCGACAAGCTGCTCAACGTCTCGGAGCAGGTGCCGGGGCTGCGGCACATCGTGTATTGCGATCCGCGCGGCATGCGCAAGCACGCGGATCCGCGGCTGCTGTCGATGGAAGACCTCCGGCGGCGTGGCGCGGAGATGGCCGCGGCGGATCCGGCGGCCTGGGATGCGCTGGTCGATGCGACGCAGGGCGAGGATGTCGCAATCCTCTGCACCACCTCCGGCACCACGGCGCGGCCGAAGCTCGCGCAGCTCACCGGCCGGGCGCTGATCCGCCATTGCGAGGCCTACCTCGCGGCCGATCCGAAGGGGCCGGAGGATGAGTATGTCTCGGTGCTGCCACTGCCCTGGATCATGGAGCAGATCTATGTCCTCGGCTGGGGGCTGATTGCCCGGATGAAGGTCAATTTCGTCGAGGAACCCGAGACGATGATGGCCGATTTCCGCGAGATCGCGCCGACCTTCGTGCTGTTCGCGCCGCGTGTCTGGGAAGGTCTCGCGGCCGATGTGCGGGCGCGGGTGATGGATGCGTCGCGGTTGAAGCAGCGCGCCTTCGATGCAGGAATGCGCCTGGGGTTGGAGGCGCTCGAGGCCGGCGGCAAGTCCATGCTGGCCGACGCGTTGCTGTTCCGCGCCCTGCGCGACCGGCTCGGCTTCACGCGGTTGCGTTCCGCCGCGACCGGCGGCGCGGCGCTGGGCCCGGAGACCTTCCGCTTCTTCCAGGCATTGGGCGTGCCGCTGCGCCAGCTCTACGGCCAGACCGAACTGCTGGGCGCCTACACGCTGCATCGGCCCGATGCAGTCGATTTCGACACGGTCGGCGTGCCCTTCGGTCCCGATGTCGAACTGCATATCCACGAACCCGATGCGAATGGTGTCGGCGAGATCGTCACGCGGCATCCGAACATGTTCTCGGGCTATCTCGGCATCGAGGATGTGCCCGACATGCGCGAGGGCTGGCTGCACACGGGCGATGCCGGCTATTTCAATGCTCAAGGGCAGCTTGTCGTCATCGACCGCATCAAGGACATCGCGACGACCAGCGGCGGAGACCGCTTCTCGCCGCAATTCATCGAGAACAAGCTGAAGTTCAGCCCCTTCGTCGCGGAGGCGGTCATTCTCGGCGACCAGCGGCCCCACCTTGCCGCGATGATATGCATCCGCTTTCCCATTGTCAGCAAATGGGCCGAGCGCAATCGCATCGCGTTCACAACCTATACTGACCTTTCGGCGCGGCCCGAGGTGCTGGAGAAGATCCGCGAGGAAGTGGCGAAAGTGAATGCCTCCCTTCCGCCGGCCCAGCGCATCCGTGATTTCATCCTGCTCTACAAGGAGTTGGATGCGGATGACGAGGAACTGACCCGCACGCGCAAGGTGCGCCGCGGCGTGATCAACCAGAAATACGGCGGCATCATCGGCGCGATCTATGCCGGTGACGATGCGATCCCCGTCGATACCACCATCGCCTTCCAGGACGGTACGAAGCAGCGCATCCGCACGGTGCTGCAGGTGGCACGCATGGCTGCGGCGCGCGAGACGGAGGACGCCTGAATGGACGCGACGCTGCTGTTCCAGCTTGTATTGAACGGGCTGATCGTCGGCGCGCTGTATGGCGTGGTCGCGATGTCCTTCGTGCTGATCTACAAGGCGTCGCAGGTGGTGAACTTCGCCCAGGGCGAGTTTCTGCTGGTCGGCGCCTGGGTCTGCTGGTGGATGCTGACCTACTGGCAATTGCCGATCTGGGCGGGGTTTCTGTTCACCCTCGCCTTCATGACGGCCTTTGGCATGCTGCTGCAGGTTATCGTGCTGCGGCCGCTGATCGGCGAGCCGGTGATCAGCGTCATCATGGCCACCGTCGGCCTGTCGATCTTCTTCCAGGCGCTGATGAAGTGGATCTTCGGCGTCTTCGCCCAGCCCTTCCCGCCGATCTTCACCGTCGAACGCGTCCGTGTGCTGGGGCTGGAGGTGCAGTCGGTCTATCTCGCCAGCCTCGGTGTCTCGGCGCTGATCATGCTCGGCTTCTGGTGGTTCTTCACCTATTCGAAGTATGGCCTGGCGATGCGTGCGACGGCCTTCGACCAGCAGGTGGCGCAGTCGCTGGGCGTGTCGGTGCCAAAGGTCTTCGCCATGTCCTGGGCGATCTCTGCGGTCGTCTCCGCCGTCGCCGGCGTGGTGGTGGGGGTGGTGAACGGCGTGTCCTCGGCGCTGTCCTTCTATGGGATCAAGGTGTTCCCGGCGGTCATCCTCGGTGGGCTCGATTCCATCGTCGGCGCCGTGCTGGGCGGCCTGATCGTCGGCGTGCTGGAGAACGTCGCGCAATATGTCGATGCGCAGTGGCTGAATTGGGGAAACATGTACCAGATCGCCCCCTTTTACGCGCTGATCCTGATCCTGCTGATCAAGCCCTATGGCCTGTTCGGCACCCGCAATATCGAGCGGGTCTGACCGCATCATGGCATCGATGACGCCGGCCGGGGATTTCCGCAGCAGCTACCGTGCCGACACGACGATCTTCCCCACGCGCAATGCGCGCATCGCGATGCTGGTGGGGCTGCTGGCGCTGTGTGCCGCGCCACTGGTGCTGGGGCGCTACGAACTTGGCCTGCTGATCACCATCGGCTTCAGCGCCATCGCGGCGCTGGGGCTGAACATCCTGGTCGGTTTCACCGGGCAGATCTCGATCGGCCACGCCGCCTTCTTCGGCTTCGGCGCCTTCGCCTCGGCGCTGCTGGCCGAACATGGCGTGCCGGTGCCTCTGGCGATCTGGGGTGCCGGGCTGATGACCGCCGTGGTGGGCCTGGTGTTCGGCGCGCCGGCGGCGCGGTTGAAGGGGCTGTACCTCGCCATCGCGACGCTCGCGGCCCAATTCATCCTCGAGGATTTCTTCGCCCGGGCGCGCTGGTTCTCCGGCGGCGTGGCCGGGCGCGTGACCGACCCTTACGCGCTGTTCGGCATGCGCTTCGACAGGGAGGAGACGTATTTCTATATCGTCCTCGTCCATCTCGTGGTGATGTTCGTCGCCGCCGCGAACCTGATGCGCACGCGGGACGGGCGAGCGCTGATCGCGGTGCGGGACCATTATCTCTCCGCCGAGATGATGGGCATCAACCTCGCCTACTACCGCACGCTGTCGTTCGGCATCGCGTCCTTCTATGCCGGCATCGGCGGCGCGCTCTACGCCCACTACCTGCTGTTCGTCAGCGTCGAGGCCTTCAACATCCTCTACTCGATCCAGTTCCTCGCGATGATCATCATCGGTGGGCTCGGGTCGATCATGGGAAGCCTGATGGGGGCGGCCTTCATGGTGCTGCTGCCGGAGATCGTGCAGGCCGGGGCGGATCTGCTCGCCGGCGGCGCGATCGACCGGGCACTACGCCTCGGCGCCTCGATCTCCTTCCTGCGGGAAATGGCGATCGGCGCGGCGATCATCCTGTTCCTGATCTTCGAGCCCGACGGCATCGCGCATCGCTGGCACATGATCAGGGCATATTGGAAACTCTACCCGTTCTCGCATTGAGGCCGGCCAACGGCCCGTTCGATCCAAGGAGGAATGACCTGATGAAGTATACGCTTCCGCTGCTCGCCGGCGTGCTGTTCGCCGCAGGACCCGCACTCGCCCAGGCGCCGATTCCGGTCGGGCACCTGATGGACAATTCGGGTGCGACATCGGATGTCGGCGTGCCCTACGGGCAGGGCGTGGCGGATACGCTCAACTGGGTGAACCAGACGCGCAATGGCGTAGCGGGCCGGCGGCTCGCCGTCTCGGGCTTCGACTATGGCTACCAGGCGCCGCGCGCGGTCAGCCAATACCAGTCCTGGGCGCAGCGGGAACGCGTCGTTGCCATCCAGGGCTGGGGCACGGCGGATACCGAGGCACTGGTCCGCTTCGTCACCCGCGACCGCATTCCCTATATCTCCGGCTCCTACTCCGCAGCGCTCACCGATGCGGGCGGGCGGTCCGGCCGGCAGGGTGTGGAACCGGCGCCGTTCAATTTCTTCTACGGGCCGTCCTACTCGGATGCGCTGCGCGGCATGTTGCAATGGGCCGCCGAGGATTGGCGCACGCGCGGCCAGCAGGGCCGCCCCCGCTACGTCCATATGGGCGCCAACCACCCCTACCCGAACAGCCCCAAGGAGGCCGGTGAGGCGCTGGCTCGCGAACTGGGATTTGAAGTGCTCCCCGCGATCCAGTTCGCCCTGACGCCGGGCGACTACACCGCGCAATGTCTGACGCTGAAGAACCAGGGCGCGAACTATGCCTATCTGGGCAATACGGCGGGGTCGAACATCTCCGTGCTGCGCGCCTGCCAGACGGTTGGCGTGCAGGTCCAGTTCCTTGGCAATGTCTGGGGCATGGATGAGAATGCGATGAAGGCCGCCGGCACCGCGGCGAACGGCGTCGTCTTCCCGGTCCGAACCGAGACCGTCTGGGGCGGCACGGGCCCGGGCATGGACACGATCCGCGCCATCAGCCGTACCTCCGATCCGACCGGCACCGCCTACCGTCCCGTGCACTACCTTGCCGGGGCCTGTGCGGCGATGCTGATGGTCGAGGCGATGGAAACCGCCGCGACCAACGGCGGCCAGGTGAATGGCGAACGCATCCGCGATGGCTTCTATGCCCGCCAGAACTGGGTACCGAACGGGTTCCAGGGCGTCTGCACGCCGTCCACCTTCACGGCGGCGGACCACCGCGGGACCATGCGCGTCGCGCTCTATCGTGCGCAGGTGACGGGCAACACGGCCCAGGGCTCGGTGCAGGAACTGGTCGCCGCCGGCACGATGTCCCTGCAGCCGGTCGCCACCATCGACCTGCAGCGCCGGGCGGACTGGCTGGGCTGGTGATGGCGGATCAAGCCGCGCCGGCGACGGGGGCGCGGGGGGAGACCCCCGTGCCACCTCTCCTCGAGGTGAAGAACATCGAGGTGGTCTACAACGAGGTCATCCTCGTGCTGCGCGGCTTGTCGCTCGCGGTGCCGAAGGGGCAGATCGTCGCCCTGCTCGGTGCCAACGGCGCAGGGAAGTCGACCACACTGAAGGCGATCTCCGGCCTGCTGCGCACCGAGGAAGGGGAGGTGACGCGCGGCGACATCCTGTTCGACGGCGAACGCATCAACGGCACCGAGGCTGACCGCATCGTCCGCCGCGGCATCTTCCAGGTGATGGAAGGACGCCGAATCATCTCGGACATGACCTGCGTGGAGAATCTTCGCCTCGGCGCCTTCACGCGCAGCGATCCGAACGTGAAGCGCGACATCGACATGGTGTTCGAATACTTTCCGCGCCTGCGCGAACGAACGGGCCTCGCCGGCTACCTTTCCGGCGGAGAACAGCAGATGCTGGCGATCGGCCGAGCGCTGATGGCGCGGCCACGGCTGATCCTGATGGACGAGCCCTCCATGGGTCTCTCACCGCTGCTGGTGAAGGAGGTCTTCAGCATCATCCGCCGCCTCAACCGCGACCTCGGCATCACTATCCTGCTGGTGGAGCAGAATGCGCGGATGGCACTGTCCGTCGCGTCCTACGGCTACATCATGGAGCAGGGGAAGGTGGTTCTCGATGGGGAGGCTGCCGCCCTGGCCGAGAATGAGGATGTGAAGGAGTTCTATCTCGGCGGGCACGGCGCGGAACGGAAATCCTTCCGCAACCTCAAATCCTATAAGCGTCGGAAGCGCTGGCTGTGAACACGACTGCCCTGCTGCCTGTCGCGCCGACCTATGAGGAACTGATCGCCCGCTTCCAGTGGCGCATCCCGGACAGTTTCAACATCGCCGAGGTGTGTTGCGACCGTTGGGCGGATGGCAGCGGGCGCGTCGCGCTCATCCATGTTGCTCCGGACGGGGTGCAGGAGGGGATTACCTTCGACGCGCTGCGCAGCACCTCCGCACGCTTCGCCAACGTCCTGAAGGCGCAGGGTGTCGGGCAGGGCCATCGCGTGGCGGTGCTGCTGGCCCAGGGGCCGGAGGCGGCGATCGCGCATCTGGCCATCTATCGCCTGGGGGCGATCGCGGTTCCGCTGTTCCAACTCTTCGGACCGGACGCGCTGGAATTCCGGCTGCGGGATTGCGGCGCCTGCGCGGTGATCACGGACGATGTCGGTCTCGCGAAACTCGCCGGCATCCGCGACCGACTGGCCGATCTGCGGGTCATCCTGAATGCCGATGGCGCGCGTCCCGGCGTGCTTTCCTTGTGGGAGGAGGCCGAGCGCGCGCGCGACGACCTGCTGCCTGCTAAGACCGCTCCCGATGATCCGGCACTGATTGTCTACACCTCCGGCACGACGGGCGCCCCGAAGGGCGCGTTGCTGGCCCACCGCGTCCTGCTTGGCCATCTGCCCGGAGTGGAGATGCCGCAGGAGATGTTTCCACGTCCTGGTGACCTGTTCTGGACACCGGCGGACTGGGCTTGGGTCGGCGGCCTGCTCGATGTGCTGCTGCCCTCCCTGTACCATGGCGTGCCGGTGCTTGCGCATCGGATGGCGAAGTTCGACCCCGAGCACGCCTTCCACCTGCTGGCAAAGCATGAGGTCCGCAACGCCTTCCTGCCGCCGACCGCCTTGCGCATGATGCGCCAGGTCAGCGACCCCACGCGCTTCGGTCACCGGTTGCGCAGCATTGGCAGCGGCGGCGAGACACTCGGGGCCGAGACGCTCGACTGGGGACGCAGCGCGTTCGGCCTCACCATCAATGAATTCTACGGCCAGACCGAATGCAACCTGGTCATCGCCAATTGCGCGGGGCTGATGCCGGTCCGGCCAGGGTCCATGGGGCGTGCGGTTCCGGGGCATGAGGTGGCGATCCTCGACGCCGAGGGCCTGCCGCTGCAGCATGGCGAATCCGGTGTCATCGCCGTCCGACGACCCGATCCGGTGATGTTCCTTGGCTATTGGAACAACCCCGAGGCAACGGCTGCGAAGTTCAAAGGTGACTGGCTGCTGACCGGCGATACCGGCGTGCAGGATGACGATGGCAGTTTCTGTTTCATTGGCCGGGCGGATGACGTCATCACCTCCGCGGGCTACAGGATCGGACCGGGCGAGGTGGAGGATTGCCTGCTCCGCCACCCCGCCGTGGCGATGGCGGCGGTGATCGGCATGCCGGACGCGTTGCGCACCGAATCGGTCACGGCGGTAATCGTGCCGGCTGACGGCGTCGAGGCGACCGGCATCCTGGCCGACCAGATCCAAGCATTCGTGCGTGAGCGTCTCGCCGCGCATCTCTATCCGCGCCGCGTCGTCTTTGCCGAGACCCTGCCGCTGACCGCCACCGGCAAGGTGATGCGCGGCACGCTGCGGCAGACGCTTGGCAGCGGCGCGGAGCGGAGCGATCCTTGATGGCGAGGTGACCGATGCCGACGAACCAGATTCCGACCCTCGACTTCAACCTCGGCGACGAAGTGGACATGCTGCGCGACAGCGTCCGATCCTTCGCCGATGAACGTATCGCGCCAATCGCGGCGGAGATCGACCGGACGGACGAGTTCCCGCGCCATCTCTGGCCGGAGATGGGTGCGCTCGGCCTGCACGGCATCACGGTCGAGGAGGAGTATGGCGGTGCCAACATGGGCTATGTCGCCCATTGCGTGGCGATGGAGGAAGTCAGCCGCGCCTCCGCCTCGGTTGGCCTGTCCTACGGGGCGCACTCCAATCTCTGCGTGAACCAGATCCGCCGGAACGGGACCGAGGAACAGAAGCTGCGCTATCTGCCCAAGCTGATCTCGGGCGAGCATCTCGGCGCGCTCGCCATGAGCGAACCTGGTGCGGGCAGCGACGTGGTCAGCATGAAACTTCGTGCCGACAAGCGCGGCGACCGCTACGTGCTGAACGGCACCAAGATGTGGATTACCAATGCGCATTACGCGGAGACGATGGTCGTCTACGCCAAGACCGATCCCGCCGCTGGCCCGAAAGGTATCACCGCCTTCATCGTCGAGCGTGGCTTCAAGGGATTCCGCCCGGCGCAGAAGCTCGACAAGCTCGGCATGCGCGGGTCGCCGACCAGCGAACTGGTCTTCGAGGACTGCGAGGTGCCCGCGGAGAATGTGCTCGGCCAGGTCGGCGGTGGCGTGCGCGTACTGATGTCGGGGCTCGACTATGAACGATCGGTGCTGGCAGCGGGGCCGCTCGGCATCATGCAGGCCTGCCTCGACCTGGTCGTGCCCTATGTCCATGAACGCAAGCAGTTCGGCCAGGCGATCGGCGAGTTCCAGCTGATCCAGGCGAAGCTCGCCGACATGTACACGCAACTCAGTGCCTGTCGCGCCTATGTCTACGCCGTGGCGCGCGCCTGCGACCAGGGCAGGACGTCGCGCAAGGATGCCGCGGGGGCGATCCTGTTCGCGGCGGAAGCCGCGACCAAGGCGTCGCTCGACGCCATCCAGATCCTCGGCGGCAATGGCTACATCAACGACAATGCGACGGGCCGGCTGCTGCGCGATGCCAAGCTGTATGAGATCGGCGCCGGCACCAGCGAGATCCGCCGCATGCTGATCGGCCGCGAACTGTTCAAGGAGACGGCGTGAGCCACGTCCTGACTTCCGCAATCGACACCCGCGCGGAGGCCTTTCGCGCGAATGCGGCGACGATGCGCGCCCTGCTGGATACGCTCGGGGCGCGCGCGGCCGAAGCAGCCGCGGGTGGCCCAACGGCATCGCGCGAAAAGCATATCGCCCGTGGCAAGCTGCTGCCGCGCGAACGCGTGGAGCGTCTGCTCGATCGTGGCGCACCCTTCCTCGAACTCTCGCCGCTCGCCGCACACGGCATGTATGGCGGCGAAGTGCCGGGGGCGGGGATGATCACCGGCATCGGCCGCGTCTCCGGGCGCGAATGCGTCATCGTCGCCAATGACGCGACGGTGAAGGGCGGCACCTACTACCCCATCACGGTCAAGAAGCATCTGCGCGCGCAGGAGATCGCGGCGCAGAACCGGCTGCCCTGCATCTACCTGGTCGATTCCGGCGGCGCGAACCTGCCGAACCAGGACGAGATCTTCCCCGATCGCGACCATTTCGGCCGCATCTTCTTCAACCAGGCGCGGCTGTCGGCGGCGGGGATTCCGCAGATCGCCTCGGTCATGGGGTCCTGCACCGCGGGCGGTGCCTATGTCCCCGCGATGTGTGACGAGGCGGTGATCGTCCGCGAGCAGGGCACGATCTTCCTCGCCGGCCCGCCATTGGTGAAGGCGGCGACGGGGGAGATCGTCAGCGCCGAGGATCTCGGCGGCGCGGATGTGCATACACGCCTTTCGGGTGTGGCGGACCATTTCGCTGCGGATGACATGCATGCGCTCGGCATGGTGCGGCGCATCGTAGGCAATCTCGGCGCCGCATCGCGCACGGCACTCGATATCCGGACACCGGCGCCGCCCCGCTACGATCCGTCGGAACTGCATGGCATTGTCCCGCGTGACCTGCGCACGCCAGTCGACGCGCGTGAGATCATCGCCCGCATCGTCGACGGGTCCGAACTCGACGAGTTCAAGCACCGCTACGGCACCACCCTGGTCTGCGGCTTCGCGCGCATCTGGGGCATGCCGGTCGGGATCCTCGCGAATAACGGCATCCTGTTTTCGGAATCCGCGCAGAAAGGCGCGCATTTCGTCGAGCTCTGCTGCCAGCGCGGCATTCCGCTGCTGTTCCTGCAGAACATCGCCGGCTTCATGGTCGGGCGGAAATACGAAGCCGGCGGCATTGCCAAGGATGGCGCGAAGCTCGTCACTGCCGTCGCCTGCGCCAATGTGCCGAAGTTCACCGTGATCACCGGCGGGTCCTTCGGCGCCGGCAATTACGGTATGTGCGGACGCGCGTATTCGCCGCGCTTCCTGTTCACCTGGCCCAATTCGCGCATCTCGGTGATGGGCGGGGAACAGGCGGCGAGCGTGCTTGCCACCCTGCGCCGCGACAATATCGAGGCGCGCGGCGAAAGCTGGAGCAACGAGGCGGAGGACGCCTTCAAATCCCCTATCCGCGACAAGTACGAACGCGAAGGTGATCCGTACTACGCCACGGCGCGACTATGGGATGACGGCATCATCGACCCGGCCGATACGCGTGACGTGCTGGGTCTCGCCATGGCCGCGTCGCTGAACGCACCGATCGAGGAGACACGCTTCGGCGTGTTCCGCATGTGATGTTCCGCAGCCTGCTCATCGCCAATCGCGGCGAGATTGCCTGCCGCATCATCCGCACCGCGCAGCGCATGGGCATTCGCTGCATCGCCGTCTTCAGCGAGGCGGATGCACATGCCTTGCATGTCGCGCTCGCTGATGAGGCGCATCCTATCGGCCCCGCGGCGGCGCGCGACTCCTATCTGCGTGCCGACCGCATCATCGCGGTCGCGCATGCGTCGGGTGCAGAGGCGATCCATCCCGGCTACGGCTTCCTGTCGGAAAATGCCGACTTCGCCGAGGCCTGCGCGGCAGCGGGCATCGCCTTCGTCGGCCCGCCCGGCGCCGCGATCCGCGCCATGGGCAGCAAGGCGGAATCGAAGGCGCTGATGGTCGCGGCCGGCGTGCCGGTCGTGCCCGGATACCATGGTGAGGACCAGTCCGCGGACCATCTGGCCGCCGAAGCCGCGCGCATCGGCTTTCCCGTGCTGATCAAGGCGAGTGCGGGCGGCGGCGGCAAGGGCATGCGTCCTGTTTTCACGGCCGCGGATTTCCCGGGCGAATTGGCGGGCGCACGTCGCGAAGCCACGGCTGCCTTCGGCGATGACCGTGTGCTGCTCGAACGCTATCTGCAGAAGCCGCGCCATGTGGAGGTGCAGGTCTTCGCCGATGCCCGGGGCCGGACGGTGCATCTGCACACGCGCGACTGCTCCGTGCAGCGCCGCCATCAGAAGGTGCTGGAGGAAGCCCCGGCGCCGGCCTTGTCGGATGCGCTGCGCGGTCGGCTGCACGATGCGGCGGTCGCGGCCGCGCGCGCCGTCGGCTACGTCAATGCCGGCACCGTCGAGTTCATCGTCGAGGGCGATGACGCCTTCTTCATGGAGATGAACACGCGCCTGCAGGTCGAACATCCCGTCACCGAGATGATTACCGGCTTGGACCTGGTGGAATGGCAGTTGCGTGTCGCCGCAGGCGAACCCTTGCCGGAGCATTGGCCGCCCGAGGCCAGCGGCCATGCGGTCGAGGTGCGGCTCTATGCCGAGGATCCGGACCAGGAGTTCCGCCCCTCTATCGGCACGTTGAAGCGCTTCTTCGGCCCATCGCAGACGACGCAGATCCGGATCGACACCGGCGTGCGTGCCGGTGATGCGATCACGCCGCATTACGACCCGATGATCGCCAAGGTGATCGCGACCGGCGGTGATCGCGCAGCCGCGCTTGAAGGATTGTCCGTTGCGCTGGCGGATACCCAAGTTGGGGGGCTGACGACCAATCTCGCCTTCCTGCGCCGGCTGGTCGCGCATCCGGCGATGCGGGCTGCGGAACTGGATACGGGATTCATAGCGCGGCATGCGGCGGAGCTCATGCCGCCACCGCGGGAGGCGCCGGCCGCGGTGCTCGCCGGTTTTGCCGCGGTCTACCTCGCGCGTTTGCGGCTGGACCTGGCGGGCGCATCGCCTTGGAGCCAGTGCCGCGGCTTCCGCCTGTTCGGCGCGGCTGAGGACGTCCTGCTGCTGCGCGACGCGGTGCACCAGCGGCGCATCCTGATGCGTGATCACCGTGGCAATGCGGCGGCGATCATCGATGACGGCCCACCGATCAGCATCGAGGCCGACCTGTCGCTCGGGGCGCGCGCCTGTGTCGATGGCGTGTGGCATCCGGTGCCTTTCACGCTCGATGACGATGTTGTCGACCTGACCTTCGGCGGCGAGGCGTTCCGCCTCCACCTGATCGACCCCTACGCCCCCCGAGGTGGCGAGGCAGCCGCGGAGGGCCGGCTCTCGGCGCCGATACCGGGTCGCGTCGTGCAGGTGCTGGTGCAGGCCGGCGACCGCGTCGCGCGCGGTCAGGTCGTCGCGATTCTCGAGGCGATGAAGACCGAACTGCGCATCGCCGCACCAGCCGACGGCATCGTCGCCCATATCGGCTGCGCGGCGGGCGACAGCGTCGAGGAAGGGACGGAGATCGTCACCCTCGCGCCGCCGGACGAGGACGCATCGCCTCCCTGATCGGGTGGCGCAGCAGCAGACCGGCGCGTCGGAAGGCGCAGCCGAGATGGATCGCCGCCGGCATGGCCGCATAGGCGGCCTGCAGCGGCAGCAGCCGGAGCAGGGCGGCGAGCGCCTCGCTGCGTGCACCACGCTGTGCCAGGGCACAGGCGAGCAGCAGTGCCGCTTCCTGCGGTGCGACCTGTTGGCAGAAGGCGCAGCCTGCCGCGATAGGTGCTGCACGCAGCAGCGCATCGAGAGGCGGCGCCGCCGCTCCGGCGTCCTCGGTCGCAAGGATCATTGCGGCGGCCGGCAGTGGAGGACGGCCGGCACGCGCCGCGCCATGCCAGGCGCGGATCGCGTCCAGCAACAGCTTTTCCTGTGACGGCAGGTCGTCCGCCACCGTGCCGGCCCAGGGCCAGTCCGGGAGTCCGCTGATCGCCATGCAGAATCCTCTCGCTGCGTTCGGCAGGATTACAGCAAATGAGAATGATTCGCAATAACGCCCTGCTCAGTGAAAGTCCCGGCTTGGTGGCAGCCGGACCTTCGGCGGTGTGTCGCGGCGGTAATCCGGGTGCCGCACCTCGTCCGCCCGCGCCATGGCACTTTCCCAGCGCCCATCGTCCAGGTGATGCAAGGTTGTCAGGAGGTCCGTCCGGTCGCTGACGCTGCGGACCAGCAGGTGGATGATCGGGGCCTCGGGGATATCGAGCCGCTCCACCGTTCCCTCCGCGAGGATCAGCTTTGCGGCGACGACCGTGGCGCGGAAACGTTCCGCGATGTCGGGATACAGGATCAGGTTGGCGATGCCGTGCTCGTCCTCGATGGTGAAGAACACGACGCCCTTGGCGCTGCCGGGGCGCTGGCGCACCAGCACCAGGCCGGGCAGGCGTAGCCTTCGCCCTTGCGTCGCCTTGGCCAGCGCGCGCGTATCCGCGAGGCCCATCGCATCCAGTTGTGGCCGCAGCAGCTTCATCGGATGCGCGCGCAGCGTCAGCCCCGTTCCGGCGTAGTCGAGCACCGTCTGCTCGCCGGCGGTCGCGCGGGGCAGGCGCGGTGCGGCCTCGATGCCCTCATGCGCGGCGAGCGGCGGGGCAGGGGTCGACAGTGCCGCCGCATCCCACAACGCGCCGCGGCGATCGCGGCCGAGACCGCGGAAAGCGTCGGCCTGGGCCAAGGCTTCGAGTGCGGCGCGGTCAAGCGATACGCGGCGCGCCAGATCAGCGATCGAGGCGAAGGGGCCGGCCGCCGCGCGATCCTCGGCGATGTCTGTCGCTGCATCCCGCGACAGCCCCGCGACCATGCGCAGGCCGAGCCGCAGCGCCAGCCCTTCCGCGCTGTCCGGCGCGGCTTCCAACGTGCAGTCCCAGTCGCTGTGGTTGGCGTCGACTGGCCTGACCTGCACGCCATGGTTCCGGGCGTCCCGCACGAGTTGCGCCGGGGCATAGAAGCCCATGGGTTGGCTGTTCAGCAGGGCGCAGGTGAAGATCGCGGGGTGGTAGCATTTCACCCAGGCGCTGGCGTAGACGAGCAGGGCGAAGGACATGGCGTGGCTTTCGGGGAAGCCGTAGCTGCCGAAGCCTTCGATCTGCTGGAAGCAGCGCTCGGCGAAATCTCGCGGATATCCGCGGCGCTGCATGCCGGCGATGAACTTGTCCTGGAACGCCGCCACTTTTCCTTCATTGCGGAAGGTCGCCATGGATCGTCGCAGCGCATCGGCTTCGTCGGGCGCGAAGCCGGCCGCGACGATGGCGATACGCATCGCCTGTTCCTGGAACAGCGGCACGCCGAAGGTGGCTTTGAGCACGCTGTGGAGCTCATCATGGGCGCCATGCTCCGGTGCCGGTGATGGGATTTCCACGGGCTCCAGCCCATCCCGCCGCCGCAGATAGGGATGCACCATGTCGCCCTGGATCGGCCCTGGCCGAACGATCGCCACCTCGACCACCAGATCATAGAACTTCCGAGGTTTCAGACGCGGCAGCATGTTCATCTGCGCCCGGCTTTCCACCTGGAAGACACCGATCGCATCGGCCTTGCACAGCATGTCGTAGACGCGCGGATCGGTCGGCTTCAGGTCACGCAGCGCGATGCGCTTGCCGTGATGCTGCTCGATCAGGTCGAAGCCACGCCTTAGACAAGTCAGCATGCCAAGGCCGAGCACATCCACCTTCAGGATGCCGAGCGCTTCGACGTCATCCTTGTCCCATTCGAGGGTGGTGCGGTCTTCCATCGCTGCATTGGACACGACGGCGAGTTCGACAAGCGGACCCTCGGTGATGACGAAGCCGCCGACATGGGTGGAGAGGTGGCGCGGGAAGTCCTGGATCTCCTGCGCGAGTTCCAGCGCCATGGCGAGCCGCGGATCGCCCGTAGGGTCAAGCCCTTGCTCGGCTGCGACGTCCGCCATGCCGCGATCCCCGTGCGGCGCCCAGACGGATTTGGCGAGCCCGGCGGTGATATCCTCGGTCAGGCCAAGCGCCCTGCCGACCTCCCGGATCGCGCTGCGTGGCCGGTAGCGGGCGAGGGAGGCGCAGAGCGCGGCACGCTTGCGACCATAGCGTTCATAGATGTGCTGGATCACTTCCTCGCGGCGTTCGTGCTCGAAATCCACATCGATGTCGGGCGGCTCGTTGCGCGCGGTCGAGAGGAAGCGGGCAAAGAGCAGATCATGGGCATCCACATCCGCCGAAGTGATGCCCAGCACGTAGCAGACCGCCGAATTCGCGGCCGATCCGCGGCCTTGGAAAAGAATCTCCTCTTTCTCCGCAAAGCGGATGATCTCGTGCACCGTCAGGAAGTAGGACGCGTATTCGAGTGTTGCGATCAGCGCGAGTTCTTCGTCGAGCAGGCCGCGCAGCTTCTTCGAAGGACCTTCCGGCCAACGTCTGGCCAGTGCTTCCTCGATGCGCGCTTCCAGGGTTTCCTGCGCCGTGCGGCCGGCGTCGAGTACTTCCTTCGGATACTCGTAGCGGAGTTGATCGAGCTTGAAATGGCAGGCATCGATCACGCGTTGCGTGCTCGTCACCGCCTCCTCATGTCCCTGGAACAGCCGCAGCATTTCCGCCGGAGGCTTCAGGCGTGCTTCGGCATTCGGCTCTGCTGCGAAGCCGATCGCATCGACCGTGGTCCGCAGGCGGATTGCCGTCAGCACGTCGGCGAGCCGCCGCCGTGACGCCGCATGGAAGCGCACGCCGCCGGCTGCCAACAGCGGAATGCCGAGCGGCGCCAGCCTGTCTCGTCGCTTGCGATCATCGCCGCGATACTGGCGTGGCACTGCGCAGAACAGCGGCAGGGCGAGATGCGGTTGCAATGCCGCCGCATCGGCCCGCAGCCGGGCGGCGAAATCCATGCCTATGTCCTGCGGTGCGATCCTCGCCATGACGCTGCCTTGCGCGTGCGCGATCAGCGCCTCGCGGTCGATGCGGCATTCGCCCTTTGGGGCAGCCATGCGCCCTTCGGAGAGTAGTCGCGTCAGCCGACCCCAGGCACTGCGGTCGGTCGGCCAGGCCAGGTATTCGCAGCCATCCGTCAGGCAGAGCCGCACGCCAGGCACGAAGCGTAATTCGTGCTCCTTGGCTGCGACATGCGCCCGTACCACCCCGGCGAAGGAATTGCGGTCCGCCACACCGATCGCCGCATGTCCGAGCGCCTTCGCGGTCGCGACCAGTTCGTTTGGATGCGAGGCTCCTTCCAGAAAGGTGAAATTCGTCAGCGCACCCAGTTCCGCGAAGATGGTCATGGCAGATACCCGTGCAGCACCCAGCGCGCTTCAGGTCCCATCGGCCCGGCACGGCAGACCCAGAGCCGCGCACCCGAGTCCAACTCCACCGGGTAATAATCGCGCGGCAGGCGATCCGGCCGGTCTCGCCACCACTCCGGTTCGATCGGCTCGGCCTCCTCGGCGCGCAGCACGCGATGCCAGGTGCGGCCGAGCCGAAGGCGGAAAGGCGGGCCATCCGGCACCTGCGCCATCACCTGCAAGATAGGCGGCCGCCGCAGCAGCCGCACCGGCCGTGGTCGTGGCGTCCAGCCTTGCGGTACCTCAATCGTCTCGAACGCGTTTACGCGCGCCATGGCTCTTTCCGGCCACTGGCTGGCTCGTGGTGCCAAGCGCCAGACCGACAGGCGTTGCGACAGCCGGTCGAGCAGTTGCGCCAACTCCGCGCGCCGTTCCACGCGCCCTGTCGTGCCCAGCCCGCCTTGCTCTCCCGACAGCGGGTCCGTCGTCGGTGCCTCCAGCGTGATCCGGTCGAAGCCGCAATCCGGTTGCAGGCGCTCGAGCTTCCCATGGAACAGTCGGGCGAGATGCTTCGGGTCCCGCGAGGCCAGGCCAGTGCCAATCGCTATCTCCTGCACATCGCCATCCATGCGATGCGCCCGCAGCTGCATCCGCCGCGCTCCGCGACCGGCTTCCCGCAGCGCCCGGCAAAGATCCGCCAGCAGTTCATCGAGAGCCGCCTCGATCCCTTCCCGCGTTACCACTGGATCCGCGAAATCCTGCGCTACGGCCATCGCTGGTGGAGGGCGGATGGGCGTGATCGGACGCGCAACGCGCCCCAATGCCTGATCGAGCGCCAGCGCCAGCCCGGCGCCATACCGCCGCACCAGCGCTGGCCGAGGCTGCGCCGCGACGCTGCCGACATCCCGCAATCCGACGCTCTGCAAGGCGCTGATCAGCGGCGCTTCCAGATCCAGTGCAGCCAGGGACAATTGCGCGACCGTCTGCGCTTCCTTGCCGGACGGCACCAGGCCACTCCAGCCGGCACGGACCAGCGCCAACGCTGCGCCGGCACTGCCGGCCGTGGCGCCGATGGCTGAAAAGCCCAGCCGTTCCAACTGATCCAGTACGGCCTGCCTCAAGGCGGCCTCGCCGCCGAACAGATGTGCCGCGCCGGTGATGTCCAACAGCAGTGCGTCATCGTCCGCATGCCCGACCAGCGGTGTGAAGCGCAGGGCCCAGAGCGCGAGCCTCCCCAGTGCTGCCGCATCGCCGGCCGGATCTTCCTGCGTCGGGATCAGGTCGGGCAGGATTGCCTGGGCATCTGCCAGAGCCTGATCCGGCTGCAATCCGGCAGCCTCGGCCTCGGCGCTGACGGCAAGGATCAGTCGTCGTGATCCGCGCTGGCCCCAGATGGCTGCCGGACCGCGGCCGCGTAGGCGCTCGACACGAAAGCGCGGGAGGATGAGGGCGAGGAAACGGCGGCCGGGAGGTGCCGCCCCCTGGCCGAGTGTCGTGGCAGCCACGGCCTTCCCCGACCCTGCGGATTCCGGATCCAGGAGAGAAGGCAGCGCCAGGCGGGGTGAGCGGCAAAAGCGCTGCCTCATGCCCGCCTCCGCGTCGGGGCGCCCCGCGCTGCCGTGTCCTCGGTCACCAACTGGTCGCCATGCCAGGCGGCACGCCAGGCGCCGCCCCGCCCACCCCGGCAGCGCAGCAGATCCAGGCTCCAGGTCGGGTCGCCGATGTCATGAGAGCTCCGACTGTCGGTGGGCGCGGCGCCGATCCGCCAGCGGGTCAGGGCAGCGGTCGGGGCGGCGCCGTCCTCGTCCGAACGCAGCAGCAGGCCCAGCACGCCCCCGGCCTCGGCGGCGAGTTGCAACCGCCGCGCGGCGGTCAGGTCGAGTTCACCCGCAACCAACAGCGCGGCGCCGACGGCCGGGCAGCGCAGCGTTTCCTCCATGGCCCAAAGCGCATCCTGCCCGCGCGGCGCGCGCACCAGTACGAGTTGGGCGGGGGACAGGCCGAACCGGGCGAGCCCCGGCGGCCAGGCATCGGGTTCCGGGGCGATCCACAGCACGGTGCCCCCGGCGCGGGCCAGCAGCATGGCGGCGAAACCGGCGGCGGCACCGGGCTCGGCGGCCAGGATCTCATGCAGTGCGGCGCGCGGCAGGCCGCCCCAGGGCAGCGCGGCATCGATCGCCGGGGCGAGGGCGACGATATCCTCCCCGCGCGCCGCCAGGGCTCCGGCCGCGCCGGCGCGTTCCATCCGCGCGATGCGGGCGCGCAGCGCGGAGATCAGGGCGGGACGGTCGAACGGGGCGAGGGTCGGGGGGGCTGACATGGCCGGGGAAGGGGCCGCTGATGTTCGCTCTATGTTCTCGTGTCGCGCGCCCAAAGGTCAAGGACTGTGGAGAGTTTGGTCCCGAAAGCATCGTGCGGGCCAAGGATTTCTGCCAACAAGTCATTCAGGAGAAACGGTTTCCTGCCCCTTGCCCGACCGGCTTCGGCACCCGACCATCACGTCATAGAATGCAAGGAACGTCGCGCCATGGATGCAGTCCCGCCCCCCGCCCCCGGCATCGTGGACGGCTTCGAGGGCGCGGTCGGCAATACGCCGCTGATCCGCCTGCGCCGGGCCAGCGAGGCGACCGGCTGCGAGATCCTCGGCAAGGCCGAGTTCATGAATCCGGGCGGCTCGGTGAAGGATCGCGCCGGGCTGGGCATCATCCTCGATGCCGAAAAGCGCGGCCTGCTGACGCCCGGCCAGCCTGGCACCATCGTGGAAGGCACGGCGGGCAATACCGGCATCGGCATCACCCTGGTGGCAAATGCGCGCGGCTATCGCGCCGTGATCGTGGTGCCGGAAACCCAGAGCAAGGAGAAGATCGACTTTCTGCGCATGATCGGCGCCGACCTTCGCCTAATCCCGGCCAAGCCCTATTCGGATCCCGGCAACTACGTCCACTACAGCCGCCGGCTGGCGGAGGAGATGGGTGCCGTCCATGCCAACCAGTTCGACAACACCGCCAACCGCGCGGCGCATGAGGCGACGACCGGCCCCGAGATCTGGACCCAGACCGATGGGCGCGTGGATGCCTTCACCTGTTCCTGCGGCACCGGCGGGTCGCTCGCCGGCGTCGCGCGGGCGCTGAAGGCGCGCAAACAGGGCGTGCGCATCGTCCTCGCCGACCCGATGGGCAGCGCCCTGTATTCCTGGGTGAAGACCGGTACGCTAAAGGCCGAGGGCAATTCCATCACCGAGGGCATCGGCCAGGCCGCCCGCGTGCCGGGCAACCTCGAACCCGACCGCGCGCTGATCGATGACGCCGTGCAGGTGACGGATGACGAGGCCCTGGAACAGGTCTTCGACCTGCAGATCCATGAAGGGCTGTCGGTCGGCGGTTCCGCCGGCATCAACGTGGCCGCGGCGATCAAGGTGGCGAAGGCGATGGGGCCGGGTCACCGCATCGTGACGCTGCTCTGCGATGGCGGCGCGCGCTACCAGTCCAAGCTGTTCAATCCGGAATTCCTGCGCGGCAAGGGCCTGCCCGTGCCGCCCTGGCTCGCCTGACGCATTCCTCCCTGGGGGCATCCATGGAAGTGATCGAACTCGCCCGCGCCATCCGCAGCCGCGACCCGGCCCGGCCTTCCTGGCCGGAGGCGATCCTCTGCTATGCCGGGCTGCATGCCGTGGTCTGGCACCGCATGGCGCATGCGCTGTGGCGGATGCGGCTGCACGGCCTCGCGCGCTTCGTCTCCCATATCGGCCGCTTCCTGACCGGCATCGAGATCCATCCCGGCGCGCAGATCGGCCGGCGGCTGTTCATCGACCACGGCATGGGCGTGGTGATCGGGGAGACGGCCGAGATCGGCGACGACGTGCTGATCTATCACGGCGTCACGCTGGGTGGGCTGTCGGGCAGCCCGGGCAAGCGGCACCCGACCATCGGCAACAACGTCGCGATCGGGGCGGGGGCGCAGGTGCTCGGCCCAATCCTGGTCGGCGATGGTGCCCGGGTCGGCGCCAATGCCGTGGTGACGAAGGATGTCCCTGCGCGTTGCACCGTGGTGGGCATTCCGGCGCGGCCGCCGGCGGGCTCGCCCTGCGGCGACCCGATGGTGGGCTACGGGCTGACCGACCCCGAGGACGATCCCGTCGGCGAGCAGCTCGCCGCCATGCGAACGGAACTTGCCGCCCTGCGGTCGCGTGTTGCCGAACTGGAACGCCAGCCCGTCACGATGCCCTGATCCCATGGCGCCGCCGGCGGGCGGGCGCCATGGCGAAGCGCTTCAGCGCCTCGGCCGAAACCAGGTAAAGCAGCACCAGCCCCGCCATCGTTGCCATCAACGATGGCGGCAGCGGTGCGAAGCCAAAGGCCGAACCGATCGGCGTCAGCGCCAGCAGCAGCGCCACCGCCAGTGCACCGAGCGAGGTCGCCATCAGTGCCGGATGCGGCCGCGACCGCCAGGCTGGCGCAGCGCTGCGGATCAGGAAGATCACCAGGATCTGCGTCGCCATGGATTCGACGAACCAGGCGGTGCGGAACTCGTCTGGCCCGGCGCCGAAGCCCCAGAGCAGCACCGCGAAGGTCGCGATGTCGAACAGCGATGACAGCGGCCCCAGCACCATGGTGAAGCGCAGCACCTCATGCATGTCCCAGCCATGCGGTCGTGCCATGTCCGAGGCATCGACGGAATCGAAGGGGATGCCGGTCTCGCTGAGATCGTAGAGCAGGTTGTTCAGCAGTACCTGGATCGGCGTCAGTGGCAGGAACGGGATCACCAGCGAGGCGGCGGCCATCGACAGCATGTTGCCGAAATTCGACGACGTCCCCATGCGCACATACTTCATGATGTTCGCATGCGTCCGGCGGCCTTCCTCCACGCCATCCGCCAGCACGCCGAGATCGTGATCGAGCAGGATCATGTCGGCGGCCGCGCGCGCCACATCCGTCGCACCATCCACCGACAGTCCGGCATCGGCGGCATGGATCGCCGGCGCGTCGTTGATGCCGTCGCCGAGGAAGCCGACGCGATGCCCGCGCGCCTTGAGCGCCCGGATGATGCGCGTCTTCTGGTCCGGCGAGACGCGGGCGAACAGGTCCGTGTGCTGCGCCCGCGCCGCCAGCGCCGTATCCGACAGATGCGTGATCTCCGTCCCGGTCAGCATCCCACGCGTCTTGAGGCCAAGGCTCGCCACCAGGTGCCGCACCACCGCCGGCCCGTCACCCGAGACGATCTTCACCCGCACGCCGAGCCGCCCGAGACGCGCGATCGCCTCCGCCGCGCCCTTCTTGGGCGGGTCCACGAAAATGCAGAAGCCGGCGAAGGTGAGGTCGCGCTCATCCTCGATCGTCGCGGCTTCGGAATCGGCCGGCATGTCGCGCCAGGCGATGGCGATGCAGCGCAGCCCGTCGGCGGCCTTGGCTTCCTCGAGCGCCGTGGCGCGCGCGCGCAGCCCGGCATCGAGCGGCACCACGGCACCCCCCGGCGTGCCGGCGGCGGTGCAGCGCGCCAGCACCTCCTCCGCCGCGCCCTTCACCACCAGCAGGCGCCGCCCATCCTGGCCGGCGAGCACGGAACTGCGCCGGCGATCGAAGGTGAAGGGCACGTCGCCGACATGCCGCCACTCCGCTGGCGGCGCCCCGGCGAGGAGGATGGCCGCATCCAGTGCACTCGGCAGGCCGGTCCCGAGCCCGGCGCTGATCGACGCCAGGTCCCGCACCTGCGCATCATCCGCCCCGTCCAGGTCAGGATGGCCGACCAGGGTGATGCGTCCCTCGGTCAGCGTGCCGGTCTTGTCGGTGCACAGCACATCCATCGAACCGAGGTCATGAATGGCGGCGAGCCGCTTCACCACCACCCGCCGCGTCGCCATGCGCATCGCGCCGCGCGACAGGGTGACGGTCATCACCATGGGCAGCAACTCCGGCGTCAGCCCCACGGCGAGGGCGACGGCGAACAGGAAGGATTCGAGCGCCGGCTTGCCCGAGACGAGATGCGTCAGCAGCACGAACAGCACCAGGAACCCGGTCAGCCGCAGGATCAGCACGCCGAAATCATGCAGGCCGCGCTGGAAGGCGGAGGGCGGCGGCTCGGCGCGCAAGGACGCCGCGATGCCGCCGAGGCGCGCCTGCGCCCCCGTCGCCACCACCAGCATCCGCGCGCTGCCCGACACCATCGCCGTGCCGCCGAAGATCGCCGAGGCCGCGTCGGCGGGATTCTCCACCGCGTCCGGGCCGGGGCGTTTCTCGACCGGATAGGGCTCGCCGGTCAGCAATGCCTCATTCACCTGCGCGGCATGGGCATCGAGCACGATGCCATCGGCCGGCACCAGGTCGCCGGCCTCGAGGTCGATGATGTCGCCGGGGACCACCTCCTCCGCGAGGATCTCGGCGGGCTGGCCGTCCCGCAGCGCGCGTGCGCGCAGGGCGACGGATTGCCGCAGCGCCTCGGCCGTCGCCTCGGCACGCTGCGCCTGGGTCACGTCCAGCGCGACGGAGGCCGTGACGATGCCGAGGATGATGGCGCAGCTCGCCCAATCCCCGGTCACCCCGGAGATGACGGCGGCCATCAGCAGGATGGCGACGAGCGGTTCGGTGAGCCGTGCCAGGATGTGGCGGACAAGTCGCCTCCCGGCGGGCGGAGCCGTGCTGTTGCGGCCATGCAGGTCGAGGCGTTGCTGCGCGGCCGTCGTCGTCAGCCCGTCGCGGGATGTGGCAAGGCTGGCGAGCAGGTCATCGGGTGAGGCGGCCCAGTAGTCGGAGCGGATCGGGGGTGGCATGAGCGGCATCCGGACAGAGCCGAGCCATCCTGCACCACCCCCGCCGCCCGGGTCTTGCGTTACCGCAGGCTGCGGTCAGCGCCGCGGCGGCGTCAGATTCCACGGTGCGCGGCGGGCTTCTTCCAAGGCCTCGGACCGGCTGAGGCCGATATCGGACAGCATGCGGCGGTCCATCTCGGCCAGATGATGGCGGCTTTCGACGGCATGGACGACGCGGCGCAGCCAGTCGATCCAGGCGGTGCTGCGCGGGGCGGTTGCCCGGTCGGTGAGGGAAATGGGAAGGCTGCGGGTCGTCATGTGGCCATCCTCCTGAATGCGCCTGACCAGGAAGATGGCGTCGGGGAACGCATCAGGAAAATGAAATCGCTTGACGATTAACATCAAGATCACTGATGGATACCCCCGGAGGGCACCACCATGCTGGCCATTCCCCCGGGCATCGATCCCGACCTGCTCCGCTCCTTCGTGCTGATCGCCGAGGGCGGATCCTTCACCCGGGCGGCGAGCGCCGTCGGGCGCACCCAATCGGCCGTGTCCATGCAGATCCGCCGGTTGGAGGAGACGCTCGGGCAGCCCTTGCTGCTGCGTGGGCCACGTGGGGTCGAGACGACGCCGCACGGCATCTGGCTGCTGGAACGCGCGCGGCGGCTGCTCGCCATGCATGACGAGATCGTCACCACCTTTCGCACCCCGGCGGTGGCCGGGACGGTCCGGCTCGGCACCCCCGACGACTACGCGCTGCGCTGGCTGCCGGGGATCCTCGCGCGCTTCGCGCAGGTCCATCCGGCCGTCGAGGTGGAGGTCACCTGCGCGCCGTCGAACGAGTTGGTCGACCGCCTGGTGCGGGACGAGATCGACCTGACCCTGCTGTCGGGCGGCAATGAGCGGCCGGGGATGATGGGCCAGCCGCTGTGGCGGGCCGGGCTGCGCTGGATCGGTTCGGCCGGGCACGCCACGCATCGGCGCGCGCCGATGCCGCTCGCGACGGCGCAACCTGGCTGCGTTTGGCACAGCGCCGCCGTGCGTGCGCTGGATGAGGCCGGCATCCCCTGGCGCGTTGCCTATACCAGCACATCGCAGATGGGGACGCTGGCGCCGACGCTGGCCGGGCTCGCGGTGACCATCGGCCTGCCGGGGCCGCTGCCGCCAGGGTTGCGCTTCCTTGGCCCCGAGGAGGGTATGCCGCCCTTGCCGGATTTTTCGATCGTGCTGGTGACCGGCGATATCGGTGGTCCGGTGGTGGATACGCTTGCCGAGGCGATCCGCGCGGGCTTCGCCGAAGCCGCGGTCACCCAGGCTTGAGTGCGGCAGGCCGGCATGTCATCTGCCGTATGAGGCCCTGATCGGGGCAAGAATGGTTCCGGGAGGCTGTCATATGGATCGTCGCGCAGTGATCGCTCTGGCGGCGGCAGGGCTGACAGCCCCGCGAGTCGCGAGCGCGCAGGGCGCCTGGCCGGAACGGCCGGTCCGGATCATCGTTCCCTTTCCACCGGGCGGGTCGGTCGACACCATTGCCCGGCTGTTCCAGGCCAAATTGTCGGAGGGGCTCGGCAAGCCGGTCGTCATCGAAAACCGCGGCGGCGCCTCGGGTTCGATCGGCGGCATCGAGATGTCGCGCGCCCAGCCCGACGGCTACACGTGGATGCTCGCCTACGACAATGAGGCGACCAACCAGACCGTGATGCGCCTGCCCTATCGCGCCATGGAGGCCTTCGCGCCGGTCAGCCTGGTGGCGACCGGGCCGCTTGCGCTGGTGACGCACAAGGACACGCCGTACCGGACCTTCCAGGATGTGGTCGATGCGGCGAAGCGCGCGCCGGATTCGATCGGCTATGCCACCTCGGGCGCCGGCGGCCTTGCGCATGTGTCGACGACGCTGCTGACCAGCCAGGCCGGCATCCAGTTGACCCATGTGCCCTATCGCGGCGGCGGACCCGCGGTTCAGGACGTGGTGGCGGGCAACGTGCCGTTGTTCATGTCGAATGTCGTGATCATCAGCCAGCACATCCGCAACGGCATCCTGCGGCCGCTCGGCGTGACGACGCCTGGGGAGACGCGGCACGTGCCCGGCGTACGATCCTTCGCCCAGCAGGGCTACGGGGATTTCGAGGCACCGACCTGGTGGGCCTTCCTCGGCCGCGCCGGCACGCCGGAGCCGATCCTGGCCAAGATGCAGGCGGCGCTGGCGCGCGCGGTGACCGACCCGGATGTGAAGGCCAAGATCGAGGAGCAGGGATGCGACGTTCAGGCATCCTCTCGTGAGGTTTGTGGGCGCTTCCTGGCCGCCGAGATCGAGAAGTGGGGCCGTGTGATCCGCGCGAACCACATCACGGCGGATAGTTGACATGGAGGAAGCCGCCCGCTTCGTCTCGCTGATGGAAGAAGGCGCTGCCCTGCGCCATCGCTTGGCCGGGGAGATGACGACGGCGGTGATCGGCGTGGTCGATGCCTGCGAGGCATCGATGCGGGGCGGGGGCAAGCTGTTCTTCTGCGGCAATGGCGGTAGCGCGGCGGATGCGCAGCATCTGGCGACGGAATGGTTGGTGCGGCTGCGATCCAGGGTTGAGCGGCCATCCTGGCCGGCGATCGCGCTGACGCTGGACCCGACGGCCTTGACCGCAGGCGGCAACGACTATGGGTTCGATGAGGTCTTCGCCCGACCTTTGTCGGGGTTGGGCCGAGCGGGGGACGTGCTGTTCGGCATCACGACCAGCGGCCGGTCGCCCAATGTGCGGCGGGCGCTGGAGACGGCGCGCGGCATGGGAATCGTGACGGTTGGCCTGCTGGGGGGCGATGGTGGGCCGGCGAGGGCGTTGTGCGATCATCCGCTGATCGTCCCGAGCGATGTGACGGCTCGGATTCAGGAGGCCCATATCGCGCTGGGGCATGCGGTGCTGGAATTGCTTGAGGACCGGCTGGTGCGCGCATGACCGTACTGCTGACCGGCGCGGCCGGCTTCATCGGGATGCATGTTGCCGAGGCGCTGCTGTCTCGCGGAGACCAGGTGGTCGGCGTTGACGACCTCAATCCCTATTACGATGTCGGGCTGAAACGGGCACGGCTCGCGCGGCTCGAATCGCGGCCGGGCTTTCGGTTCGTGAGCGCCAACGTCGCCGATAGGGATGCCATGCTGGGGCTGGCCGAGAGCCAGGTCGATGTGACGCGCATCATCCACCTCGCTGCCCAGCCGGGGGTGCGGCATTCGCTGGTGGACCCCTATGCCTATGTTCAGGCTAATGTGATGGGGCATCTGGTCGTACTGGAACTGGCCCGGCGCCTGAAGCGGCTGGAGCATCTGGTCTACGCGTCCTCTTCCTCGGTCTATGGGGGGAATCGCGACCTGCCCTTCGCCGAGACGGACCGGGTGGACCATCCGGTGTCGCTTTATGCGGCGACCAAGCGGTCGGGCGAGTTGATCAGCGAATCCTATGCCCATCTGTTCGGCCTGCCGCAGACGGGACTGCGGTTCTTCACGGTCTATGGGCCCTGGGGGCGGCCGGACATGGCGCCGTGGATGTTCGCGGAGGCGATCCTGCAGGGGCGGCCGATCACGCTGTATGATGGGGGGCGGCTGAAGCGCGATTTCACCTTCGTCGATGACATCGTGGCGGGCGTGGTGGGGTGCCTGGACCATCCGGCGGCCGGTTCCACACCGCGCCTTCTGAACATCGGCAACCATCGCAGCGAGGAGGTGCGGCGCTTCGTGGCCGTGCTGGAAGAAGCGCTGGGGCGCCGGGCCGTGGTCGTGGATACCCCACGGCCGGCCACCGATGTGCTGGAGACTTTCGCGGATATCGAAGCCATTCGGGCGGTCTGCGGCTATGAGCCGCATACGTCGATCGAGCGCGGCGTGCCGCGCTTCGCGGAATGGTACCTTTCCTGGCGGAAGGGGGGTTGACCACGTATGCGAAGGGCCATAGAAGCCCCCTCACGCCGCTGGTGTGGGGTGTTGACGAGGGGCCTGAGGGTCACTAAGTTGACTGCCCCGCTGAGGTTGGTGGGTTAATCGCTGGATTGTTGGATGGTTTCCTCGCCTGAGG